>JBIQJM010000032.1:0-28524 GCA_044507525.1 Burkholderiales bacterium
GATCGCGTACGGGCCGATCCGGAACGCTGTGCTCGTCATCACGCGACTGCGATCCTTGCGAACGGGAGGGCGATTCTATCGAAAAAGATCGAGCGCGACGATGCGCAGATGCACTCAACCGGACCGCAGGCCGAACATCAACGCCTTTGCGAAACGATCGCGAAGCGGAGCGGCCCAGTCGAGCACGTCGAACGCGACCGACTGGATCGGCGCGAGCGACGGCCAGGTGAACAGTCGTGCGAGCGTGTCGGTGACGCCGACGGTGGCGGCACGATCGGCGAAGCGCCGGCGCCGGAAGCGCGCGAGCGCATCCTCGAGCGGCGCGCCCCGCGCGTGCGCTTCGCCGAGCGACTGCGCGAGCTCGAAGGCGTCGCGCAGGCCGAGGTTCAGTCCCTGGCCGGCGACCGGATGCAGGGCCTGCGCCGCATTGCCGATCGCGACGCGGCGCGGATCCTCGTCGCGTTGCGCGAGCCTGCGCTGCAACGGCGCCTGGTGGCGTTCGCTCGCGAGCCGGATCGCGCCGAGCGTGTCGCCGAACGCGGCGAGCAGTTCCGCTTCGAAGTCGTGTGCAGGCAGTTGCGCGCGGCGCGCCGTCTGCTGCGGCGCGGCGCACCAGACGACGGCGCGCCGTCCGGCTTCGGGCAGCGGCAGCAGCGCGAGCGGACCCTCGACGGTGAAGTGCTCGAACGCGGTGCCCGGCGAGTCGCGCTCGACGAGTACTTCGGCGAGCAGGGCGGTCTGGCGGAAGTCCAGCGTGCGCGCCGACGGCGAACGGGGGTCGCCGTCGGCGCGGATCACGATCTCGTCGCCTTCGCCGACGGGTGAAGCGTGAACTGTGAGGGGGGAAGCGGACTTCGGTTCGATCTGCTGCAGCGCTTCGAACAGCGCGCGGTGCAAGGCGGCGTAGCGCATGACGCAGCCGAGCGTCGGCGAGTCGAGGTCGGCGGCGTGAAAGCGCGTGCGTCCGGCGCGCCGCGCGATCGACACGTCGACGGTGCGGATCGGCGCCGATTCGGGCAGCGCGACGATGCGCGCCAGCAGGTGCGTGCTGCCGAGGGACAGCGCGAGCGCGCGGGCGGCGAGCCCGGCGGGAATGCGCTCGGCGAACGCGTCGTGCGCGATCGACGACGAGGCGACGCCCTGGCGGGCGAGAAAGAGGCGCAGCGCGATCGCGACCGGACCGCGGCCTTCGATGCGAAGGCGCTGCGTCATCCGTTCATCGCCGCTTCGATGTCTTCGACGCGCTTCGGCGTATCGAGGGTGAGGATCTCGCAGCCCTCTTCGGTGACGAGCGCGTCGTCCTCGATGCGGATGCCGATGTCGTGGAAGGCGCCGGGGACGTCGTCGGCCGCGCGCACGTAGATGCCCGGCTCGACGGTGGTGACCATGCCCGGACGGAGGATGCGCGACGGGGCCTGCCCGTCGGCTGCGCCGTCGGCAGGCCGGCTTCCCGGCTCGCTCGTCGACGCCGCCGTCGGTTCGCGATAGTCGCCGCAGTCGTGTACGTCGATGCCGAGCCAGTGCCCGGTGCGGTGCATGTAGAAGCGGCGGTAGCTGCCGGATTCGAGCGCGGCGTCGAGCGGGCCTGCGATCAGGCGGCAGTCGATCATGCCCTGCGCGAGCACGCGCACCGCGGCGTCGTGCGCGTCGGAGAAGCGCGCGCCCGGGCGGATGGTCTCGATCGCGGCACGCTGCGCCTCGAGCACGATCTCGTACAGCGTGCGTTGCGCGCCCTCGAAGCGCCCGCTCACGGGGAAGGTGCGCGTGATGTCGGCGGCGTAGCCGTCGAACTCGCAGCCCGCGTCGATCAGCAGCAGCTCGCCTTCGTTCATCACCGCGTCGTTCGCCCGGTAGTGCAGCACGCAGGCGTTGCGTCCGGCCGCGACGATCGATCCGTACGCGGGCGCATCGGCGCCGTTGCGGCGGAACTCGTACAGCAGCTCGGCTTCGATCTCGAACTCGCGGCAGCCGGGTCGCGTGCCGCGCATCGCGCGCAGGTGCGCGGCCGACGAGATGCGCGCGGCGCGCCGCATCGCGGCGATCTCGTGCTCGTCCTTGACGAGCCGCATCTCGTCGAGCACGCGGTTCAGGTCGAACATGCGCGCTGGCGTGGTGACGCCGGCA
Organism: Burkholderiales bacterium; assembly: GCA_044507525.1. GTDB lineage: Bacteria > Pseudomonadota > Gammaproteobacteria > Burkholderiales > Burkholderiaceae_E > Zeimonas. The sequence continues at coordinate 2,125 of JBIQJM010000032.1, forward strand.
CGCGCCTGCGCGCGCACCGCGGCCAGCCATCGCCGCACCGAGGCGTCGAGCGCCTCGCTCGAGCCGAGCGCATGCCACAGCGCGGGGCGGTTCGCGAGCAGCTTCGCCATTTCCTCGTCGAGCGAGTCGATCGGCACGCCGCGGTCGAAGCCGAAGCGCTCGGCGGCCGCGGCCGGGCCGTAGCGGAATCCGTCCCAGGTCTCGCGCTCCTCGTTCTTCTGGCGGCAGAAGAGGATCGACTCGTCGGCGTCCTCGCCCGCGACCAGCACGATCGCCGCCTGCGGCTCGGGGAACGCGCTCAGGTAGCGGAAGTAGCTGTCGGTGCGATACGGATACTCGCTGTCGCGGTTGCGGATCACTTCGGCTCCGGTGCACACGACGGCGACGCCGCCGCCGTCGGCGCGCATCGCGTCGATCACCCGTTGCCTGCGTTTCGCGTGTTCCTGCATCTCCTTTCCTGTCGACGTCGGCGATGCCGCTCGCCGTGTGCGCATGCCGTCAGCCGCGGCTCGCCTGCAATTGTGCATCCAGCGCCTCGAGCCGCTGCGGCGTGCCCACGTCGATCCAGCGGCCGTCGTGCCGTTCGCCGCCTGCACGGCCGGCTGTCGCGGCGGCCCGCAGCAGCGGCGCGAGCGGCGCCTTGCGCGTCGGGTCGACGCCGTCGAAGAGCGCCGCCCGGTACACGCCGATGCCGCTGAACGTGTACCGCGGCTCGCCCTCGGCGAGCAGTCGGCCGTCGTGCAGCCCGAAGTCGCCGCCGGGGTGGTGCGCCGGGTTGGGCACGAGCACGCACCAGGCGAGGAGGTCGTCGCTGCGCATCCGCTGCGCGATCGAGTGCGCGCGGGCGTAGTCGAAATCGGTGTACACGTCGGCGGCGGCGACGACGAAGGGCGCGTCGCCGAGCAGCGGCAGCGCGCGCGCGATGCCGCCCGCGGTCTCGAGCGCCTCGCCCTCGGGCGAATAGCGGATCCTCAGCTTCCAGCGCGCGCCGTCGCCGAGTGCCTGCTCGATCTGCGCGCCCAGGTGCGCGTGGTTGACGACGACCTCGGCGATGCCGGCGCGCGCCAGCGCGAGCAGGTGCCACTCGATCAGCATGCGGCCGCCGACGCGCAGCAGCGGTTTCGGGCAGGCGTCGGTGAGCGGGCGCATCCGTTCGCCGCGTCCGGCGGCCAGCAGCATCGCACGCACGGAAGCCGACACTAGAACGAGTAGCCGATGCCGCGCGTCGCGTCGCCGTGCACGGCACCGCCGTGCGCCTCCACGCGTTCGAGGAGCCGCACGAGCGCGTCGAACTCGCGATAGCGCCGCGCGGTGCGCAACGCGTACGACAGGACGAGCGGCAGGTCCGCCAGGTAGCGGTCCTTGCCGTCGCGGTGGTACAGGCGCGCGAAGATGCCGAGCACCTTCAGGTGGCGCTGCAGGCCCATCCATTCGAAGTCGCGGTAGAACTCGCCGAAGTCGGCGGCCACCGGCAAGCCGCGCGCGCGTGCCGCCTGCCAGTAGCGCACCGCCCAGTCGATCTGGCGCTCCTCGGGCCATTCGAGGTAGGCGTCGCGCAGCATCGAGACGAGGTCGTAGCTGAGCGGCCCGTACACCGCGTCCTGGAAGTCGAGCACGCCGGGATTGGCTTCGCCCGGCAGCACCATCAGGTTGCGCGAGTGCCAGTCGCGATGCACGAACACCCGCGGCTGCGCGAGGTTGTTCGCGAGCAGCCGTTCGAAGGCGTCGTGCAGCGTGGCGCGTGCCGCATCGTCGAGCGACATGCCGCGGTGCTGCGCGACGTACCACTGGGGATAGAGGTCGAGCTCGCGCGCGAGCAGCGCGCGGTCGTAGGGGGGAAAGACGCCGGCGCGGCTCGCCGCCTGCATGCGCACGAGCGCTTCGGTGGCGTCGCGCATCAGCGCGTCGACGCGGGCGTCGTCGCCGGCGCATTCCTGCAGGCGTTGCAGGTAGGTGGTCGAGCCGAAATCCTCGAGCAGCAGGAAGCCGCGATCGAGGTCCGCGGCGAGTACGCGCGGCACGTGCACGCCTGCCTGCGCCAGCACCGCGGCCGCGCGGACGAAGGGTGCGCAGTCTTCCATCGGCGGCGGTGCGTCCATCGCGACGACGCTCGCCGGCGCGGGCGACTCGCTTCCCGGCCCGGTCGGCCCGCGCGCGCCCTCGGCGGGTCGGCCCGCGTGCTCGGCGTCGATGCGGAAATAGCGGCGGAAGCTCGCGTCGTTCGAGGCCGGGCGGATCGTCTCGAGCGCCAGCGCGTACCGTGGCGCGAGCGTGACGAGCCAGTTGCGGAGTTCGGCGAGACGACGATCTTCGTGCGGCTGCGTGCGTGGGGGTTCGATCGATGCGACTCCGGACGAGGGCGCGTGCGCGCCGCGAGGCAGTCCGTATAATAGTCGAGGGGTCGCTGCACGAGGCCGCCTTCCTGCCGCGCCTCGCTTGCCCGGCACTCGCCGAACCCGGTCCTGCTCCCGACGAATGCGCCGGCCCCGAATCCGTTTCCCGCTCGCTCGCCTGCTGCTGCCGCCGCTGCTCGTGGCCGGCAGCGCGACGGCACAGGAAGTCCCGGGCGCCTTCCCGCTCAAGCTCGACCCCGTCCTGTCCGAAGCGCGCGCGCAGATCACCGAGGGCAGGCCGGTCTTCGGCAGCGGCGACCGCCTCTTCGGTCGCGTCGATCGCGACACGACGCTCATGGGCAACGCCGAAGTGCGCCGGGCCGGGTCGGTCGTGCGTGCCGACCGCCTCACGTACTACCAGGCCGACGACGAAGTGCTCGCTGCCGGGCGGGTGCGCGTCACGCGCGAAGGCAACGTCTTCGTCGGTCCGGAGCTGGCGCTCAAGCTGGACGCGAACACCGGCTGGTTCGAATCGCCCACCTACTACCTCGCCGCCTACGACGGCCGGGGCAACGCCGAACGCATCGAGTTCCTCGGTCCCGACCGCATGCGGCTGCGCGAGGCGAGCTACACGACCTGCCAGTTCGACGACCCCGACTGGATCCTGCTCGCCGAGACGATGACGCTCGACCAGGAAGAGGACGAGGGCACCGGGCGCTTCGCCAGCCTGTATTTCAAGGGCGTGAAGATCCTCGCCGCGCCGGTCTTCGCGTTTCCGCTGAGCGACAGGCGACGCAGCGGGTTCCTGCCGCCGTCCGTGTCGGTCACGTCGCGCTCCGGCGTCGACGTCGTCGTGCCCTATTACTGGAACATCGCACCCAACCGCGACCTGACGCTCTACCCGCGCGTCAGCACGCGGCGCGGACTGCAGGTGGGCGCCGAGTTCCGCTACCTGCAACGCAGCTTCTACGGAGACGCGGCCGTCGAGTGGAATCCCGACGACCGCGTCACGAACAGCAGCCGCTATTTCTTCCAGCTGAACAACACGTTCAGCAACTGGGGCGGCTGGTCGGGCGGCTGGAACGTGCGCGGCGTCTCCGACGACAACTACTTCGTCGACTACGGCCGTTCGATCGTCTCGAGCTCGGAGCGCCTGCTGCCGCGCGTGTTCTCGGCGGCGCGCTCGCTGCCGAACGACTGGACGGCACTGGTCAGCGTGCAGACGTGGCAGTCGATCCTCGACGCGCGTCCGGGACCCTACGAGCGGGTTCCGCAGCTGCAGCTGCGCAACGTCGTGCGCGATGCGCGCGGCTTCGACGTCGACACGGTTCTCGACGCGACCTATTTCCGCGCGCCTGCCGCGTCGATGCCCGAAGGCTGGCGCAGCGTCGCCAATCCGCAGCTCAGCTATCCGATCGTGCGGCCCGGCTGGTTCGTGGTGCCGAAGGCGCAGCTGCACCTTGCGAACTACCAGATCGACAGCGGCGTCGGCGGCGCGTTCGGCCGGACCGAAAGCAGCGTGGTGCCGACCTTCTCGATCGACGGCGGGCTCGTCTTCGAGCGCCCGACGCGCTTCTTCGGACGCGACGTGACGCAGACCTTCGAGCCGCGGCTGTTCTATGCGCGCACGCCGTTTCGCGACCAGTCGGACCTGCCCGTGTACGACACCACGGTGGCCGACTTCAACTTCGCCCAGCTCTTCTCCGAGAACACCTTCGTCGGCTACGACCGGGTCGCCGACGTGAACCAGCTGACGGCGGCAGCGGTCTCGCGACTCATCGACCCGGCCACCGGCGCCGAGCGCTTCCGCTTCGCGATCGGACAGCGCATCCACTTCTCCCCGCAGCGCGTGTCGATCCCCGGGGTGCAGCCGCGCACCGACGAACGCTCGGACGTCCTGCTCGCCGCTTCCGGGGAGCTCGGCCGGCACCAGAGCTTCGACGCCGGCCTGCAGTACAGCGTCCGCGACGGCGACGTGCCGCGATACACGGCGCTGTGGCGCTATCTGCCGCCCGACGGGCGCATCCTGAACGTCGGCCTTCGCTATCGGCGCGACGAGATCGGACAGTTCGATTCGTCGCTGCGCTGGCCGGTCGCGCCGCGCTGGGTCGCGCTTGCGCGACTGAACTACTCCTTCCTGGAAGAAGGCCGCGACCCGATCAGCGGCGTGCCCAACGAGCGCGGCGTGATCGAGTCGGTGCTCGGCTTCGAGTACGACTCGTGCTGCTGGGGCACGCGCTTCGTCCTGCAGCGCTTCCGCACGGCGCTCGGGCGCACGACGACGGCGTTCTTCATCCAGCTGGAACTCAAGGGACTGGCGCGACTCGGTTCCGATCCCTTTGGTATATTGCGCCGGAATATCCCGGGCTACCGCCTGCCCACCGATCCGCCCGGGCTGCCGTCGCGCTACTTCGGCTACGAGTGATGCCTTCCCGATTCCTCCTCCACGTGGCTGCCTCGCTGGCAGCCGCCTTCGTGATCCCGTTCGCCGCCGCGCAATCGGTCGCGCCGGTGCAGATCGACCGCATCGCCGCGGTCGTCAACAGCGAAGCCATCACCGAGCACGAGCTGCAGCAGCAGGTGCTGCTCGTCGAACGCCAGTTGCGCGAGCAGAACATCCAGGCTCCGCCGCCCGAGGTGCTCGAACGCCAGGTGCTCGAGCGCATGATCGTCGACCGCGCACAGATGCAGCTCGCACGCGACTCCGGGCTGCGCATCGACGACATCCAGCTCGAACGTGCGCTCGGGGCGATCGCGACCGAGAACGGGCTGACGCCCTCGCAGCTGCGCGACCGGCTGGGCCGGCAGGGAATCGATTTCGAGCAGTTCCGCGAGGAAGTGCGCGGGCAGATGGTGCGCCAGCGGCTGCGCGAGCGCGAGATCGACAGCAGGATCCAGATCAGCGACGCCGACGTCGACGCCTTCCTCGCGGCACAGTCCGGGGGCGGCGCCGCCGGCGACAGCGAGCTGCAGGTGGCGCAGATCCTGCTGCGGTTGCCCGAGGGAGCGAGCGCCGACGACATCGAGCGGCAGCGGCTGCGTGCCGAGGAGATCGTCCGGCAGCTGCAGGCCGGCGCCGATTTCGGCCGACTCGCCGCCGCTTTCTCCGACGCGCCCGAAGCGATGTCCGGCGGCACGCTCGGCTGGCGCACGCCCGACCGGCTGCCGCAGCTGTTCGTCGATGCGGTCGCGCCGCTGAATCCCGGCGGCGTCTCGTCGGTGCTGCGCAGCCCGGCCGGCTTCCACGTGCTCAAGCTCGTCGACCGGCGCAGCCAGTCGATGCCCGTTGCCGCCGGCCGGCCGGTCGTGCAGACGCATGCGCGGCACATCCTGATCCGGCCGAACGAGGTCGTCGGCGAGGACGAGGCGATCCGCAGGCTGCGCGAGATCAAGCAGCGCGTCGAGGCGGGCACCGGCGATTTCGCCGAGCTCGCGCGGCAGTACTCGGTCGACGGCAGCGCAGGGCGCGGTGGCGACCTCGGCTGGATCTATCCCGGCGACACCGTTCCGGAGTTCGAGCGCGCGATGAACGCCCTGGCGCCCGGGGCGCTCAGCGAACCCATCCGGACGCCGTTCGGCGTGCACCTGATCCAGGTCGTCGAGCGACGCACCGACGAGAGCTCTCCCGACCGCCTGCGCCAGCAGGCGCGCCAGGCATTGCGCGAGCGACGCATAGAGGAGAACTACGACGACTGGCTGCGCCAGCTGCGCGACCGCACCTACGTCGAGTACAAGCTCGACCGTTTCGCGATGTCCGCGCAACGCTCCGATGAACGGTGAGGACGGGCGCTGAACGCGGCGGGCATCGCGCGCGCAAGCGCTTCGGACAGCATTTCCTGGCCGACGAATCGGTCGTCTACGCGATCGTCGACGCGATCGGTGCGCGCGACGAGGATCTCCTCGTCGAGATCGGCCCCGGCCTCGCCGCGCTGACGCGCGCGCTGCTCGAGCGCGTCGGCCACCTGCACGCCGTCGAGATCGACCGGGACCTCGCGGCGCGGCTGCGTGCGCGTTACGCGCCGCAGCGCCTGACACTGCACGAAGCCGACGCGCTGCGCTTCGATTTCGGCGAACTCGTCGGATCCGGCACGCGACGGCTGCGCGTGGTCGGCAACCTCCCGTACAACGTCTCGAGTCCGCTGCTCGTGCGGCTGCTCGACTTCCGCGCGCAGATCGAAGACCAGCACTTCATGCTGCAACGCGAGGTCGTCGATCGCATCGTCGCGCATCCGTCGACGCGCGATTTCGGCAGGCTGTCGGTGCTGATGCAGGCGTTCTACGAGGTCGAGCGGCTGTTCGACGTCCCGCCGTCCGCTTTCGAGCCGCCGCCGAAGGTCGACTCGTCGGTCGTCCGCATGCGCGTGCGGCGCGCGGCGCTCGCACGCGACCCGGCGCCGCTGCAGGAGGTGCTCGCCGCGGCCTTCGCGCAGCGGCGCAAGATGATCCGTACGACGCTGCTGCCCTGGCTCGATGCGCGGGGCGTTGCGCGCCCTGCGCTCGATCCGACGCTGCGACCCGAGCAGATCGACGTGCCCGCGTGGCTGTCGATCGCGGACAGCTGCGCCGCACGGGCGCCGCAGGCGGCGCGCCTTCGTTGACGCTCACCGCGAAACGGCGCACAGTCGTCGCGCTGGAGGGAAAGCACGGCCAGCGGGAGGCAGCGCCATGTCCGGCACCCCCACCGCGCATCCGGCGCGGCGGCCGCGCACGTTCGTGCTGCGGGTTCTGCAGGCGAGTTGCGAGACGTCGTTCCTGTTGAGCGTCGTATTGCTCGCCGCTTCGTTGGCTTCCACGATGCTCGATCCGGGTGAAGCACGGTGGACCCTGCGCTTCGCGATGCTCGTGATCGGCGTGCCGCTGCTGGCGGCGTCGATGACGATCGTCGCGCTGGCCTCGCTGCGCGTCGCGCGCGAAACCGGGCTGCGCGAAGTGCACCGCCTGCGCGAGCGGCTGTACTTCGTCGCGACGCTCGTGCTCACCGTGCTGGTTCCGTCGGCGCTGCTCGGCGCGCGCGCCGTGCTGCTGCCGCGGCCCGGCGGCGCGCTCGCCGTGCACGCGGTGGAGGCCGGTGCCTGGCTGCTCGCGGCGTGCCTGCTGTGGGGCGGCGTGGGCGATGCGCGCGCGATCGCCGCCGGCGCCGACGACGATCAGCGCGAGACGGCGGGCGCTTCCGGACGCTCGATGAGCTCGATCCGGTAGCCGTCCGGATCCTCGACGAAGGCGATCACCGTCGAGCCGCCTTGCACGGGCCCGGCGTCGCGCACCACCTTGCCGCCGGCCGCGCGAATGCGTTCGCAGGAATCGGCTGCGTCGCGGACCTCGATCGCGATGTGCCCGTACGCGGTGCCGAGCTCGTACCGATCGACGCCGTGGTTCCACGTGAGCTCGAGCACCGCGTCGGTGGACTCGTCGCCGTAGCCGACGAAAGCGAGCGAGTAGCCCTGCTGCGGACGATCGGTGGTGCGCAGCACGCGCATGCCCATCACCCTGGTGTAGAAGTCGATCGAGCGCTGCAGGTCGCCTACGCGCAGCATCGTGTGCAGGATCCTCATCGGTCGCCCTCCTCGTCGGGTCTCGGTGACGGTGCGCCGCTCAGCGCGGCGGCGTGTCCTCGGGGAAGTCGCGCAGCCACGCGCGTGCCCGCTCGTATTCGGGGAACAGGTGGCCGACGATCTCCCAGAAGCGCGTGCCGTGGTTCAGCTCGCGCAGGTGCGCGAGCTCGTGCGCGATCACGTAGTCGACGATGTCGGGCGGGAAATGCACGAGCCGCCAGTTCAGCCGGATCGATCCGTCCGCACTGCAGCTGCCCCAGCGCGTGCGCGCGGACGACAGCGCCCAGCGTCGCGGCGTGAAGCCGTGGCGCAGGCCGAACCACTCGATGCGCTCGGCGAAGACCTCGCGCGCCCGCGCCTGCAGCCAGCACTGGACGCGGTCCTTCAGCTGCTCGGCGCGCGCCTGCGCCGGCAGCCCGACGACCAGCCGGTCGCCGATGCGCTCGGTGCGCCGCGCGTTCTCGGCGACGCACAGCGTGAGCGTCTCGCCCAGGTAGCGCAGCGGCGCGCCGTGCTCCCAGCGCACGCTCAGGCGGTCGCGCCGCGCCTGGTGGGCGCGCCATTCGGCGAGCTTGCGCACGACCCAGCGCGCCTTCGCCTGCAGCGCCGATTCGACCTCGTTCACCGACACCCAGCGCGGCGCCGTGACCCGCAGGCCGCGCTCGTCGATGACGAAGCCGATCGTGCGTCGCCGCGAGCGGCGCAGCTCGTATTGCAGCCACTGCTCGCACAGCCGCGCGACGCGGATCGAGCCGCCTGCGGGGGTGCTGCCCCGGCGCGCAACGATCGGCGCGTGCAGCGGGTCGAACAGCGGAAGGCTCAACTGCCGGCCCGGTTCGACGGGGGGCGCAGGCGCGCGTCGACCGGTCTTGCCGCGTGCCGTCATCGACGCAGCGGCGCGGCCGCCGGCGGGTAGAGATGGGGGCTGATTCGTTGCATCTCGTTCTCGATCCAGTCCTCGACTTCGGCGGCCAGCGCCTCGGCGGTCTTGCCGGTACTCGCGATCGGCTTGCCGATCGACACGGTGATCGTTCCCGGCCGCAGCAGGAACGCGCGGCGCGGCCAGTACTCGCCCGAGTTCACCGCCACCGGCAGGACGGGAACTCCGGTGCGAACGGCGAGCCTGGATCCGCCCGTCTTGTATCGCGCGCGCTCGCCGGGGCGCGTGCGCGTGCCTTCCGGGAACAGGACGATCCAGCGGCCTTGCGCCAGGCGGATCGCGCCTTCGCGTTCGAGCTGCTCGAAGGCGAGCGCTCCGCGACGTCGGTCGATGTGGATCATGTCGAGCAGGCCGATGCCCCAGCCGAAGAACGGCAGCCAAAGCAGTTCGCGCTTGAAAACGTAGCACAGCTCGCGCGGCATCCAGACGGGATAGAACAGCGTCTCCCACGTCGACTGGTGCTTCGACAGCACGATCACCGGTTCGTGCGGCAGGTGCTCTGCACCGAGCACGCGGTAGTCGATGCCGACGAGGTTGCGCGCGCAACGGATCACGAGCCGCGGCCAGCCGAGCGTGAGCCGGTACCGCGTGTAGCGCGGCAGCGGCGCCCACAGCAGGCACATCAGGGCATACGGGACGACGGAGAAGAGCTGCAGTGCGTGGAACAGCGTCGAGCGCAGCACGCTCATGGAGCGAGCTCGGCGGCGACCGCGGCGAGGTCGACGCGCACGACGGTCGCCGGCGGCAGCCCGCCGGCAGCGAGCGTGGCGCGTCCCTTGCCGGTGAGCACGAGCACCGGCCGGCATCCGGCCGCGTGCGCGGCCTGCAGGTCGCGCAGCTGGTCGCCGATCGCGTGCACGTCGGTCGTCGCGACCTGGAAGCGCATCAGGATCTCGTCGAACAGGCCGGAGCGCGGCTTGCGGCAGGCGCAGCCTTCGTCCGGGCCGTGCGGGCAGAAGAAGATCGCCTCGATGCGTCCGCCCGCCTCCTCGACGGCACGATGCATCTTCGCGTGGATCGCGCCGAGCGTGGCGACGTCGAACAGCTTGCGCGCGATGCCCGACTGGTTGGTCGCGACGACGATGCGATAGCCGGCCTTTCCCAGTCGCGCGATCGCCTCGAGGCTCCCGGGCAGCGGGCGCCATTCGTCGGGGCTCTTGATGTAGGCGTCGCTGTCGTGGTTGATGACGCCGTCGCGGTCGAGGACGATCAGCTTCACAGCCGGAGCGCGTGCAAGGGTCGATGTGTCAGCCGAGCTTCGAGATGTCGGCGACGCGGTTCATCAGCGCGCGCAGCGCGGCGAGCAGCGACAGCCGGTTCGCGCGCAGCCGTACATCGTCTGCCATCACCATCACCTCGTCGAAGAAGCGGTCGACGGCGTCGCGTGCGCCGGCCATCACGCTCATCGCGCCGAACCAGTCGCCGTCGCGCATGCGCTCGTCGGCCGCCGGCGCGAGTGCATCGACGCACTCGGCGAGGGCGCGTTCCGCGGGCTCGACGAGCAGCGCGCGGTCGACCGGCGCGTCGGAGACTTCCGGCGCCTTGCGCAGGATGTTGGCGATCCGCTTGTTCGCCGCCGCGAGCGCCTCCGCCTCGGGAAGGCCCGAGAACGAGCGCACCGCGTTCAGGCGGGCGGGAACGCTGGCGAGCTGCATCGGCCGCAGGTCGAGCACGGCGGCGATCTCGTGGGCGGAGAAGCCGGCCTCGCGCAGGTAGCCCGACAGGCGCTCGAACAGGAACTCGACGAGGGCGTCGTTCGCGCGTTCGACGCGCTCGTCGAAGGCATCGAAGGCGGCGGCGACGAGCGCGTCGAGCGGCACCGGCAGCGACTTCTCGACCAGCATGCGCACCACGCCGAGCGCGTGCCGGCGCAGCGCGAACGGGTCCTTGTCGCCGCTGGGCTGCTGTCCGATTCCGAACAGGCCGGCGAGGGTCTCGAGCTTGTCGGCGAGCGCGAGCACGGTGCCGGTTTCGCTGGACGGCAAGGCGTCGCCGGCGAAGCGGGGGCTGTACTGCTCGACGATCGCCTGCGCGACCGCGTCGTCCTCGCCGTCGTGCTGCGCGTAGTACCCGCCCATCACGCCCTGCAGCTCGGGGAACTCGCCGACCATCCCGGTGAGCAGGTCGGCCTTGGCGAGCAGCGCCGCGCGATCGGCGCGCTCGACGTTCGCGCCGATCGCCGATGCGACGCCGCGGGCGATGCGCCGCACGCGTTCGGTGCGCTCGGCCTGCGTGCCGAGCTTCGCGTGGTAGACGACGTTCGACAGCTCGTCGACGCGGCTCGCGAGCGGCGTCCTGCGATCGACGTCGAAGAAGAAGCGCGCGTCGGCCAGCCGCGGGCGAACGACGCGCTCGTTGCCCGCCACGATCGAGCGCGCGTCGTCGACCTCCATGTTGGAGACGATGAGGAAGCGGGGCAGCAGGCGTCCCGCGCGATCGAACAGCGGAAAATACTTCTGGTTCGTGCGCATCGTGAGGATCAGGCACTCCTGCGGCACCTGCAGGAACGCGCGCTCGAACTCGCCGACGTAGACGGCAGGCCATTCGACGAGCGCGGTGACCTCGTCGAGCAGCGGCGCGACCTGCGCCTCGTCGCCGAGCGATGCGTCGTGCTGCGCGGCGCGTTCGCGCAGCATCGATTCGATGCGCGTGCGGCGTGCATCGAAGGAGGCGACGACGCGACCGGCGGTGGCGAGCCTCTCCTCGTAGCGCAGCGCGTCGTCGATCTCGATCTCGCCCTCCGACTGGAAGCGATGGCCGCGCGTGCTGCGTCCGGCGGCCAGGCCGAGCACCGACACGTCGAGCACCTGCGTGCCGTGCAGGACGACGAGCCCGTGCGCGGGGCGCACGAACGAGACGGTCGTGCGTCCGTCGGCGAGCTGGTACTGCATCGTCTTCGGGATCGGCAGCGCGGCGAGCGTTTCGTCGAGCGCCGGGCCGATCGCCTGCGCGAGCGATTCACCGGGAACCGTGCTGCGGTACCAGAAGACGTCCTGCTTGCCGTCGCTCGCGCGCTCGAGCGCGTCGAGCGGCGCGTCGAGCTTCTGCGCCCACTTGAGCAGCGCCTGCGTCGGCTCGCCGGTGGCGTCGAGGCCGATCTTCACCGACGGGCCCTTCGTCTCCACGCGGCGGTCGCTCGCCTGCGCCGCGACGCCGTCGATGCGCACCGCGAGCCGGCGCGGCGTCGCGAAGCCTTCGACGCGCGCATCGACATCGACCAGCCCGCGTGCGCGCAGCGACTTCGCCAGGCCGTCGGCGAAGGCGGCGCCGAGCCGCTCGAGCGCCTTCGGCGGCAGCTCCTCGGTAAGCAGCTCGACGAGCAGCGGCGCGCGGGCGCCGGCGGCGGGTTGCGACGCGCGGGGCGCCGCGGACGAGTCGCGCGGATCAGGCGACATCGCGAACGGTTTCGAGCATCGGGAAGCCGAGCCGCTCGCGCGACTCGTAGTACGCCTGCGCGACGGCGCGCGCGAGCCGGCGCACGCGGCCGATGTAGGCGGCGCGCTCGGTGACCGAGATCGCGCCGCGCGCGTCGAGCAGGTTGAAGGTGTGCGAGCAGTCGAGCACGCGCTCGTACGCCGGCAGCGCGAGCCCGGCCTCGATCAGGTGCATCGCCTCGCGCTCGTGGTCCTCGAAGTGGCGGAACAGCCGTGCGACGTCCGCGTGCTCGAAGTTGTACGCCGACTGCTCCACCTCGTTCTGGTGGAAGACGTCGCGGTAGCTGATGCCGTCGGTCCATTGCAGGTCGTAGACGCTTTCGACGCCCTGCAGGTACATCGCGATGCGCTCGAGCCCGTAGGTGATCTCGCCGGTGATCGGCTGGCATCGCAGCGAGCCGACTTCCTGGAAGTAGGTGAACTGCGTGACTTCCATGCCGTTGAGCCAGACTTCCCAGCCGAGACCCCACGCTCCCAGCGTGGGCGACTCCCAGTCGTCCTCGACGAAGCGCACGTCGTTGGCCGAGGTGTCGACGCCGATCGCCTGCAGCGAGCCGAGATAGCGATCGAGGATGTCGACCGGCGACGGCTTGAGCACGACCTGGTACTGGTAGTAGTGCTGCAGCCGGTTGGGGTTCTCGCCGTAGCGCCCGTCCTTCGGCCGGCGCGACGGCTGCACGTAGGCCGCGCGCCACGGTTCCGGACCGATCGCACGCAGGAAGGTCGCGGTATGGAAGGTGCCTGCGCCGACCTCCATGTCGTAGGGCTGCAGCAGTGCGCAGCCCTGGCGGTCCCAATATTGTTGCAGGCGCAGGATCAGTTGCTGGAAGCTGAGCATGGCGCCGTTGCGGCGTCGAAAACGGCCATTCTAGCGGGTTCGATCGCCGCGACGCTGCGCGCCGCGTGGCGTGCTGCGCAGCGATGCGCCGGCGACGGCGACCAAGCCGAGCGCCAGCACGCCGATCGGCAGGTTGCCGAAGCGCGCGTAGGGGGTCGCTCCGTCGGTGCCCTGGACTTCGATCTCGAGCACGCCCGACGTGTACGGCTGCAGCTTCCCGAGCACGCGGCCGCGGGCGTCGATCGCCGCGGTGACGCCGGTGTTCGTCGAGCGCAGCATCGGGCGCGCGAGCTCGATCGCACGCATGCGCGCGATCTGCAGGTGCTGCGGCAGCGCGTGCGAGTCGCCGAACCAGGCGATGTTGCTGACGTTGACGAGGATCGTCGCGCCGCCGCGAACCTGCTCGGCCAGTTCCTCGCCGAACAGGTCCTCGTAGCAGATGTCGAAGGCGACCCGCTGTCCGCCGATCCACAGCGGTCGCTGGCGCGGCGCGCCGCGGGCGAAGTCGCCGAGCGGGATGCGCATCAGGTCGACGAACCAGCCGAAGCCGAAGGGCACGAACTCGCCGAAGGGGACGAGGTGGCGCTTGTCGTAGCGCCAGGCGATCTCGCCGCTCGCGTCGATGACGCCGACGCTGTTCGTCAGCGACCGCGTGGCGCCGTCGCTCGCCTCGTGCTCGTCGTCGAGCAGCGGCATGCCGATCGCGACCGCGGTGCCGGTCTTCTGCAGGTGGAAGACGATCGCTTCGTGCACGTCCTGCGGCGTGCGCGACCACGGCATCGTCCACGCGGTTTCCGGCAGCACCGTGAGCGGCGCGTCGCCGCGCAGCACCTCGTTCGCGTACCAGTACATCGCCTCGAGGCTGCGCCGTGCGTCGAACTTCAGGTCCTGCGCGACGTTGCCCTGCAGCAGCCGCACGCGCAGCGGCGCCCCCTGCGGCGAGGCCCAGTCGAGCGTCGCCAGCGCGAGGCCGGCGGCCAGCGGCAGCGCGGCGAGGCCCGCGCCGAAGATGCGCGCCGTGCGCGGGCGTCCGCTGCTTCCGGGCAGGCCGCCGGCGACGAGCGCGATGCCGAAGGCGACGAGCGCCGCGAGCAGGCACACGCCGTAGACCCCGAGCAGCGGTGCGAAGGCGACGAGCGGTCCGTCGACGTGCGCGTAGCCGATCGCGAGCCACGGAAATCCGGTGAAGAGCCAGCCGCGCAGCATCTCGGCGAGCGTCCACGCGCCGGCGAAGAGCAGTGCGAGCGCCGCGGCGCGGGCGAGCGGCCGCGCTTCACGCGCGCGCAGCGCGGAGTCCAGGCGCGCGAGGATCGCGCAGACGATCGCGACGAAGCCGGCGAGATAGGCGGCGAACAGCAGCAGCGCGAGCGCGGCGAGCACCGCAGGCATGCCGCCGTAGCGGTGCATGCTCACGTAGAGCCAGGAGACGCCGGCGACGAAGCAGGCGATCCCGAAGACGAAGCCGAGCAGGAGGCCGCGCGCGGGCTCGCGCAGCACCAGCACGACGAGCGTCGCGAGCGCGGCGAGCTGCAGCCACCACGCCTCGAAGGGCCAGAAGCTCGCCGCCTGCACGAGTCCGGCGACGAGCGCCAGCGCGATCGGCGCGGCGCGTCGTCCGCGCGCGGGCGCGTTCAACTGCCGTGCGCGACGGTGGTTCCGGCGCGTTTCGCGCGCCGCATCTTCGCGCCGGGCGCGCTCATGGCGGCGTGCGCGTCGAATGCGAGGGCCTGGGCGGCGGCTTGCTCGGCACCGAGGGCGGTCGGTGCGGTGGCGGATGCAGTGCCGGCGGCCGAGGCCGCGGCGGGCGCAGCAACGCTCGGCGTCGCGGCGGGAACGGCGGCCGCGGGGACCGCCGGTGCCGCTGCCGCGGGCGTCGCCGCGGAGACGCTACCCGGCAGGCGCTCGGTGCGCAGCAGCAGCGCCTGCGTGGCGTCGGCTCGCAGCACCTCGAAGCGGATTGCGCCGACCTGGATGCGCTCGCCGCGCCGCGGCGCACGACCGAGATGCTCGCCGAGCAGCGCGCCGATCGTCTCGCCCTGCGTGGGCAGCTTCGTGCCCATCGCCTCGTTGAACGCGTCGATGCGGGTGCTCGCGCGGACGCGATGGCGCAGCGCGCCGTTGGCCGCGGGCTCGATCCGCACGATGTCGTCGTCGGTGTCGATCGCGAAGTCGTCGTCGAGGTCGGCGACCAGGTGGTCGATCGCGTCCTCGAGCGTGACGAGCCCGGCGGTTCCGCCGTATTCGTCGACGACGATCGCAAGATGGGCGCGTTGCGTGCGCAGGTCGCGCAGCAGCACGTTCAGCTTCTTCGATTCCGGTATGAACAGCGCCGGCTGCAGCAGTTCGTGCACGCTGATTTCGGGGCGCGCGCACAGTCGCAGCAGGGACTTGGCGTCGAGGATGCCGACGACGTTGTCGCGGTCGCCTTCGACGACCGGGAAGCGCGAGTGACCGCTCTCGATCACCTTGGGCAGGAAGGTATCCGGCGCCTGCGCGATGTGGACCACGTCCATCTCGGCGCGCGGAACCATGATGTCGCGCGCAGTGAGCTCCGAGACTTGCAGGACGCCTTCGATCATTGCCATCGCTTCGGCGTCGAGCAGCGCACGTTCGTGCGCCTGTCTGAGCAGATCGAGCAGTTGCTCCCGATCTTCGGGGACTCGCAGCAGCAGGGCCGCGAGTCGTTCCAGCAAGGGTTTTCGGTGATCGGTGCCCTGTGGGCCGTCGGACATGCGGGGGGAAACGGAGTTGCGTTCCGTGCAGGATACCCGATCGCCTTTCGCAGGGGCAAACGTTCCGCGGCAGGGCCGGGGCGCGGTCAGCGCCACGGATCGGGCAGGCGAAAACGGTGCATCAACTCGCTTTCGCGCCGCTGCATCGCCGCCGCGCCGCCTTCGGTGTCGTGCTCGTATCCGCTCGCGTGCAGCACGCCGTGCACGACCAGGTGCGCGAGATGCGCGGCGGGCGTCTTTCGCTGCTCGCGCGCCTCGCGCAGCACCACCGGCAGGCAAAGCGCGATGTCCGCGTGAACGCAGTCGGCGTCCTCGTACGGGAAGGTGAGCACGTTCGTCGGGTAGTCGCGCCCGCGGTACGCGGCGTTCAGGGCGCGCGCCTCGCGCGCGTCGACGAAGCGCAGGACGATCTGCGCGTCGGACTCGATCGCGGCGGCCACCCAGCGGCGCAGCCGCGCGCGCGGGACGGGCAGTTCGTCGAGCGCTGCGCCGAGTTGCACCGACAGCGAAAGACGTGGGCGTGCCCTGCTTTCAGCCGCCATCGGCGGCGGCTTCGTAGGCATCGACGATGCGTGCGACGAGCGGGTGGCGAACGACGTCGGAACTGTCGAAATCGGTGAAGGCGAGCCCGCGCACGCGGGCAAGGATGCGCCGCGCCTCGATCAGCCCCGATGCCTGGCCCTTCGGCAGGTCGATCTGCGTCGTGTCGCCGGTGACGACCGCGCGCGAACCGAAACCGATGCGCGTGAGGAACATCTTCATCTGCTCCGGCGTCGTGTTCTGCGCTTCGTCGAGGATGATGAACGAGTGGTTCAGCGTGCGACCGCGCATGTAGGCGAGGGGCGCGATCTCGATCGCCTGCTTCTCGAACATGCGGTTGGTGCGCTCGAAGCCGAGCAGGTCGTACAGTGCGTCGTACAGCGGCCGCAGGTAGGGATCGACCTTCTGCGCGAGGTCGCCGGGCAGGAAGCCGAGGCGTTCGCCGGCTTCCACCGCCGGGCGCGTCAGCACGATGCGCTTGATCGCGTCGCGTTCGAGCGCGTCGACGGCGCAGGCGACGGCGAGGTAGGTCTTCCCGGTGCCGGCCGGTCCCAGGCCGAAGGTGATGTCGTGCGACAGGATGTTGCGCAGGTATTCGCGCTGGCGCGGCGTGCGGCCCTGCAGGTCGCTGCGCCGCGTGTGCAGCACCGGCGCCGGCGGTTCGTCCGCGACCCCGTCGACACTGCTGGCGGCCGGGCCCGCCTTGAGTTCGACCAGGCCGAGCTGGACGTCGTCGAGCGACAGCGGCTGGTCCGCGCGCTCGTGGAAATGCTTCAGCGCCTGCTGCGCGCGCCGGGCGGCGGCAGCCGGACCTTCGATGCCGAAGGTGTCGCCGCGGCGGGTGATGCGCACGTCGAAGGCTTCCTCGATCTGCCGCAGGTTTCGATCGAGCGGGCCGCACAGGTTCGCCAGGCGCCGGTTGTCGGCGACTTCGGGCGAGTACTCGATGCTGCGGGACTTTGCGGCGGCTTTGGGCGAGGGCAAGGCACTCACGCGGGGATGCTTACTCCTGGGGGTTCTTCTTGCCGAAGACCCCGACCCCCGAGATTGTAGGACCGCCGCCGGTGCCCGTGATCCGATAGGTGATACCGAGGCGCGCCGCCTCGGGGCCGAACAGGCCGCCGTCGACGTCCACCGGGCACCCCGCCGAGCAATCGACCGGAAGCGCGTGCGTGCCGGTGCCGGCGAGCGTTCCGCGGAACGCGTGACCGGCGTCGGTGACGAGCGTGCTGCGCGTCGGGTCGTCGGCGCCGCCCGGCGTCGCGAAGCGGTAGGTCGCGCCGGTGAACGCGACGCTCGCGTCGATGCCCACCTGCGCTCCCGCGGGCGAGAAGGCGACTGCCGCGCGTCCCTCGAAGCGGCCGGTCTGGCCGGCGGGGGACAGGGTCGCCTGCGTCGCGCCCACGAGCTCGTAGCCGAAGACGCCGCTCGTCGGGATCGTCGTCGAAGGCACGCCGACGAGGTAGTGCAGTCCTTCATTGCCTGCGATGTGCAGCGGCAGGTTCAGCGCCGTCGCGCGCGCGTAGCCGTCGGTCCAGCGCCCCCAGCTCGTCCACGAGTCGTGGCCCGCCTCGTCGACCTGCGTGTCGCCTCTCTCGATGCGGCACAGCAGCCAGCCGAAGCTGCACCACTCGAATTCGCTCAGCCGCATCGCGTCGTCGAGCTGCAGCGAGCCGGCATCGACGGACCGGACGATTCCGCGGCCCCACGGCTCGAGCACCCGCAGGCTGGGGCCCGCCTGTGCCGGCGAGCCGACCGGGTGGGTGCCCGAGGCGAGGGGCGGCGGTGCGCTGCCGGGACCGTCGTCCCCCGGAAGACCGGAGCCGGGGTCGCCGCCGGCGCCGGGGCCCGGATCGCCGGAGCCCGGATCGCCACCCGAGCCCGGATCGCCGCCGGAGCCCGGATCGCCGCCGGCGCCGGTGTCGCCGCCGGAGCCCGGTTGTCCGCCCGTGCCGATCCGCTGGAGCACCGGCAGCAGGGAGCCGTTCGAGCCGCGCCGTTCGTTCGGCGAGACGGCCGCTGCGGGAGGCCGTCCCTCGGACGCGACGAAGCGCGGCCACGTGTCGACGAGCGAGCCGGCGCCGCTCGTTTTTTCCGCGGGCTGGGGGCCCGTTTGCGCGGGTGCGCCGCGGTTCCGGGCGGGCGCCGGCGAGGTGCCGCCGCTTGCGGGGGCGGTCGGATCGAAAGCGTCGGCGCCGACCGGCGCGCCTTCCTTGCCCGAGGCGCCCGGCGCAGCGCTCGCGTCGCCGGTACCGGTCGAAGTCGCCGTGCCGGACGTGCCCGCGGCGCCCGCCGTTCCGGCGGGGCCAGCCGCCCGACCGCCGGAACCCGCGTTCGCCGTGCCGCCCGTGCCCTGGCGCGGCGCGCCGAGACTGATCGGCGGCAGCACCGGCCCGCTCTCGGTGTGCCGTGGCGGTGCGTCGGCGCTGTCGGCCGCGGCGGCCTGTCCGGTGCCGACCTCCACCTCCCCGGCGTCGGTGAGCAGCACGATGCGCCCCTGCGTGACCGCGACACGCAGGCCGGCGCGCAGCCCCGGCGCGCAGCGCGGGTCGCAGACGGTCTGCTCGGCGACGTACTCGGTTCCGCGCACGCCCACCGTCGCGGTCGGCGTCTTCATCCGGTATTCGTCGTGGTTCACCTTGCCGATCGCGCCCGTCACCGTCCGCAGGGCGCCGCGCAGCAGGAAGAAGAACGCGCGCCGCTCGTCCTCGGCGAAGCGGTACTCGTCCACGCGAAAGGCGGTGTCTGGCTGCAGCGAGACGATCGAGCCGTCGCTGAAGCGGATCTGTACGCGTCCGTCGGCGCCGGTGCGAACGAGATCGCCGCGCCGGATCTCGCTTCCGGCGGTGAGCGCCGTGATCGAGAATGCGCCGGGCGACGTGCGCTCGAGCATCACGCGTCCGGCGACGACGAGCGCGCGTCCGTCCTCGGCGGCGGCCGAGTGGATCATCGCGAACAGGGCTAGGGCAAGGGCGAGCGCGCGCATTCAGTGGAACCGGTAGCGCAGGAGAACGCCTGCCTGCGTGCGTCGGAAGTCGTTCGGTGCGACGGTCGAACGGCTTCGCGTGTAGGTGATCGTCGGCGCCACGATCCAGCGGGAGCCCAGCGGCCGCTCCGCACCGACGCGCAGGTCGGTCTGCCGGTCCTCGCGCACCACGCCGAAGAACGGCTCGATCGCATCGAAATCGCGCTTCTCGTACGAGAACGACGCGAAGCCGCGCCATTGCGCGCCCAGCGCCCGGCTGTAGACGCCGCGCAGGCCGCGGTAGTCGTACGACAGGTTGCCGAAGCCGCGGCGCGAACGTTCGCGCCCGCCCGACAGGCCGGCGACGACGACCGGGCGCGCCGCGCCGTCGAGTGCGCGTGCGAAGGTCAGCCCGAGCCCCGAGCGAAGCGCATCGCGCGCCGACTCGTGCGGGAAGTCGAATGCGAAATGCTGCGCGTAGACGCCGATGCGCGTTCGCCGGTCGAGCTCGCATTGCCATTGGGCGAGCGCGCCCGCGGCGTCGCGGAAGTCCGCGCCGCCGAGTTCGAGGTGCTGCGCTTGCAGGAGCATGTCGATTCGATGACAACCGCCGCGAACGGCGAATCCGGTATTCAGGTCGAACTGGTCCTGATCGAGTGTATGTGCGGATGGATGGCGTCTGGTTGCCGCGCGCCCGCCGACGGTCCACCGCCACGTACCGCTGATCGGCATCGTCCAGTCCGCGGCCAGCGACGCGCCGAATGCGGCGCTGTCGCGCGGCCGGCTGATCCCCAGCGGAACGACCGCCGTGCCGTCGGACAGCACCCAGCGCCCCGAGGCGCTGCCGAAGTTCACGTTCGAGTCGTAGCCGACCTCGAGCTCGGCCCACGCGCTGAACTCCGGTTCGCCGCGCTGCGCGAGGCTGCCGATCGCGTCGAGGTAGCGCCCGATGACCTGGCGTACTTCCTGCGGAACCGCACTCGCCGACACCGCCTCGAACTCGCGTCGCGCATTCTCGTGCTCGCGCAGCGCGAAATACGCGCGCGCGAGTTCGGCGCGCGCCTGCAGGAAATCGGGCCGGACGATCAGCACGCGCTCGAAGGCGAGCACGGCAGCACCCGGTCGACCCGAATCGAAGGACGCGAGGCCGAGCAGGTAGTCGAACTCGGGGTCGCCCGCATAGTCGCCGACGCGCGCGTCGAGCGCCTGCCAGGCGCGCTCGGCCTCGCCGCCGTCGATCCAGGCGCGCGCCTGGCGCAGCAGCGCGGCGAGCGTCGCAGGCGTCGGGCGCGGGGTCGCCGCTCGCGTTTCGGCGGGCGGCTCGCCCATCGCCTGCGGCAGCGCCGTGCCGGGCAGCGAGAGCAGCGCGACGACTGCCGCCGATGCGACGCGCGAGCGCGCGCGCGTCATGCAGCGTCGACGAGTTCGCCGCGCAGCGAATGCGTGCGTGCTTCGGTGATGCGAACGTCGGCGAAGGCGCCGATGCGTTCGTGCGGCCCGCGGAAATTGACGACGCGATTGTTCGACGTGCGCGCGGCGAGCTCCGAATCGTCGCGTCGCGCGACGCCTTCGACGAGCACGCGTTGCACGCTGCCGACCATCGATTCGCCGATCGCGCGCGCGTGCGCGTCGTTGGTCGCCTGCAGGCGCTGCAGCCGTTCGAGCTTCTCCACCTGCGGCGTGTCGTCGGGCAGGTCGGCAGCCGGCGTTCCCGGGCGCGGGCTGTAGACGAACGAGAACGACGCGTCGAAGCCGATCTCCTCGACCAGCCGCATCGTCCTGTCGAAGTCGGCCGGCGTCTCGCCGGGAAAGCCGACGATGAAGTCGGAGCTCAGGCTGATGTCGGGACGCGCTTCGCGCAGGCGGCGCACGATCGACTTGTACTCGAGCACCGTGTAGCCGCGCTTCATCGCGGCGAGGATGCGGTCGGAGCCCGACTGCACCGGGAGGTGCACGTGCGTCGCCAGCTTCGCCAGGCGCGCGTGCGCGTCGATGAGGCGCTGGCCGAACTCCTTCGGATGCGAAGTCGTGTAGCGCACGCGCTCGATGTCCGGCAGTTCGCAGACGAAGTCGAGAAGCATCGCGAAGTCGGCGACCGCGCCGGTATCGCGCGCGCCGGGGAGCGCCCCGCGGTACGCGTTGACGTTCTGCCCGAGCAGCGTCACTTCGCGCACGCCCTGCGCCGCGAGCCCGGCGATCTCGACGAGCACGTCGTCGAGCGGACGCGAGATCTCGTGTCCCCGCGTGTAGGGCACGACGCAGAAGCTGCAGTACTTGCTGCAGCCTTCCATGATCGACACGAATGCGCTGGCGCCTTCGCTGCGCGCCGGCGGCATGCGGTCGAACTTCTCGATCTCCGGGAAACGGATGTCGACCTGGGGACGCCCGGTCTCGCGCCGTCGCGCGATCAGCTCCGGCAGCCGGTGCAGCGTCTGCGGCCCGAACACGAGATCGACGTACGGCGCGCGCTCGACGATCGCCTCGCCTTCCTGGCTCGCGACGCAGCCGCCGACACCGATCAGCAGGTCGGGACGTTCGCGCTTGAGCGCGCGCACGCGGCCGAGATCGGAGAACACCTTCTCCTGCGCCTTTTCGCGCACCGAGCAGGTGTTGAACAAGACGATGTCGGCATCCTCGATGCGGTCGGTCTTGCGCGCACCTTCGCTGGCCGCGAGCACGTCGGCCATGCGGTCGGAGTCGTACTCGTTCATCTGGCACCCGAAGGTGCGGATGTACAGCTTCGTCACCTGCTCTTCTTGCGCTCGCGTGCGGCTGCGAGTTCCTCGGGCGTGAGGATCCAGATGCGGCCGATCTGGCCGGACGGGTCGTCCTCGACCAGGACGTCGTGCGTGCCCGACAGCGACGCGGGCATCACGATGCGGTTGTTCGTGTCGTGGATGCGCGCCGCCGCGGCGAGACGCACGGCGCTGCCGTCGAGCACCGCTTCGGGAAAGATGCGCATCTCGAAGCGGCCCAGGCGCGCCTTCTCGGGGAAGGTGCGCAGCAGTTGCGCGTGCGCCGCCGGGGCGGGCGCGAGCGCTGCAAGGAGCGGCGACGCGGCCAGCGCGAGCAGCGCGCGGCGGCTGCGCGGATGCGGCGGGAGTTGCGGGGGACCCATCGCGACGGCAGGAAAAACGGACCCGGCAGTGTACCGTAACAGCCGCTTCGCACGACGGAGGCACGATGGCCGACGGGAGCACGGGCGCGACCGACGAGCGGCCGACGGCGACGCCGCCCGCCGAGGGCGCGCCGACGCCGTTCGCCGCGCTGCTGCGGCAGGTGCGTCGGCAGCCGCCGGCGAGGGCGGCGATCACCGACGCGCATCGCGTCGACGAATCGCGGTGCGTGCGTTCGCTGCTCGGCCTCGCGCGGCTCGGGCCGGCGCAGGCGCGCGCCGTGGAAGCGCGTGCGCGGTCGCTCGCGCGCGGCCTGCGCGAGCGCCGCGTCGGTCGCGAGGGCTTCGTGCAGGGGCTGCTCGCCGAGTTCTCGCTGTCGTCGCAGGAAGGCGTCGCGCTGATGTGCCTGGCCGAAGCATTGCTGCGCATCCCCGACGACGCGACGCGCGATGCGCTGATCCGCGACAAGATCGGCGTGGGCGACTGGCAGTCGCACCTGGGCTCGAACGCTTCGGTGTTCGTGCACGCGGCGACCTGGGGCCTGGTCGTCAGCGGCAGGCTCGTCTCGTTGCACGACGAGGCCGCCCTGTCGAATGCGCTCGCGCGCGCGCTCGCGCGCGGCGGCGAGGCGCTGGTGCGACGCGCCGTCGATCGCGCGATGCGCCTGCTCGGCGAGCAGTTCGTCGCCGGCGAGACCATCGGCGAGGCGCTCGCGCGCGCCCGGGTGCGCGAAGCGGGCGGCTTCCGTCATTCGTACGACATGCTCGGCGAGGCTGCGCTCACCGAAGAAGACGCGCTGCGCTACCACGCGGCCTACGAGAGGGCGATCGACGCGATCGGCGCGGCCTCGGCCGGCCGGGGCGTGCTCGACGGCCCGGGCGTCTCGATCAAGCTGTCCGCGCTGCACCCGCGCCATACGCGCGCGCAGTACGCGCGCGTCGTCGACGAGTCGTACCCGCGGCTGCGCGCGCTCGCGTTGCGCGCCCGTGCCTGGGACGTCGGCCTGAACGTCGACGCCGAGGAAGCCGATCGGCTCGACCTCTCGCTGGACCTGCTCGAACGGCTGTGCCTCGAGCCCGGGCTGGCCGGCTGGGACGGCATCGGCTTCGTCGTGCAGGCGTACCAGAAGCGCTGCCTGCCGGTCGTCGAATGGCTCGTTTCGCTCGCTGCACGCAGCAACCGGCGCCTGATGGTACGGCTGGTCAAGGGCGCGTACTGGGACAGCGAGATCAAGCGCGCGCAAGTGGACGGTCTGGACGGGTATCCGGTGTTCACGCGCAAGGCGCATACCGACGTGTCCTACCTGGCCTGCGCGCGCCGGATGCTCGCGGCACCCGAACGGCTCTACCCGCAGTTCGCCACGCACAACGCGCAAACGGTCGCGGCCGTGCACGAGATCGCCGGCCCGCGCTTCCGGCCCGGGCAGTACGAGTTCCAGTGCCTGCACGGGATGGGCGAGCCGCTGTACGAGCAGGTGGTGCGCAGCGAGGCGGACGGCGGTCTCGGCCGGCCCTGCCGGATCTACGCGCCGGTCGGCACGCACGAGACGCTGCTCGCGTACCTGGTGCGAAGGCTGCTGGAGAACGGCGCCAACACGTCCTTCGTGCACCGGATCGCCGACGAATCGATTCCGCTCGATGCGCTGGTCGAGGACCCCGTGCAGGCCGTGGAGCGCGTCGCGCAGGACGAGGGTGCGGTCGGCCTGCCGCACCCGGCGATTCCGCTGCCGCACGCGTTGTACGGCGCGCGGCGAAGAAATTCGCGCGGCATCGACCTGAGCAACGAACGACATCTGGCGGGACTCGCCGATGCGATGGCGGCGCTCGCGCACCGGCAGTACGTCGCGGCGCCCGTGGTCGCGGGCGAGTTGCGCGATGCGCCCGGCGTCGCCGGGCACGAGCTGCGCAACCCGGCCGACGTGCGCGACCGGGTCGGGCGCGTCGTCGAGGCAGGCGCGCGCGACCTCGACGATGCGATGCGGGGTGCCGAGGCCGCGGCGGCCGCCTGGGCGGCGCGCACTCCCGCGGAGCGTGCGGCGGTCCTGGATCGCGCGTCGGAGCGGCTCGAGGCGCAGGCGCCCGAGTGGATCGCGCTCGTCGTGCGCGAAGCGGGCCGTACGATTCCCGACGCGATCGCGGAGTTGCGCGAGGCGGTCGACTTCCTGCGCTACTACGGCGCGCAGTTGCGCGACGTCGACGTGTTCGCGCGCGCCGTGCCGCTGGGCCCGGTCGCGTGCATCAGTCCGTGGAACTTCCCGCTCGCGATCTTCACCGGGCAGGTCGCCGCCGCGCTGGCCGCCGGCAACGTCGTGCTCGCCAAGCCCGCGGAGCAGACGCCGCTCGTCGCGACGCGGCTCGTGCGGCTGCTGCACGAAGCCGGCGTGGACGTCGGCGCGCTGCAGTTGCTGCCCGGCAAGGGCGAGACGGTCGGCGCGGCACTCGTGGCGGACTCGCGCATCCGCGGCGTGGTGTTCACCGGTTCGACCCGGGTCGCGCGTTCGATTGCCCGTTCGCTCGCCGCGCGGCTCGACGCACGCGGCCAGCCGATCGCGTTGATCGCCGAGACGGGCGGCATCAACGCGATGATCGTCGACTCGTCGGCGCTTGCCGAGCAGGCGGTCGTCGACATCCTCGCCTCGGCCTTCGACAGTGCCGGGCAGCGCTGCTCCGCACTGCGCGTCCTGTGCGTGCAGGACGAAGCAGCCGACCGGGTGCTGGCGATGCTGCGCGGTGCGATGCGCGAGCTGCGGCTCGGGCGGCCCGATCGACTCGACACCGACGTCGGGCCGGTGATCGATGCCGAGGCGCGCGACGCGCTGCTCGGCTATCTCGAGGCAATGCGCTCGCCGGGGCATGCGCGTGCCACGGCGGAACGCGGGCACGGGTATTTCGTCGCTCCGGCGCTGATCGAACTGCCCGCGGTCGGCGCGCTGCGCCGGGAGGTCTTCGGTCCGGTGCTGCACGTCGTCCGCTATCGGCGCGACGAGCTGCCGGAACTCGTCGACGCGATCGACCGCGTCGGCCACGGCCTCACGCTGGGCGTGCAGACGCGCATCGACGAGACCGTCGAGCTCGTCGTCTCGCGTGCGCGGGTGGGCAACCAGTACGTGAACCGCAACATGATCGGCGCGGTCGTCGGAGTGCAGCCCTTCGGCGGCGAAGGGCTGTCGGGCACCGGGCCGAAGGCGGGCGGCCCGCTGTACCTGCGGCGCCTGGTGCATCTTCCGCTCGACGCGGCGGCGCGGCCGTTGCCCGAGGCAGCGAGCGGCGCCGGCGCGCCTGCGCAGGTCGCCGGCGCGAACGCGCGGGCGGGCGCGGGAGATGCAGCCGGCGCCTGGCGGGAGCGCCGGCTCGAGGCGCTCGGCGCACTCGATGCGCTCGATGCCTGGCTGCGCGCGGCGAACGATGCGCAACTGCGCACGCTCGCCGACACCTGCGCCGCGCTCGCCCGCGACACGCCGCTTGCACTGCCGCTCGTCCTGGACGGACCGACCGGCGAGCGCAACAGCTGGTGGCTGGCGCCGCGGCGCGCGGTGCTCGGCGCCGCGAACGACGACGCCGACCGGCTCTTCCAGCTCGCGCACGCCCTTGCCGCCGGGACGCCGATGCAGTGGCTGCACGGCGACGCCGGGGCGCAGCGCTTGCATGCCGCGTTGCCGCCGGCGCTGCGCACGCGGGTGCAACTGCTCGACGACCTGCGGGCCGGTCGCTTCGACGTGGCGATCGTCCATGGCCACGACGACGAGATCCGTCGCTGGAGCCTGCGCCTGGCGCAGCGCGACGGCCCGATCGTCGCGTTGCTCGCCTGCGCGCCCGGCGATCGGCGCTACGGCGCGATCGCGCTGGAGCGCCTGCTCGTCGAGCGCAGCCTGTCGGTGAACACGGCTGCCGCCGGGGGCAATGCGAGCCTGATGACGATCGGCTGATTCACACGCCCGGCAAGCAAGCCCT
>JBIQJM010000178.1:0-4071 GCA_044507525.1 Burkholderiales bacterium
AGATCCACCCGGGCGAGACGGTCGAGGAGAAGATCTCGCTGTCCGAGCGTTTCGGGCTGTGGGTGTCGTTCTATCCGTTCCGGCAGGACGACTATCTCGCGATCGTCGCGCACTGGCTCGCCAGCTTCGGCTGCGACGAACGCGAGATCGACGCGGCCCGCGCCGACGCGCTGCGCTTCGCGCTCGAGCGCGGCTCGCGCTCGGGGCGCGTCGCCTGGCAGTTCGCGAAGGACCGGGCCGGGCGCGACCCGGCCGATCGCGGCTGACGCGCGCTTTCGCGCGCGGTGCACGCACGATGATCGAGGTCGCGGTCGGCGTTCTCGTCCGCGCCGACGGCGCGGTGCTCTTCGGGCAGCGTCGCATCGGCAAGCCCTACGCGGGCTGGTGGGAGTTTCCCGGCGGAAAGCTCGAGCCCGACGAGAGCGTCGAGCAGGCGCTCGCGCGCGAGCTGCACGAGGAGCTCGGCGTCGACGTGCAGCGTTCGTACCCTTGGATGGTGCGCGAACACGTCTATCCGCACGCGCACGTGCGGCTGTCGTTCCGGCGCATCGTCGAATGGCGCGGCACGCCGCGCGGGCGGGAGGGCCAGGCGCTCGCCTGGCGGCATCCCTCGACGATCGAGCTGGCACCGCTGCTGCCGGCGACGATCCCCGTCGTCGGCTGGCTGCGGCTGCCGCAGCGCCTCGGCATCAGCGGCGCGATGCGGATGGGCGACGACGCCTTCCTCGCGCGCCTGCGCGCAGCGCTGGCCGGCGGGCTGCGACTCGTGCAATTGCGCGAGCCCGGAATCGCACCCGATCGTCTCGACGGCCTGTGGAGGCAAGTGCGCGCGCTGTGCCGCGCTGCCGGCGCGGCGCTCGTCGTCAACAGCGCGCACCCCGCGTCCTATGCGCGCGCATGCGACGGCGTGCATCTTCGCGGCGCCGATCTGCACGCGTGCGTCTCGCGCCCCCCGGTGTCGATCGTCGGTGCGTCGTGCCACGACGCGCGGGACCTCGATCGCGCGCGCGCGATCGGTGCCGATTACGTCGTGCTCGGGCCGGTGAAGGCGACGCAGTCGCATCCGGGCGCGCCGACGCTGGGCTGGCGCGGGTTCGCAGCGCTCGTCGAACAGGCGCAGGTTCCGGTGTTCGCACTCGGCGGCCTCGACGATGCCGATGCGCAGGACGCATGGATCGCCGGCGCACACGGCGTCGCGATGCTGCGCGCCGCCTGGGCGGAGGAAAGGCTCGCGTGAAAGGCGGCTAGCCTTCGTCCTTCGGCCGTTCCCCGTCTCCTTCCCGTGCGTCGCCCGTGATCCGGTAGCGCTCGGCTGCCCAGGCGCCGAGGTCCAGGTTCTTGCAGCGCTGCGAGCAGAACGGACGCCAGCGGTTCGACGCGGTGAAAGGGGTCTTCCGGCCGCAGGCCGGACAGTCGACGACGACGTCCTTCTTCATCGCGTCAGAGATTGCACAGGCCGAGTTCGAAATCGATGTTCGCGTCGGCCGCGCGCGGACGCAGGTCGCCGTCGCGCATCGTGAAGCGGATCCAGAGCAGGTACTTGTTGGCGCTGATCTCGGGGATCGCGCCGATCGTCTCGTCGAGCCGCACCTGGACCATCTGGTAGGTCTTGCCGCCGAGCGGCTGCTGGTAGCTGCCGTTCTGCGCCGTCAGCCTCGTGCGCTGCGCGCTCTCGCGCAGCAGCCGCAGCACGATCGTCAGGCTGTCGTACATCGGGCGGAAGGGCGCCGCCCACGCCGCGATGTCCTGCTGGCGCGCCTCGGCCGGACGGTGCTGCCACGCGTAGTACGAGGGCAGGTCGAACTCGCAGGCGCCGCCGGCGATGAACATGCGGCTGCGGATGCTCATCAGCCATTCGTTGTCGCGCAGGTGCTGCCCGCTCTTTCCGGTTGCCGCGCCCAGGCCGCCGAGCGCTTCGTCGATCTCGCCGAGGATGCGGTCGAGCGCCTCCTGCGACACCTCGGGGCTGCTGCGGAACGCGAGCAGCGCCTGGCGCTGCCGCTCGAGCTCCTGCAGCAGGTCGGATTTCAGGTCGGCGCGCCCGGCGACGTCGAGTACCTCGAACAGCGTGCCGAGTGCCACGTGGTGGTCGAGCGGGTGTTCGCGGTGCGCGAAGAACTCGAGGCGATCGAACAGATCTTCGAGCCGCAGCAGCGTACGGACGCGTTCGTTCAGCGGGTACTCGTACAAGATCAAGGCGTCGTCCTGTGCCGCGGAAGACGGCGTGCGCGCTGCGCATGCATGGCCGCCGACGTATGCGAGCCGCGCTCGGTCCGAGCGGACGCACGAATTCTGTAGCAATCCGCTTTCGTTGACAAACTTCGCGGCAGGCTTCGCACCTTCGCGAGCGCAGGCTCAGCGTCCGGCGGCATAGCGGCGATGCAGCGCGTCGACCTGCGCGGGCAGCGCGTCGGCTTCGCCGCCGTTGTCGATCACGTCGTCGGCCGCCGCGAGGCGCGCCTGCCGGCTCGCCTGCGCGGCGAGGATCGATTCGATCCGCTCGACGCTCAGTCCGCTTCGGCGGCGAACGCGCTCGACCTGCACCTCCACCGGGCAATCGACGACGAGCACGCGATCGAAGCGTCCGGCGTTGCCGCCCGACTCGACGAGCAGCGGGACGACGTGTATCGCGTACGGGCCCGTCGCATCCCGGATGCGACGTTCCGATTCGGCGCGGATCATCGGGTGCAGGATCGCCTCGAGCGCCTGGCGCGCCTGCGGATCGTCGAAGGCGAGCGCGCGCATCGCGTCGCGGTCGAGCGCACCGTCGCTGCGCAGGACGCCTTCGCCGAAGCGGGCGCGAAGCGCAGGAATCGCCGCGCCGCCGGGCGCCGTCAGCTCGTGCGCGATCGCGTCGGTGTCGACCAGCGTGGCGCCGCGCGCAGCGAACAGGTCGGCGACCGTGCTCTTGCCGCTGCCGATGCCGCCGGTGAGGCCGACCACGAAGGGCCGGCGCGGCGTCGTGCGCTCGGAGTCGGCTGCGCTCATGGGCAACGAGTCTAACAGCGGGTCATCGCGACCCTTCCTGCGGGCAGGGCGGTCGTCGAAGCGCGGCGCGGCGCCTTCGCCGCGCTTCAGGCGAGGCCGTAGAGCGACGCGAGCGGCGTGCGGAAGTAGAGCGCGAGCAGTCCTGCTCCGGCCAGGTAGGGCCCGAAGGGGATCGGCACGTCGCGTCCGCGACGCGTCGCGAACATCAGCGCGATGCCGACCACGGCACCGACCACCGACGCGAGCAGGATCGCCGCCGGCAGCGCGGTCCAGCCGAACCACGCGCCGATCGCGGCGAAGAGCTTGAAGTCTCCGTAGCCCATGCCTTCCTTGCCGGTGGTCAGCTTGAACAGCCAGTACAGGCTCCACAGGCTCAGGTATCCGGCCATCGCCCCGATCACCGCGGCGGACAGCGGCGCAAAGACCTCCCACAGGTTGAACGCCAGTCCGATCCACAGCAGCGGCAGCGTCATGCTGTCGGGCAGCAGCTGCGTGTCGAAGTCGATGAAGGCGAGCGCGATCAGGAAGCAGGTGAGCACGACGGCACCCAGGCCGGCGGCGCCGAAGCCGAAGTGCGCGATGGCGATCGCGCACAGCAGCGCCGTCGAGAGCTCGACGACGGGGTAGCGCAGCGATATCGCGGTGCCGCACGCGGTGCAGCGCCCGCGTTGCCTGAGCCAGCTGACCAGCGGCACGTTCTCGATCGCGCGGATCGGGTGTCCGCACGCCGGGCACTGCGAACGCGGCACGAGCAGGTCGTAGCGCGCGGTCTCGGCCGCCGGTTCGCCGCGCAGCTCCGCCGCCTGCTGCGCCCATTCGCGCTCGAGCATCTTCGGCACGCGATGGATGACGACGTTCAGGAAGCTGCCGGCGAGCAGCCCGAAGATCGCCGCGGTGACGATCGCGAGCGGGGGCGACTGCTGCAGGGCTTCGAGCATCGCTGAACGCGGTGAAGGCGCCGGAGCGGCCTCAGACGACCTGGCCGAGCTTGAAGATCGGAAGATACATCGCCACGACGAGGCCCCCGATCAGCGTACCGAGCACGACCATGATCATCGGCTCGAGCAGGCTCGACAGGCTCTC
>JBIQJM010000179.1:0-4046 GCA_044507525.1 Burkholderiales bacterium
CCGGCCTGATCGACGCGGCGTTCCTGATCGGCGTCGGTATCGCGATGATGTTCGCGTTCGCCAACCCGTTCCAGGGCTGAGCGCCATCCCGTCCATCCAGCTTCCAGGGAGTACGTCGTGAACCTGAACGCGACGCTCATCGTCCAGATCGTCGTCTTTCTCGCGTTGTGGTGGTTCACCGCCCGCTTCGTCTGGCCGCCGATCACGCGCGCGCTCGACGCTCGCTCGCAGAAGATCGCCGACGGTCTCGCCGCCGCCGACAAGGCGAAGGCCGACCTCGTGGCGGCCGAACGGCGCGTCGAGCAGGAACTGCAGCAGGCGCGCGCCGGCGCTTCGGAAGTGCGTTCGGTCGCCGAGCGGCAGGCCGCCGGCATCGTCGAGAGCGCACGCACCGAGGCCGCGCAGATCGTCGCCGCCGCCCGCAAGGCCGCGGAGGAAGAAGCGGTGCTGGCCGCGCAGCGTGCCCGCGAGCAGTTGCGCGAGCAGGTCGCCAGCCTCGCCGTCGCCGGTGCCGAGCGCATCCTGCGCCGCGAGATCGACGCGAACCGGCATGCCGAGCTGCTCGCCAACCTGAAGACCGAGCTGCACTGAGCCATGGCCGAGTCGTTGACGATCGCCCGGCCCTACGCCGAGGCCGCATTCGATCTCGCGCGCGAGGCCGGCGCGCTGCCATCGTGGTCCGACGCGCTCCGGCGCCTGGCCACGGTGGCCGCCACCGACAGTGCGCGCGAGCTCATCGGCAATCCGATGCTCACGAACGAGCAGGTCGCCCGGCTGATCGCCGACGCCAGCGGACAGCTGAGCGCCGAGCAGGGCAACTTCGTGCAGGTGCTCGCCGAGAACGAGCGGCTGTCCGTGCTGCCCGAGATCTCGGCGCTCTACGAGCAGCTGCGCAACGAGCATGAAGGCGTGCTCGACGCGCAGATCCGTTCCGCTTACCCGCTCGTCCAGCAGCAGATCGACGACATCGTCGCGACACTCGCGGAAAAATACGGCAAGCAGATCAAGGCATCGGTCACCGTCGACGCGAACCTGATCGGCGGCGTCGCGGTCCGGATCGGCGACGAAGTGATCGACGCCTCCGTGCGCGGCAAGCTGGCCCAGATGGCCAGCGCGATGAAGCTTTAAGCCAAGGGGTATCCCATGCAACTGAATCCGGCCGAAATCAGCGAACTGCTGAAGACGCGCATCCAGAACCTGAACATCGGCGCAGACACGCGCAACCAGGGTTCGGTCGTCTCGGTCACCGACGGCATCTGCCGCATCCACGGGCTGTCCGAGGTGATGCAGGGCGAGATGATCGAGTTCCCGCCCGCGCCCGGCCAGGCCGCCACCTACGGGCTGGCGCTGAACCTCGAGCGCGATTCGGTCGGCGCGGTCGTCATGGGTCCGTACGAGCACATCTCGGAAGGCGACACGGTGAAGTCCACCGGCCGCATCCTCGAGGTGCCGGTGGGCCCCGAGCTGATCGGCCGCGTCGTCGACGCACTCGGCGAGCCGATCGACGGCAAGGGCCCGATCAACGCCAAGCTCACCGACGTCATCGAGAAGGTCGCGCCGGGGGTCATCGCGCGCAAGTCGGTGTCGCAGCCGGTGCAGACGGGTCTCAAGTCGGTCGACGCGATGGTGCCGATCGGCCGCGGCCAGCGCGAGCTGATCATCGGCGACCGCCAGACCGGCAAGACCGCGGTGGCGATCGACACGATCATCAACCAGAAAGGCAAGGACCTGATCTGCGTCTACGTCGCGATCGGGCAGAAGGCGTCGACCATCGCCAACGTCGTGCGCAAGCTCGAGGAAACCGGCGCGATGGACTACACCATCGTCGTCGCCGCGAGCGCGTCGGAATCGGCCGCGCTGCAGTACCTCGCCGCGTACTCGGGATGCACGATGGGCGAGTACTTCCGCGACCGCGGGCAGGACGCGCTGATCATCTACGACGACCTGACCAAGCAGGCCTGGGCCTATCGCCAGATCTCGCTGCTGCTGCGCCGCCCGCCGGGCCGCGAGGCGTACCCCGGCGACGTCTTCTACCTGCACAGCCGCCTGCTGGAGCGGGCCGCGCGCGTGAACGAGGAATACGTCGAGAAGTTCACCAACGGCGAGGTCAAGGGCAAGACGGGTTCGCTCACCGCGCTGCCGATCATCGAGACGCAGGCGGGCGACGTCTCCGCCTTCGTTCCCACGAACGTGATCTCGATCACCGACGGCCAGATCTTCCTGGAAACCGACCTCTTCAACGCCGGCATCCGCCCGGCCATCAACGCGGGCATCTCGGTGTCGCGCGTCGGCGGCGCGGCGCAGACCGACATCATCAAGAAGCTCGGCGGCGGCGTGCGCCTCGCGCTCGCGCAGTATCGCGAGCTGGCGGCCTTCGCGCAGTTCGCCTCCGACCTCGACGAAGCCACCCGCAAGCAGCTGGAGCGCGGCCGCCTGGTCACCGAACTGATGAAGCAGCCGCAGTACCAGCCGCTGCAGGTCTGGGAGATGGCGCTGACGCTGTTCGCGGTGAACAACGGCTACTTCGACGACATCGAGGTCGCCAAGGCGCTCGACGCCGAGCGGGCGATGCGCGAGTTCGTGCGCGGCAAGTACGGCCCGCTCGTCGAGTCGATCGAGCGCGACAAGAAGCTGTCGAAGGAAGTCGAGGCGCAGCTGCACGAGGCGGTCAAGGACTTCAAGAAGACGGGCGCGTATTGAACCGGCCGGCGCAGCGATAACCGGGAAGCGAAATGGCGGGCAGCAAAGAGATCCGCACCAAGATCAAGAGCGTGCAGAACACGCGCAAGATCACGAAGGCGATGGAGATGGTCGCCGCCTCGAAGATGCGCAAGGCGCAGGACCGCATGCGCCATGCGCGTCCGTACGCCGACAAGGTGCGCAACATCGCCGCGCACCTGGCCGACGCGAACCCCGAGTACCGCCATCCGTTCCTCGTCGTGCGCGAGCAGCCGCGCAACGTCGGCGTCATCGTCGTCACCACCGACAAGGGGCTGTGCGGCGGGCTGAACACCAACGTGCTGCGCGCGGTCACCAACAAGCTGCGCGAACTCGAGCGCGGCGGCATCGGCGTGCAGGCCACGGCCATCGGCAACAAGGGCTTCGGCTTCCTGCAGCGCATCGGCGCGAAGGTCGTCTCGCACCTCGTGCAGCTCGGCGACACGCCGCACCTCGACCGGCTCATCGGCCCGGTGCGCGTGCAGCTCGAGGCCTACGAGCGCGGCGAGGTCGACGCGGTGTACCTCGCCTACACGCGCTTCATCAACACGATGAAGCAGGAGCCGGTGCTCGAGCAGCTGCTGCCGCTGTCCACCGAACGGCTGCAGGAAGACACCCGCGAATACTCGTGGGACTACCTCTACGAGCCCGACGCGCAGACGGTGCTCGACGAGCTGCTGCTGCGCTACATCGAGTCGATCGTCTACCAGGCGGTGGCCGAGAACATGGCGAGCGAGCAGAGCGCACGCATGGTCGCGATGAAGTCCGCCTCCGACAACGCGAAGAAGGTCATCGACGAGCTGCAGCTCTCGTACAACAAGGCGCGCCAGGCCGCGATCACCAAGGAGCTGTCCGAGATCGTCGGCGGCGCGGCGGCGGTCTGAGCGCCAGGAAAACACGGTAGCGCGAGCGCGAAACACGTCGGCACGAACGAATCCAGGAAGGAACCGAAATGGCAGAAACCGCAGAAGCCACCCGCGAGCAGGAAACGGCGAAGAGCTCCGCGCAGGGCGAGATCGTCCAGTGCATCGGCGCCGTCGTCGACATCCAGTTCCCGCGCGAACGGATGCCGCGCATCTATGACGCGCTCGTGCTGCAGGACACCGGCAACTCGCTCGCCGAGAAGGGCCTCACCTTCGAGGTGCAGCAGCAACTCGGCGACGGCGTCGTGCGCACCATCGCGCTCGGCTCCTCCGACGGCCTGCGCCGCGGAATGAAGGTCGCGAACACCGGCGCGCCGATCTCGGTGCCGGTCGGCTCGGCCACGCTCGGGCGCATCATGGACGTGCTCGGCCGCCCGATCGACGACGCGGGC
Organism: Burkholderiales bacterium; assembly: GCA_044507525.1. Classification (GTDB taxonomy): domain Bacteria; phylum Pseudomonadota; class Gammaproteobacteria; order Burkholderiales; family Burkholderiaceae_E; genus Zeimonas. The sequence goes on from JBIQJM010000179.1 coordinate 4,034, forward strand.
CCGATCGCCACCG
>JBIQJM010000180.1:0-4013 GCA_044507525.1 Burkholderiales bacterium
CTTGCTGGAATCCGGTTATGCATAGCGCTTGACGGCCAAGACGGTTGCTCAGTGCGGCTGCCCGGGGTGGGGAGTTCGTGGAGGCGGAGGTCGGAATCGAACCGGCGTACACGGCTTTGCAGGCCGCTGCATGACCACTCTGCCACTCCGCCGGGAGAGCAGGCCGAACCGTGCACAAAAGCGGTTCGTTGACCGTAGAAGGGAAGGAACTGGAGCGGGAGACGAGTCTCGAACTCGCGACCTCAACCTTGGCAAGGTTGCGCTCTACCAACTGAGCTACTCCCGCAGGGAGCCCGTGATTATAGCGGGCGAAGCGGCAGTGTCAATTCGGCGCGGCGGAGGACCGGCGTGCGCGATCCGGTTTGACTGCCGCAAGCGCCGGGCGGGTGCGCGCTTGCGCGCGCGCCCGTGCCTTCAGGCCTTCGGCGTCACCTTCGCGCCCTCGAGCGCGACACCCGCCGCGAGCCCGGCGTTCGTCAACACGAAGGCGACGACCGGCTGCTGCGTGTTGGCGGTATCGACGCGGCCGTTCGCACCGATCGTCGCGAGGGCCACGCTCGCGTCGACGCCTGCGGTCCAGCCGTTGCTCGCGCGGAAGTGCTGCAGGGAACCGGGCGTCATGAAAAGGTAGATCGCCGCCTGCGACTGCGCGCCGGCCTGCAGCCCGATCGAGGCCGCGTTGACGGTGTAGTAGCCCAGCGTGCGCCCGTCGCTGCGCAGGGCGCCGTCGCCGTGCGCACCGCCCACGCCCAGGCTGATGCGGATCACTTTCGGGAAGACGAGCACGCCGCTGGCGCGTTGCACCAGCTCGCGCGAGCCGGGCGCCGCCTCGTACAGTTTCGACAGCGTGGCGTCCACCTCGGCATCGATCTCCCGCCGCTCGGCGGTCGGGCTGGGGGCGCCGCCCGGGCCCGTCGCCGTGCAGGCAGCCAGCCCGCCGGAGGCGAGTGCGAGCAGTCCGAGGGTCACCCGGCGTCGTCGGGTCGATGCGATCGGGTCTCGTTGCATGTCCTTCTCCGATTTCGTCGTCGAAACCGGATACGGCGCAAACGACCCGCCCGCGGTACGCTCGGCTGCATACCGAATCGCATCTGGTGCCCGAGGCCGGACTCGAACCGGCACGGCCTTGCGGCCGAGGGATTTTAAGTCCCTTGTGTCTACCGATTTCACCACTCGGGCGCCGCTGCGCAGTGTACCGGCGCGGCACGGTCGGCAACGCCGGCCGCTGTCCGTCGCTTGCGGCTTCCGTACCCTCGCAATCCGTTCGCACAGGAGAACGCGCCATGGATCCGATCACCGTCGACGTCGTCTCCGATGTCGTATGCCCCTGGTGCTACATCGGCAAGCGCCAGCTCGAGAGCGCCCTCGATCTCTGGTCGCGCAGCCATCCCGATGCGCCGGTCGAGGTCGCCTGGCATGCGTTCCAGCTCGCGCCGGAGATCCCGCTCGAAGGGATCGCTCGCGACGACTACCTTCGCCGGAAGTTCGGCAGTGCCGACGTCGAGCAGATCTACGCGCGCGTCGCGGCGGCAGCGGCGTCGGTCGGGCTGGCGATGGACTTCGAGCGCATCGCACGGCAACCGAACACGCTGCGCGCGCACGCGCTGATCGCCGCGATGCCGCCCGGAGAAAAGCAGGAGGCGATCGTCGAGGAGCTGTTTCGCGGCTATTTCCTTTCCGGTGCCGACCTCGGCGCAAGCGAGGCGCTGCTCGACATCGCCGAGCGCGCCGGAATGACGCGCGACGCGGCGGCCGCGGCGATCGGCGATCGGCACACACGGGAAGCGATCGCAGCCGCCGCCGGCGAACTGCGCACGCAGGGAGTGAGCGGCGTGCCCTTGTTCATCGTGGACCGACGGATCGGCGTCCGGGGCGCGCAGGGCGCCGATGCGATCGTCTCGGCGCTCGAAGAGGCGATCAGCGCACGGTAGACGCCTGCAACAGCGGCTCCAGGGCCGGCCATGCCGTATCGAAGAGCAACGGCTGCGCGTCCTCCGTCGGATGGATGCGATCGGGCTGGAAGAAGGCCGTGTCGCCGATGATCGCCTCGAGGAAGAAGGGCACGAGCGCGGCGTCGTGGCGCTTCGCGACACGCGCGTAGATGGCCGCGAAGGCATCGGCGTAGGCGGCGCCGTAGTTCGGCGGCACCTGCATGCCGAGCAGCAGCACGCGCGCGTCCGCTTGCTTGCAGGCGCGGACGATCGCGTTGAGGTTCGCCTCGGTGCTGCGCAGGTCGAGGCCGCGCAATGCGTCGTTGCCGCCGAGCTCGACGACGACGACCTGCGGTTCGTGCCGGCGCAGCAGCGCGTCGATCCGGCTGCGTCCGCCGGCGGTCGTCTCGCCGCTGATGCTCGCATTCACCAGGGCCCACGGCGGGTTGCGTTCGCGCAGGCGTGCGGCGGCGCGTTCGACCCAGCCGGTGCCGCGGCGCAGCCCGTACTCGGCGGACAGGCTGTCGCCGAGCACGAGCACGGTGCCGGCCGGCGCTGCAGGCGACGGGGCCCGTGACGGAGCGGTCGGCGTCGCACCGCTCGCGGGCAGTGGGGTCGACCCCGTGCCGGCCCCGCGCGCGCCGGCAGGTAGACTCGCGGCGATCGCAGCGCTCGAGGCGAGCATCGTCCCGAGGAAGCGGCGCCGATCAACGCGCAACGGATTCGTGGACATGGACGCCATTATCGTCGAGCACCTGGGCAAGCGCGTCCGCGACGCGGACGGCTGGCTGACCATCCTCGACGACCTGTCGTTCACGGTGGCCGCCGGGGAAACGGTCGCGATCACGGGCGCTTCGGGTTCGGGCAAGTCGACGCTGCTCGGCCTGCTGGCCGGACTCGACCTGCCGAGCGAAGGAACGGTGACCGTGTTCGGCGAATCGCTGTTCGCGCTCGACGAGGACGGACGTGCGGCATGGCGCGCGCGTCAGCTCGGCTTCGTGTTCCAGTCGTTCCAGTTGCTGCCGCAGATGACCGCGCTCGAGAACGTGATGCTGCCGCTGGAGCTCGCCGGCGAGCGGCGCGCGGCGGTGCGCGCGCGCCGGCTGCTGGAGCGCGTGGGGCTCGGCGACCGCCTGGGCCACTACCCGAAGACGCTGTCGGGCGGCGAGCAGCAGCGGGTCGCGCTCGCACGCGCGTTCGCGCCGCAGCCCCGGCTGTTGTTCGCCGACGAACCGACCGGAAGCCTGGACGCGGCGACCGGCGCGCGCGTGATCGACCTGCTGTTCGACCTGAACCGCGAAGCGGGTGCGACGCTGCTGCTCGTCACGCACGACCCCGACCTGGCGGCGCGCTGCGCGCGCCGCATCACGTTGCAGGCGGGTCGCCTCGTCGCGCATCCCGATCGGCCAGCGCTTTCCGTATCCGCCTGACCAGCGGCTGCACCGTCGCGGGCGCTTCGCCCGCGTGCTGCGGCGCGCCGTCCGCGACGAGCAGCGGCTCGATGTCGGCCGCGAGCACCTTGCCCAGCTCGACGCCCCACTGGTCGAAGGAATCGATCTCCCAGAGCCAGCCGAGCGCGGCGGTCTTGTGCTCGTAGAGCGCGATCAGTGCGCCGAAGCTGCGCGCATCGAGCGCATCGAGCAGCAGCACCGTCGACGGCCGATTGCCGGGCGTGCTGCGATGGGCGGCGAGCAGCGCATCGTCGTCGTCGGAGCTCCGGCCGCAGGCGAGCGCCTCGACCTGCGCGAGCGCATTGGCGAGCAGCGCACGGCCGCGGTGCTCTTCGTCGCCTGCGTGCGGCACGACGACGATGAAGTCGACCGGGTGCACGCTCGTTCCCTGGTGCAGCGCCTGGAAGAACGAGTGCTGCGCGTCGGTGCCGGTGGAGCCCCAGATCGCCGGCACCGTTTCCCACGGCACCGGCTCGCCGTCGCGGCCGATGCGCTTGCCGTTGCTCTCCATCTGCAGCTGCTGCAGATAGGCGACCAGGCTGCGCAGCGCGTCGCTGTACGGGATGACGACCTCGGTGCCGCCGTCGAGCGCGAGCCGGTTCCACAGCGAGACGAGCGCCATCAGCACCGG
>JBIQJM010000033.1:0-27763 GCA_044507525.1 Burkholderiales bacterium
AGCTCCATGTACTTGTCCTCGATGACGACCGAGATCTTGATCTCGCTCGTCGAGATCATCTGGATGTTGATCCCTTCCTCGGACAGCGTCTTGAACATCAGGCTCGCGACGCCGACGTGCGAGCGCATGCCGATGCCGACGACCGACACCTTGGCGATCTTCGGATCGCCGATGATCTCGCTCGCGCCGATCTCGTCCTTCACCTTCGCGTTCAGCACGTCGATCGCGCGCTGCAGCTCGGGCGCCTGCACGGTGAACGAGAAGTCGGTCGTGCCGTCGACGCTCTGGTTCTGGATGATCATGTCGACGTCGATGTTCGCGTCGGCGATCGCGCCCAGGATCTGATAGGCGATGCCCGGGCGGTCGGGCACCCGGGTGATCGTGATCTTCGCCTCGTCGCGGTTGAACGCGATGCCCGAGATGACGGCCTGCTCCATTTCCGGATCTTCCTCGAAGGTGATCAACGTGCCCGACTTCGCCTCGATCTCCACCGGGATGTCCGGCGGCGTGAGGCTCGACAGCACGCGTGTCCTGACCTTGTACTTGCCGGCGAACTCCACCGACCGGATCTGCAGCACCTTCGATCCGAGGCTCGCCATCTCGAGCATCTCCTCGAAGGTGACGCGCTCGAGCCGGCGCGCCTCGGGGACGATGCGCGGATCGGTCGTGTAGACGCCGTCGACGTCGGTGTAGATCAGGCACTCGTCGGCCTTGAGCGCAGCGGCCACCGCGACCGCCGACGTGTCCGATCCGCCGCGGCCCAGCGTGGTGACGTTCCCGTCGCCGTCGACGCCCTGGAAGCCGGTGATGACGACGACGCGGCCCGCGTCGAGATCCTTGTGCACGCGCGCGTCGTCGATCGAGACGATGCGCGCCTTGGTGAACGCGCTGTCGGTGCGCACCGGCACCTGCCAGCCCGCATAGCTGACCGCGTCGACGCCGATCGACTTGAGCGCCATCGCGAGCAGGCCGACCGACACCTGTTCGCCGGTGGCCGCGATCATGTCGAGCTCGCGCCGGTCGGGCTGCGGCTGTATCTCTCGCGCCAGCGCGATCAGCCGGTTCGTTTCGCCGGCCATCGCCGACGGAACGACGACGATGCGGTGGCCGGCCTCGCGCCAGGTGGCGACACGGCGTGCAACGTTGCGGATGCGCTCCACCGAGCCCATCGACGTGCCGCCGTACTTGTGAACGATCAGGGCCATCCCGACACCCGGTTCCGCGCCGAAGCGGCGCAATAGCGTTCCGCGCCGCAGCGGCGCAAAAGGCTTGCGATTATACGGGAGGCAGCTCGCCGCACGGCGGCCCGCGCGGATCCTCGTCGTCGTCGGCACGCCACTCGATCTCGATGCGCACGCCGTCCGCAGCGATCGTCTCCGGCCAGCAGTGCATGCCGATTCCGGCCACGTAGACCAGGCGGTCGGCGGCGTGCAGCGCAGGCAGTCGCCCGCGCAGGTGCGGCGCGATCCCGCGCTCCTGGAACAGGTTCTTCAGCGTGCGGCTCGGCCCGGACGCGTGCGGGCGCAGCCTCTGCCCGCCGCGCGCGGCGCGCACCTCCAGCGGCTGCGCGGCGAGCCAGTCGGCGCCGGGCGCATCCGGACGCGGCGAGTCCGCGAAGCGCAGCACGCCGCCCCACTGCGGCAACGCGATCTCGCGCTCGCCGCGCCAGCGGAAGGCGAAGGGCGGCGGGGGCGAGGCGGCGACCGCGGAATCCCCTTCCTCGACCGAGATGCGATCGCGGTAGCGACGGAAGCGCCAGCGCTCGTGCACGAACTGCGCGTGCGCCGCGTCGGCGAGCAGCAGCTGCGAGACCCACGCCGCCAGGCGGGCCCGGCCCGGCATCGGCGCACCGAGCGCCTCGAACCACGCACGCACGGCGCGGTCGCGGCGCGCGGCCGGCAGCGACGCGAGCGCGCGCCGATCGATCGCCCTCGCCGCGTGCGCGACGCCCGCATCGCGCAGGTCGCGCTCGGCGAGTTCGCGGAGCGCGTCGCCGCTGTCGCGCAGCCAGTCGGCCGAGCGCAGCACGTTCTCGCGCAGCGACGGCACCGTCCGCGCCAGCTCGGGGATCACGCGCGTGCGCAGCGCGACGCGCAGGAAGCTCGCGTCCTCGTTCATCGGATCGTCGATCCAGGCAAGGCCTTGTGCGCGCGCGCAGTCGACGATGCGCTCGCGCGCGATTCGCAGCAGCGGCCGCAGCAGCCATCCGCCCGGGCGCCGCTGCGCGGCGGACATTCCGGCCAGCGCGGCGGGGCCGCTGCCGCGCGCCAGCCGCATCAGCACCGTCTCGAGCTGGTCGTCGGCGTGATGCGCGGTGAGCAGTGCCTGCGAGCGCGTCTGCGCGACCGCATCCCAGAGGGCCCGATACCGCCGGTCGCGCGCCCATGCCTCGAGGTTCGTGCCGCCGGGCGCCGGCCCGTCGAGGCGGGTCGCGCCGAAGCGAACGCCGATCCGCTCGGCCTCGCGCTCGCAGTGCGCGAGCCAGTCGTCCGCCTGCGGCTGCAGCCCGTGATGGACGTGCCACGCGAACACCTGCTCGAGCGGCCTGCACCGTGCGGCGGCGTCGAGCAGCACGGCGGAATCGACGCCGCCGCTGAAGGCGACGACGATGCGCGCGCCGGGATCGAGCCGGCGCAGCGACGACGCGACCGCCTCGAGCACGGCCGCCGCCGCGCCTGCGGCGGGCGCGCGCTCAGGTCGGGCCGATCTCCTTGAACTTCCCATAGTTCATGACCCGCTGGTGCCGCTGCTCGAGCAGCACTTTCGGATCGACGCCCTGCAGCTGGCGCAGCGCGTCGGACAGCGCGCGCTTGAGCAGCTGCGCCATGTGCGCCGGATCGCGATGCGCGCCGCCGACCGGCTCGCTGATGATGCGATCGATCAGCCCGAGCGCCTTCAGCCGGTGCGCGGTGATGCCGAGCGTCTCGGCCGCTTCCGGCGCCTTCTCCGCGCTCTTCCACAGGATCGCGGCGCAGCCTTCGGGCGAGATCACCGAGTAGATCGCGTACTGCAGCATCAGGGTCACGTCGCCGACGGCGATCGCCAGCGCGCCGCCCGAGCCGCCCTCGCCGATCACCGTGGTGACGATCGGCACGCGCAGCGCCGCCATCTCGTACAGGTTGCGCCCGATCGCCTCCGACTGGTTGCGCTCCTCGGCGCCGATGCCCGGAAAGGCGCCGGGCGTGTCGACGAAGGTGAACAGCGGCAGCTCGAACTTCTCGGCGAGCTTCATCAGCCGCAAGGCCTTGCGGTAGCCCTCCGGCCGCGGCATGCCGAAGTTGCGCTGGCTGCGCTCCTTGGTGCCGTGGCCCTTCTGGTGGCCGAGCACCATCACAGGCTGCCCGTTGAGCCGTGCGAGCCCGCCGACGATGGCGGGGTCGTCGGCGAACTCGCGATCGCCGTGCAGTTCGTGGAAGTCGGTGAAGATCGACTGCACGTAGTCGAGCGTGTAGGGCCGCTGCGGATGGCGGGCGACCATCGCGACCTGCCAGGGCGTGAGCTTCGCGTAGGTGTCCTTCAGCAGCGCCAGGCTCTTCTGCTGCAGGCGCGCGACCTCCTCGGCGATGTCCACCGCCGAGTCTTCCTGCGCGAAGCGCAGCGCCTCGATCTTCTGTTCGAGGTCGGCGATCGGCTGCTCGAATTCGAGGAACGTGGTCTTCATCAATACTCCACCGGCAACGGATCCTGCACGCGCCACAGGTACCAGGTGGCGACCGTGCGCCACGGCCTCCACGCGGCGCCGATCTCGACCGCCTCGGCGCGCGTGACCGGCCGGCCCTCGCGATACTGCGTGGCGATGCCGCGCAACAGTCCGACGTCGTCGAGCGGATAGACGTCGGGGCGCTGCAGATTGAAGATGAGGAACATCTCGGCAGTCCAGCGTCCGATGCCGCGCACGGCGCTCAGCTCGTCGATGATCGCTTCGTCGTCGAGCAGCGGCCAGCGCGCGGGGTCGACTGCTCCCGAGCGGAAATGCGCGGCGAGGTCCTTCAGGTACTCGGCCTTGCGCTCCGACAGCCCGCACTTGCGCAGGGTCGCGTGGCGCATGCGCGAGACCCGCGGCGGCGTCGCGCCCTCGGTTCCGCAGGCCGCGGCGAACCGGTTCCACACCGACTGCGCAGCCTTCACCGAGATCTGCTGGCCGATGATCGAGCGCGCGAGCGTCTGGAAGGGATCGCCGCGCGACACGAGATGGCCGTCGCAGCGATCGATGATGCCCGCCATCGTGCGATCGCTGCGCGAAAGCGCCGCGCAGGCCTCGTCCCAGTATCCGGGCCTCGACATTCAGTGCGCCTTCAGCGGCAGGTTGAACAGCAGGTTCTGCGGCTTCATCCGCAGCACGCCCGCTTCGTCGGCGGCGAGCGCGAGATAGACCGGCTTGCCCCTCACGTCCGGATCCTGGTCTTCGAGCCGCTCGAAGTCGAGCCGCATCAGCAGCAACAGGCGCCGATGTTCGTCGGGTTCCAGGCCTTCGCCGCCGTACAGCTTGTCGAGCAGCACGCTCGACTGCGCATCGAGCCCCGCATGCCAGCTCCAGCGCGGATCGTCCACCGACGACAGCGTGGTCACGCGAACGGCGACGCCCAGCAGATGCCCCACCCATCGGCGGAGCAGCTCGCACAGGCGCTGCGCCGCCTCGCGTCCGTGCCCGATCTCGACCGCGAAATCGTGCCGCTCGTCCCGCCCGAAATACGCGTCGGCGTTCGAGGCGTCGATGACCTCGAGGTCGACCTTCGCGCCGATCTCCGCCCGCGCGAGCAGGCGGCCCAGGCTGCCGCCGGCGGCGCCCGCCGCGTGCGCCTCGACCGTCTCGAGGTCCGCGAGCAGCACGCGTCCTTCGACGAGCGAGACCCGCTGCTCGCGGAACCACAGCTCGGCCACGCGCAGCATCAGCCCGTCCTCGCAGTCGGCGAGCATGTGGTGGACGATGATCTGCGCGAGCTGCTCGACGAAGAGCGGCGGAACGTCGATGCGCCCGCGTCGCCGGGCCTCGGCGAAGATCGCGACGTAGGCCGCCTGCAGGTTCGGCGCGTCGAGCAGCCGGTCGCGAAAGCGCAGGAACAGGCGCCAGTTCTCGCGCGCGTCGCGGTCGGCAATCGCATCGAGTTGCGCGGGGGCGACCGCGCGGCGCGGATCGCCTTGCAGGCTCGCGTGCAGCGCACGCTCGGCCGGGCACGAGCTGTCGATCGGCGCGAGCTCGGCGCGCTGCAGGTAGGCCCCGAGGAAGGCGTCGCTCGCGTGCAGGCCGCCGTGCCCGTCGACCTCGAGCAGCGCGAGACCCGAGCGGATCCAGAAGGGCTTCATCGAGCGGCGCAGACGGCGCGTGCCCGGTTCACGATCGCCTCCAGCTGGTCCCGCCCGCGGTGTCCTCGAGCACGATTCCCCGCGCGGCGAGCGCATCGCGGATGCGATCGGCCTCGTCGTACCGCCTGGCCTTCTTCGCCTCGGCGCGCGCCGCGATCTGCGCGTCGATCTCGGCGTCGTCGGGGGCGGCGACGCCGCGCGCCGCCCGGCCGTGCAACCCGCCCTGGCGCACCTCGGCCGGATCGCGCTGCAGCAGCCCGAGGATGCCGCCGAGCGCCCGCAGCATCCGCTCGGAGGACGGCGTGCGCGAACGGTTCACCTCGGCGGCCAGCTCGAACAGCACGGCGATCGCCACCGGGGTGTTGAAGTCGTCGTTCATCGCGTCGCGAAAGCGCGCCGCCCACGGGTCCGACCAGTCGATCGGGACCTGGTCGGCGTCGGCGTCGGCATCGGCGGCCTGCGGTGCGGCGCACAGCGCACCGTACAGGCGCAACAGCGCCTGGCGGGCGTCCTCGAGGTGCGCGTCCGAATGATTGAGCGGGCTGCGGTAGTGCGCGCGCAGGATGAACAGGCGCAGCACCTCGGCGTCGAACTTCTCGAGCACCTCGCGGATCGTGAAGAAGTTGCCGAGCGACTTCGACATCTTCTCGTCGTCGACGCGCACGAAGCCGTTGTGCATCCAGTAGCGCACGAAGGTGCAGCCGAGCGCGCCTTCGCTCTGCGCGATCTCGTTCTCGTGGTGCGGAAACTGCAGGTCTGCGCCGCCGCCGTGGATGTCGATCGTCTTGCCGAGCAGGCTCGTCGCCATCGCCGAGCACTCGATGTGCCAGCCGGGCCGCCCGTAGCCGTACGGCGACTCCCAGCGCGCTTCCTCCGGCTCGTCGGGCTTGGACGCCTTCCAGAGCACGAAGTCGAGCGGATCGCGCTTGTCGTCGGCCACCGAGACGCGCTCGCCCGCGCGCAGGTCGTCGAGCGACTTGCCCGAGAGCTTGCCGTAGCCGGGAAAGCCGCGCACGGCGAAATCGACGTCGCCCTCCTCGGTGCGGTAGGCGAGGTCCTTCTTCTCGAGCAGCTCGATCAGGCCGAGCATCTGCGGGACGTACTGCGTCGCGCGCGGCTCGTGGTCGGGCCGCTGCACGCCCAGCGCGTCGGCGTCCTCGTGCATCGCGTCGATGAAGCGGCCGGTGAGCGATGCGATCGACTCGCCGTTCTCGACGGCGCGACGGATGATCTTGTCGTCGATGTCGGTGATGTTGCGGACGTAGGTGACGCGATAGCCGCTGGCACGCAGCCAACGCTGCACCATGTCGAAGACGACGAGCACGCGAGCGTGGCCGACATGGCACCAGTCGTAGACCGTCATTCCGCAGACGTACATCCGGACCTTGCCGGGTTCGAGCGGAACGAAGACTTCCTTGCTGCGCGTAAGCGAGTTGTGGATCCGGAGCATGAAGCGGGGCACCGAACGGGGCGCCGACCCGAGAGCCGACGGCGGCGCCGGCAAGCGCCCGTGCGCGAAACGGCTACGCTCGCGGGCGCTTCGTGCGCCCTTCCTGCGATTCGGCGGCGCCCGGCATCGGAGCCTCGATTGGCTAGAATGCCGGGATGCGATCGAGTATATCAGCAGCCCCGCGGCCTTCGAGCGACCCCGGTCCCGGCCGCGCGTCGGTGCGGCTGCTCGCGCTGCGCGGCGCGTGCCTGGCCGTCGCCGCGCTCGCCGGCGCGCCCGCCGGTGCGCAGACCAATCCCGTGCCGCTCGAGCGTGCGGTGGCGTCGGCTCCACGCTCCGCCGACGACGCGCTCGAGCATGCGCGTTCGCTGCTCGCCGCGAACCGTCCCGAGCAGGCGCTCGTCGTCGTCGAGCGCGGCCTCGAAGACGCACCGTCCGACGTCCGGCTGCGCTTCCAGCGCGGCGTGCTGCTCGCGCAGGCGGGCCGCACCGACGAAGCCGTCGCGGCGTTCACCGAACTGACGCAGCAGTTCCCCGAGCTGCCCGAGCCGCACAACAACCTGGCCACGCTGCACGCGCAGCGCGGCGAACTCGACCTCGCGCGCGCGGCACTCGAGGAGGCGTTGCGCGCGCTGCCGACCTACTCGCTCGCGCACGAGAATCTCGGCGACGTGCAGCTGCGGCTGGCCGAGCGCTCGTACCAGCGTGCGCTCGAAGCCGACGCCGCCAACCACGCCGCACGCGAGAAGCTCGAGCGCACGCGCGAGCTGCTCGCGCGCATCGCTCCCGCGCCCGCTGCGCGCGCGCCGAATCCGGACAGCGACCGCCCGGCCGTTGCCGCCGCTGACCGGTCCGCGGAAGCGAACGCTGACCGCTGACGCGGCAGGCGGCTTCGTTCTTCGTTCGCTTCCTTCTTCCCCTTTCCTCGTTTCGGGAGTCCTCCAGATGTTCAGGAAACTGCCGCTGATCGGCGCTCTCCTTCTCGCATTGAACGCAACCCCCGACGGCGCGAGCGCCGCCGCCAATCCGCAGGTGCTCGTCAAGACGTCGGCGGGCGAGTTCGTCATCGAGCTGTATCCCGAGAAGGCGCCCGTCACGGTGGCGAACTTCCTGCAGTACGTCGACGACGGCTTCTACGCGGGAACGATCTTCCATCGCGTGATCGGCAGCTTCATGATCCAGGGCGGCGGCTTCGGCACCGACCTGTACCAGGGCGCGATGCGACCGAAGCAGACGCATGCGCCGATCGCGCTGGAGTCGAAGAACGGCCTGAAGAACGACCGCGGCTGGGTGGCGATGGCGCGCACCGGCGATCCGAACTCGGCCACCGCGCAGTTCTTCGTGAACGTCGTCGACAACGCCAGCCTGAACCATCCGCAGCCCGACGGCCATGGCTACGCGGTGTTCGGCAAGGTCGTGCGCGGCATGGACGTCGTCGACGCGATCCGGGCGGTGCCGACGACGTCGGTCGGACCGTATCGCGACGTGCCCGCGTCGCCGGTCGTCATCGATTCGATGCAGCGCGTCGGCGCGAAGGACTGATCGTGGCGGCGCCGCGCGGCGGGCGACGACGCCGCGCGCGGCGTCGCCCGGGCGCGCGCGCCGCCGTTCGCTCCGGGGGACCGGCATGATCGAGATCGGCAACGATCCGACCGACGTCGCGCTGTTCGCGTCGGACATGCACCTGGGCGAGCACGACCCGGCGACCGCGGCGCATTTCCTCGACGCCTTCGATCGCGTCGCGCCGGTCGCGACGCACCTGTTCCTGCTCGGCGACCTCTTCGAGGCGTGGGCGGGCGACGACCAGCCGGACGCGATCGCGACAGCCTTCATCGCGCGGCTGCGTGCGCTCGCCGACCGCGACACTCGCGTCTTCGTCATCCGCGGCAACCGCGATTTCCTTCTCGACGTGCCCTTGCCCGGCGGCGGCGTTCCCTCGTTCTCCGCGCGCTGCCGCGCCCGGCTGCTCGACGACCCGAGCACGGTGCGCCTGTTCGGCCGCACGGTGCTGCTCGCGCACGGCGACGCGATGTGCACCGGCGACGTCGAATACCAGCGTGCGCGCGCGACGGCGCGCAGCGACGAGTGGCAGGACGACTTCCTCGCGCGTCCGCTCGACGAACGCATGGCGATCGCCGCTCGACTGCGCGAACAGAGCCGCCGCGTGCAGGCGGCGCGCGCGCTCGAAGGCGGCGAACCGGGCGACGTCGATGCCGGCGCGGTCGAGCAGGCACTGCGCGACGCCGGCGCGTGCGCGCTGATCCACGGACACACGCACCGGCCTGCGCTGCATCGGCACGAGATCGACGGCGTCGCGTGCGAGCGCTGGGTGCTCTCCGACTGGCAGGAACCGCGCGGAGGCAGGCCCGCGCGCGGCACCTTCCTGCGCGTCGACCGCGACGGGTGGCGCCTGGTGCCCTGAAGCGCCCCGGGCGGCGGCGCTCGCTACTCGACCATCCGGTTCAGCGCACCGATGTCGAGCGGCTCGCCGTGATCGCAGACGTCGACGCCCATGCGCGCGAGATGCGCCTGCAGCTGCTCGATCAGGCGATCCTGCTCGGCGACGTGGTCGATGAGCATGTGCAGCGCGAGCGACAGCGGATCGTCGCCGCCCTGCGTGACCGCGTAGGCCGAGAAGCCCATCTTCGCCGCCTGCGCCTCGCGGCGGCGGTCGGCGTCCTGCACGATCATGCGCGCCGGGATGCCGAGCGCCGTGGCGCCGGCCGGCACCTCCTTGATGACGACCGAGTTCGATCCGATGCGCGCGCCGTCGCCCACGGTGAACGGGCCCAGCACCTTGGCGCCCGCGCCGACGATGACGTCGCGCCCGAGCGTCGGATGGCGCTTGCCGCGATCGAGCGAGGTCCCGCCCAGCGTGACGCCCTGGTAGATCGTGCAGTCGTCGCCGACTTCGGCCGTCTCGCCGATGACCACGCCCATGCCGTGATCGATGAACACGCGCCGCCCGATGCGCGCGCCCGGGTGGATCTCGATCCCGGTGATCCAGCGGGAGAAGTGGGAGACGCAGCGCGCGAGCGTGCGCAGGCCGGCGTTCCACAGGGCATGCGCGCCGCGATGCAGCCACAGCGCGTGAACGCCCGGATAGCACAACAGCACTTCGAGCGCCGAATGGGCAGCGGGATCCTTCCCCTGCACGGCGGCGATGTCTTCCCGCATTCGCGCGAGCATTTCGCACTCTCTCCGATGGCTTGCCGGCGACCACGTCGCCAGGGACGACGCGGTCGGCAGCGGCCGGCGACCCCGCCCGCCGCAGGGTCAAGTTTATTCGGATTCGAGCCGGCCCGACGACGACCGCGAATGAGACGGCGCCGGCACCGCGGACGGCTCAGGAGTCGAGTCGCCCTGCTCCCCGCCATACGGGTACCGGCACGATCTCTCGATCTGCGTGCAGACGCCGCGCAGCAGTGCGACCTCCTCGACCTCGAGCCGGGTGCGCGAGAACAGCCGCCGCAGCCGCGGCATCAGCTTCTTCGGATGCCGCGGATCGAGAAAGCCGATGCGCACCAGTGCACGCTCGAGATGCGCGAAGAGCGCTTCGACCTGCTCGTGCGCGGCGAAGCGCAAGGGCGACGGCGCCGGCCGCTCGCCGGCGTTCAGTCTCTCGTGCGCGCGCAGGCAGTAGGCGACGATCTGCACCGCCTGTGCGAGATTCAGCGACGCGTATTCGCTGCCGCCCGGGATGCTGCACACGCGCTGGCATCGCCCGACCGCTTCGATCGGCAGTCCGTTGCGTTCGGCGCCGAAGACGAAGGCGATGCGGCTCGACGGATCGGCGGTCGCCTCGTCGAAGGCGAGCGCGACCGCCTCCTCCGGCGGCTGCGGCGGCGGGCCGAACTCGCGGGTGTCCGCGCTGACCGCGATCGCGAGGCTGCACGGAGCCAGTGCCTGCTCGAGCGAATCGACGACGACGGCACGTTCGAGCACCGGATGCGCGCCGCTCGCTCGTGCGATCGCCTCGGGATGGCGCGCGATGTCGGCGCTGCGCGGCGCGACCAGCACCAGCTCGTCGAGCCCCATCACGCGCATCGCGCGCGCGGCGGCTCCGACGTTGCCGGGATGGCTCGTGCCGACGAGCACGAAGCGGATCTGCGCGAGCCATTGCGGCGGCGGCGCGTGGAGACTGTTCAGGAGCATCCCGTACAATCGAGCGTTCTACGCAGGGGTTTCTTCAACGATGCATCCGATGCTCAACGTCGCGGTTCGCGCGGCCCGCCGCGCGGCGCGGATCATCAACCGCGCGAGCCTCGACCTCGAGACGCTCGCCGTTGCGCGCAAGCAGCGCAACGACTTCGTCACCGAGGTCGACCACGCATCGGAACGGGCGATCATCGAAACGCTGCTCGGCGCCTACCCCGATCATACGATCCTCGGCGAGGAATCCGGGCACCTCGTGCGCGGCGAGAAGGGCCCCGGCGGGCGCGCGGTCGAACGCGACGAGAACGTGTGGATCATCGATCCGCTCGACGGCACGACGAACTTCATCCACGGCGTTCCGCAGTACGCGATCTCGATCGCGCTGATGCAACGCGGACAGGTCACGCAGGCGCTCGTCTACGACCCGACGCGCGACGAACTGTTCACCGCCTCGCGGGGCGCCGGTGCCTTCCTGAACGATCGCCGCATCCGCGTCTCCCGGCGGCAGCGGCTCGAGGAATCGCTGATCGGCACCGGATTCCCGTACCGCAACCTCGACCGCATCGACGAATACATCACCATCTTCCGCAGCCTCACCGAGCGCGCCGGAGGGATCCGGCGACCGGGCGCTGCCGCGCTCGACCTCGCCTACGTCGCGTGCGGGCGCTTCGACGCCTTCTTCGAGATGGGGCTCAGTCCGTGGGACGTCGCTGCCGGCAGCCTGCTGATCTCCGAAGCGGGCGGGCTGATCGGCGATTTCAGCGGCGAAGCCGACTACCTGTTCTCCGAGCGGGTCGTTGCCGGTGCGCCGAAGGTGTTCGGCGCGATGATCGCATTGCTGCGTCCGTCGAGCCCCGACCCGCGCATCTGAAGAAGAAGGAGCGTCCCGCCGTCGCTGCGCCGGCCTCGTGCCGGCGCCGGCGTCTCAGGCCGCCGCCCGCGCATCGAGCCACGCCTCCAGCCCCGCCGCGTTGAGCCGGATGTCGAGGGCGAAGAGCGCGAGCAGCGCCGACTCGTCCAGCGGCCAATGCTGCCGCCTCGCCTCGCCCAGGACGAGCGCGCGCACGCCGTCGCGCAACTGCTGTGCGCGCTGCTCGCCGGCGATCCCGTCGCGCTCGGCCGCGAGCGCGAGCGCTGCGTGTGCTTCGACGAGTCGATGCAGGTCGTCGCCGCAGCGCCGGACGTCGCGCACCTGCCCGAAGTGCGTCACGTACACGGCGCCCGGCTCGCGCGCGAGCAGCCGGTCGATGGACGCGTGCAGCGCCGGCGGATCGAACTGCACCGGCGTGGTCGACGGAAACACCGACGGCCGGCCGTCGACGTCGAGCTCGCGATACGACAGGCCGAAGGTGTCGCCGGTGAACACGTGGCCCGAGCGTTCGTCGACGATGCACACGTGGTGGCGCGCGTGACCGGGGGTGTCGAGGAATTCGAAGCGTCGCCCGTTCAACGAAACGCTTGCGCCGTCGGGGGTCTCCACGACGCGCCCGGCCGGCACCGGAAGGATCTCGCCGTACATGCGCCGCGCCTCGTCGGCGCCGTAGACGTCGACGGTTCCGGCGACCAGTCGCGTCGGATCGATCATGTGCCGCGCGCCGCGCGGATGCACGCTAAGCCGCGCGTTCGGAAAATGGCGCAGGTACTCTCCCGCGCCACCCGCGTGATCGAGGTGCACGTGCGTGAGCAGCACCCAGTCGACCTGTGCGGGCGACAGCCCTTTCGCCGAGAGCGCGGCCAGCACGCGCGGCAGCGACGCGTTCGACGCCGTGTCGACGAGCGCGGCACGGTCGCCTTCGACGACGAGGTGCACGGCGTCGAGCATCGGCCGCTCGAAGCCGGAGTCGATCGCGGTGATGCCGTGTTCGTAGTCGATGAAGGCGGGCATGGGCATGCGGAGCGTGGAATTCATCGGGGCCCGGGGTCGCCGCCGAGCAGCGCGTCGAAGCCCGCGGGGGGCACGAACAGGTCGTCGCGCAGCAGCAGGCAATCGGGCCCCGGGATCGCCCGCTGCCGCACCGGGTGCCGGGGATGCCCGGGATACGCGATCGCGCGCACGCCGTTCTCCTCGTAGGGCTCTGGCTCGATCAGCGGCGGCATGCGACCGCGCGCCTCGTCGAGCACCGAAGCGGCGTTCGCATGCGCGGCCAGGTGCGCGAGACTCATCAGCTGCACCGGCGCAAGGACGATCTCGCGACGCCGATAGCGTTCGAGCGCGACGCGCGGGCGCAGCCAGACGCTCTCGGTCGCCTCGTGGTCGTCGTGCCTGGCCTGCTGTCCGTCGGGCAGCCGCGCGACGAAGAAACGCGCATCGAAGCGCTGGTTCATCATCGCCGCGACCCGCGGCGTGACCCAGCGCGTCCACGGCACCAGCGAGCCGGTGTCCAGGCGCAACGCGAGCGCATCCAGCACCGCGTCGAACGGCCGTGCGCCGCACAGTTCGTCGCGCGCGCGCGCCGCGAGCGATGCGTCGGCGCCGTGCGCGAACAGCACGCCGGATTCCTCCAGCGTCTCGCGGCAGGCGGCGACGAAGAGCGCCGCCGCCTCGCGTGCGTCGAGCCGGGGTTCGCCGAGCCGCGCGTGCAGCCGATCGGGCGGCGCGTCGACGCGGCCCGACACCGCGACGCTGCGATCGGCCTCGTCGAGCTTGCCGCCGGGGAACACGAAAGCGCCGCCGAGCACGTGCGAGCGAAGATTCCGGCGCAGCATCAGCACCTCGAGCCCGCCTTCCCCGTCGCGCAGCACGACCACCGTGGCCGCGGCGCGCACCGGGCTCGTGACCGGATCGGAGAAGTAGGGCCTGGTTGCGTGCCCCGTGGTGGAATCGTTCATCGCTGTCTCTTGTGCGCGCGCATTCTGCCCCAATGTACCCGTTGTCCCGGGGTACCCGGCGCGCCGGTCGCGCGAGCGCACGCAAAGGTGCTCATTGTCCCCGGGTCGGCTACCATATGGGCAGCGTCCGCGTCCGGCTCGACGAAACCCGTCGCGTCGGCCGCTCCTGCCTGCGGGCCGGACCTTTCTCCTTCACCACCGTGCCGTGCCGCCCTTCGGGTGCACGGTCCGACGAGCCAGCCGATGAACGCACCGATCGTCCGCATCGCGAAGCCGCGTGCCGGCGCGCCGCAAGGCGCCGCCGCCCGCGTTCGCCTGCGCGCGTCCGGTGCGCGGGCGCGAATCGGAGCGGTCTGCCGATCGGGCATGTCCGCCTTCGATCGATAGCCCGGCGATCCACTCTCGAGTCCTCCGCCCCTTCGAGATCGCCGGGCCGCCCCGGGGGCTCGTGCTGCGCGACGCGCGCCGTCGCACCCTTCGCAACCTTCCTGCGTTCGCCTCTACACGGAGTTCGCCATGACCCAAGCCTCGAACCAGCTTCGCCTGTTGAACGAACTGGACCACGTGCGCATCGATCGCCTGCTCAGCCGCGCCGGGCAGGTCGGCGAAACGCTCACCGACCTGCTCGACGACGCCGACATCGTCCCGCCGAGCGAAGTGCCCGCCGACGTCGTCACGATGTACACGCGCGTCACGGTGCACGACCTTGCCGACGGCACGCAGCGCACGCTGACGGTGTGCTATCCCGAGGACGCCGACGCGTCGGCGGGATTCGTCTCGGTGCTCTCGCCGATCGGAACCGCGCTGCTGGGCCGGCGCATCGGCGAGGAGACGCAATGGACGACGCCCACCGGCGCCGTCCAGCGCCTGCGCATCACCGAGCTGCTGTTCCAGCCCGAGGCGAGCGGCGACTACACGCGCTGAGCGTCGCCGCGCGATACGGGCCGAAGCTCGCGCCGGACGCGATCCGGCTTGCGCAGGCGCGTCACGGGCGCGGATCGCGGGCGCGCCCGGAAAGCAGGAAGCCGAGCAGCAGCAGCGCGGCCAGGCCGGCCTGCGCCAACGCCCCCTGCAGCGTGGGATACAGGCCGATCAGCTCGACCCGGAAGCCGCCGTCCCACCAGGTGATCGGCAGGTAGCCCGCCTCCTGCAGGGCGGAAACGGCCTTGCCCACGAGCACCACGGCGAGTGCCGCGATCAGGAACGAGCTGTAGCGGAAGAACCGTGCGATCGGCAGGCGGCGGCTGTAGCGCAGGATCGCCCAGCCGACGACGACCAGAGCGGCCGCGGCGGCGCTGCCGCCGACCATCACGCTCGCCTTGCTGCCCTGGTTCCAGATCGCCGCGAAGAACAGGATGGTCTCGAACACCTCGCGATAGACGACGAGGAAGACGAGCCCCAGCAGGAACACGCCCGACTTCCTGCCGAGCGCATGGCCGAGCTTGCGGCGAACGTACTCCTGCCACGCATCGGCATGGCTCTTGCCGTGCATCCAGATGCCCACCCACACGAGCACGACGGCGGCGATCAACGAGCCGAAACCTTCGGTGAGTTCACGGGTGGCGCCGCTGATGGTGATCACCCAGGTGGCGAGCATCCAGGTGACCGCACCCGCGAGCAGCGCGGAGGACCAGCCGGCATGCACCCACGGCAGCATCTCGGAGCGCTCGGCCTTGCGCAGGAGCGCGATCATCGCCGCGACGATCAGCAGGGCTTCCAGGCCTTCGCGCAGCAGGATCGTGAACGCGGCGACGAAGCCCGACACGAAGGAGGCGCCCTCTTCCGACAGCGTGCGCTCCGCCTGGGCGAACAGCGCGTCCAGCTCGCCTGCCTGCGCCTCGAGGTCCTCGACGGGGACGTTGCCGGCGATCCCGGTGCGGACCCGCGCCATCGCCTCCTCGATCCGCACCATCAGCGGGTTGTCGCGCGCCGACAGCAGGGGCTCGACCGGCTCGAAGCCGTCGAGATAGGCCGCCAGGGCGAGCTCTCGTGCCTTCGACGCATCGCCGTTGCGAAAGGCGGTCATCGACCGGTCGAGCAGCTCGCGCGCGACCGCGAGCGAAGCCCGATCGGTCGGCGTCCCGGGCTCGGCGGCCTCGGGATGGCGCCGGAGGTAGGCGGTGATCGCCTCGGCCTCGGACGACCCGAGCTCGCGCGCCAGCGAGGCCGGCGTCGTCCCCACGTACCGGTCGAGGTCGAGCCGGGCGCGCAACGTCGCGTCGCCGGCCAGCAGCGCGCGGCCGGCGGCTTCCCTGGCCTGCGGATACGCGATCGCGCCGACGTAGGTCGCCAGGGCCCAGGCTTCGTCGTCCGGAAGCTTCGCGTAGCTCGGCATCGTCGTGCCTTCGAGCCCCTGGCGGATCACCTGGTACAGCGCGAACACGCTGCGTTCGTCGGCGCGCGTGCGGTCGGTGAAGTCGATCGGGGGCGGGTCCGCGCCGACGCCTGCCGGTCCGTCGCCGGCGCCGGTGCGGCCATGGCAGTCCGCGCACAGCTGCGCGTAGAGAACCTTGCCCTTCTCGTGGTCGGGCGGCGCGGACGGACGCAGCGGAATCGGATACTGCCGAACCAGCGCCGCGGCGAGCTCGCGCGCCCGGGTGGCGATCTCGGCCGATGCCGCCCGGGCCTCGATCGCCTGGCGCAGCCCGGCGGCGCTGCGCTGCAGCTCGGGCGATGCCGGCGTGGCGGGCAACGCGGCGATCGCGTCGGCGGCGGTGGCGGAGAACTCCCGCATCTCGTCGTATTCGACCTGGTTGACGACGACGCCGTCCTGCACGGCCTCCGGGTAGTCGACTGCGATGTAGTCGAGCAGCCGCCACGTGGTCGCTACCGAGGGATCGTGGGCATGCGCGGGCAAGGCGAGGAAGAGCGCATGGAAGAAGAAGAGAGCCGACAGGACGCGAGAACGCATGGGAGACAGATGGGAGCGATTCTTATTCATGGTACATCAGGCCGCACCCGCGAGGACGGCGGGATAATGGCCCCCCTGCGCAACTCCGGGCCGAAGCGGGCGGCAAGGCACACTGACGGCAGCCGCGCACGCGATCGACTTCGATGAACAGACCCGACCCCTCTTCGCACACGCCGATGATGCAGCAGTACCTGCGCATCAAGAGCGAGCACGAGTCGCGGCTCCTGTTCTACCGGATGGGCGACTTCTACGAGCTGTTCTACGCCGACGCCGAGCGCGCATCGCGCCTGCTCGGCATCACGCTGACCCGCCGGGGGACCTCGGCCGGCGCGCCGATCCCGATGGCGGGCGTTCCGGTGCACTCGGTCGAGCAGTATCTCGCGCGCCTGGTGCGCCTGGGCGAATCGGTGGCCGTCTGCGAGCAGATCGGCGATCCGTCGACCGCGAAGGGGCCGGTCGAGCGCAAGGTCGTGCGCATCGTCACGCCGGGAACCGTCACCGACGCCCAGCTGCTGCCCGAGCGGCACGACACCGTCCTGCTCGCGCTGTGCCCTCTTTCCGCATCGCGTCTCGGCGCCGCCTGGATGGTCGTCGCGAGCGGCGAGTGCTGGCTCGCCGAGCTCGACGCCGAGGCGCTCGCCCGCGAGCTCGACCGGCTGCGTCCCGCCGAGGTGCTGCTCGCCGAGCAGGTGCAGTTGCCCGCCGCGCTGCAGCCATCGCTCGACGGCGCGGCGATCGCGCACGCCCCGGCATGGCAGTTCGATGCGCGTCGCGCGCAACGCCGGCTCTGCGAGCTGCTCGGCACGCACGATCTCGCCGCCTACGGTGCGCAGGCGCTCGACGCGGCGGTCGCGGCGGCCGGCGCGCTCGTCGAGCACGTCGAACGCACGCAGGGACACGCACCCTCGCACCTGCAGGGACTGCGCGTCTTCGACGGCGAGGAATCGGTCGTGGTCGATGCGGTCGCGCGGCGCAACCTCGAGATCGTCGAGAGCCTGCGCGGCGACGATGGTCCGTCGCTGCTGCGCCTGCTCGATCGTTGCGCGACCGGCGCCGGCGCGCGCCTGCTGCGCCGCTGGCTGCTCGAGCCGCCGCGCCGGCAGGAAACGGCCGCGCAGCGCCAGCACTGCGTGCAGATGCTGCTCGAATGTCCGCCGGGCCACGAGGCGCTGCTCGCCGAACTGCGCCTGCTGCCCGATCTCGAGCGCGTCGCGACGCGCATCG
Source organism: Burkholderiales bacterium (assembly GCA_044507525.1). Classification (GTDB taxonomy): domain Bacteria; phylum Pseudomonadota; class Gammaproteobacteria; order Burkholderiales; family Burkholderiaceae_E; genus Zeimonas. Next base: position 17,874 of record JBIQJM010000033.1, read on the forward strand.
CGCTGCGTTCGGTGCGCCCGCGCGAGCTGGCGGCGCTGCGCGATGCGGTGCCGGTGTTGCACCGCGTTCGCGCATCGATCGCCGCGCTCGACGCCGAGCCGTTTCGCGAGATCGCGCAGGCGCTCGAGCTCGAGGCGGCGGCCTGGGAGCCGATCGTGCACGCGCTGCTCGACGAGCCCGCCGTGCAGGCGCGCGACGGCGGCGTGCTGCGCGACGGCTTCGACGCGACGCTCGACGAGCTGCGCGCGATCGACCGCGACGGCGACGCGGTGCTCGCCGCGATCGAGCAGCGCGAGCGCGAGCGCAGCGGCATCGCCAACCTGCGCGTGGGCTACAACAGCGTCGCCGGCTACTTCATCGAGGTCACGCGCGGCCAGAGCGCGCGCGTTCCCGACGACTACCGTCGGCGCCAGACGCTGAAGAACGCCGAGCGCTACATCACCGCCGAGCTGAAGGCCTTCGAGGACAAGGCGCTGTCGGCGCGCGAGCGCGCGCTCGCGCTCGAGCGCGCGCTGTACGACGCGCTGGTCGAGTCGCTCGAGCCGTCCGTACGCTCGTGGCAGCGGGCCGGCCGCGCGATCGCGCAGCTCGACGTGCTCGCCACGCTCGCCGAACGCGCACGGACGCTGCGCTGGGTGCGCCCCCGTTTCGCGGCGCTTCCCGGCATCGAGATCCGCGCCGGACGCCATCCGCTGGTCGAAGCGGCGATCGAGCAGTACGTGCCGAACGACTGCGTGATGCGCGACAGTCGCCGGATGCTGCTCATCACCGGGCCGAACATGGGCGGCAAGTCGACCTACATGCGCTCGGTCGCGCTGATCGCGCTGCTCGCGTACTGCGGCAGCTTCGTGCCGGCCGACGACTGCGAGATCGGCCCGCTCGACCGCATCTTCACGCGCGTGGGCGCCTCGGACGACCTCGCCGGCGGACGCTCGACCTTCATGGTCGAGATGACCGAAGCGGCCGCGATCCTGCACGCGGCCACCGAGCGTTCGCTCGTCCTGATGGACGAGATCGGCCGCGGCACCTCCACCTTCGACGGACTCGCGCTCGCGCATGCGATCGCCGCGCGCCTGCTCGCGCACAACCGCGCCCTGACGCTGTTCGCCACGCACTACTTCGAGCTCACGCGGCTGAGCGAGCGCCACCCGCAGGCGGTGAACCTGCACCTCGCCGCCGCCGAGCATCGCGGCGGAATCGTCTTCCTGCACGCGCTGCGCGACGGCCCCGCGAACCGCAGCTACGGCCTGCAGGTCGCTCGACTGGCCGGCGTCCCGCCGCCGGTGGTGCGCGCCGCCGAGCGCACGCTCGGCGAACTCGAGGCGCACGCGCGCGCGCAGGAGCCGCAACTCGACCTGTTCGCCTTCGCCGCCGATGCCGCGGACGACGAGGAGACGCAGGCCGGCGCCGCGAGCCAGGTCGAAGGCGGCGACGCGGCGGGAGCGAGTCCGGCGCAGTCGCACGCGACGGATGCGATGTCCGCCGCGCAGGCCGAAGTCCTCGAACGCCTGCGCGACCTCGATCCGGACGCGCTGAGCGCGCGCGACGCGCTCGCGCTGCTCTACGCGCTGCACGACCGGCTCGCCGGCCGGCACCAGCCGGCGTGAACCGGCGGCGCCGAGCCCTCGAAGCGGCGGCGGCCTGTGCGCTCGCACCCGCGCTCGCGCTCGCGCAGGCGGCCGCCGGCGCCCCGCCGCAGGCAGCAGCAAGCAGCGCGCCGCCGGCCGCGGCGGGCGGTGCCTTCGCCTTCGCGCTGATCGGCGATCTTCCGTACAACCTGCTCGAAGTGCGCGTGCTCGAGGCGGTGTTCGCATCCTTCGACGCCGATCTCGATTTCGCGGTGCACGTCGGCGACATCAAGGCGAGCTGGGAATCCTGCGACGACGCGCTGCTCGATCGCCGCGTCGCCCTGCTGGAAGCGAGCCCGGTTCCGCTCGTCTACGTCCCCGGCGACAACGAATGGAGCGACTGCGCCGGCGTGCGCGCCGGCCGCTTCGATCCGCTGGAGCGACTCGACTGGCTGCGCAGGCGCGCCTTCGGTGCGGACGCATCCGATCCGCAGCGACCGTTCCCGCCGGGGGGCCACCGCCTGCGCGCGCTGCAAGGCATCGAGCGCCACCGCGACCGCTTCGCAGACGGGCTGCCGGAGAACCTGCGCTGGATCCACCGTCGCGTGCGCTTCCTCACGCTGAACGTGCCGGGCGGCAACAACGGGCTGAACGTCGACGCGCTGCCGCGCAGCGACTGGGAGCGACGCGCCCGCGCGAACGCGCAGTGGCTGATCGACAGCTATCGCGTCGCCGCGGAGGAATCGGCGGCCGCCGTCGTCGTCGTCGCGCACGCGAACCCGCGCTTCGGGACGACGCGGCGCACGCCCTGGTCGACCGACGGCTACGCGGGATTCCGCTCGCTGCTGGAGAACGCGAGCAACGGCTTTGCCGGGCCGACGCTGTTCGTGCACGGCGACACGCACCGGCACAGCGTCGAGCGCATCACGCCCAAGCTGCTTCGCGTCGAGAGCTTCGGTTCGCCGTTCTCCGACCGCTGGGTGCGCATCGACGTCGATCCGGACGCGGCCGAGCCCTTCCGCATCACGACGCGCGCTTCAGGGCTCTCGCGAAACGAACCTTGAACGCGCGGCGATCGCCGCCAGCGCCACCGCCAGCAGTGCGGCGAACGCGTTGTGCAGCGTCGCCGTGGCGAGCGGTCGCAGGCCCAGCGTCGTGCCGACGCCGGTGAGGACCTGGGCGAGCAGCAAGCCGACGAGCGCCGCGGCGACGCCTGCCATGCCGCTGCCGCGCGCGCGCACGGCGACGAGCAGCGCGGCGACGGCGAACGCGGCGGCGATGCCCCGGTGCGCCCAGTGCAGCCCGCGCGCACCCGCCGCGTCGATCGCCTGCGGCGTGCGCATCGGGTCGAGGGCAGCGGCGTCGAGCCGAACCGCGCCCGCGCAGCGCGCGCCCTCGCAGGCGCCGATCGCATCGTGCGCGCCGATCATGGTTCCGAGCCAGGCAGCGGCGGCGAGCAGCACGAACGCCGCGAAGGCCGGCAGCGTCGCCGTGCGAACGAACGGCGTCGCCGCGCTGCGGACCGCCGTCCGCGCGTCGGCGCGCGGCGACGCGGCGATCCATGCGAAGGCCGCCGCCAGCGCGATGCCGCCCACGAGGTTGCCGACGGTGACGAGCGGAACCGGATGCGGGGTGAAGCGGCCGAGCCATGCGAGAAAGGCCGTGTCGGCGAGCGCGAACGCGAGCGCGAACCGCGCTGCGCCACGCATCGACGACCATCCGAAGACGGCGACCAGCAGCGCCAGCACGCCGACGAGCATCGCGCTCACGCGATGCAGCACGCGCGCGACACGCACGCCGGGCGCCGTCGCGGCATCGGCGCCGCCGGTGACGCCGGCGGCCGCCGGCGCGGCCGCGAGCCCGGCCTGCGAATGACGGATGAACGCGCTCGACGCGGTGATGCAGACCGTGAGCACGCAGGCGACGATCGCCAGCCAGCGGATCACGGCTCGGCCACGCGTCCGTGCACCGTCGCCGCGCCCGCCGCGGCCGGCGCCTTGCCGCCGCGCATGCGGCGACCGCCCCGCACCGAAGCGAGCACCACCCAGATGAAGAGGACGCCGCCGACGATGGCGATCGCGCCGCCGAGCCCCATCACGCCCATCCCGAAGACCTCCTGCGGCGTGCGCAACGCCTGCTCGGCGCCGGCGACCTTGCGCTGCACACCGTAGCCGCCCGACCAGACGAGGCCGAGGATGTGCAGCAGCTGCCCCCCGCCGTAGAGCCAGGGCTGCCAGTGGGCGATGCGTCCGCTCGGCGCGCGAAAGCCCAGGCGCGGCAGCAGCGCATACGCCAGGCCCATCAGCGCGAGCGTGACGCCGACGATCGAGCCGTGGTAGTGCGCCGGAACGCGCACGTCGGAACCCTGGATCAGGAAGCCGATCCCGCCGCCGACGCTGAAGAGCAGCAGCGACGTGATCAGCGCCGCGCGCAGCGGCCGCTTCGTCGAGTCCACCGGGACCCGCCGGAACAGCGCCACCGCGAGCGCGAGCGCCATCGGCAGGATCGCGAGCCCGCCGCCGAAGCGCATCAGCCAGGTCATCATCTTCTGGTGCTCGACCGAAAGCACCGTCCAGTTGAGGTAGATCGGCGGCACGAGGAACACCGGCAGCAGGCCGATCGCGTACAGCAGCGCGACCACGCGCGGACTGAGCGCCAGCGGTGCGCCGACCAGCGTCGCCAGCCAGCCCCAGGCGACGAGCATCAGCAGCGTCCAGGTGAACTGGATGACGTGGCCCGGCCCCCAGAACAGCAGCTCGTAGTAGGTCTTCGGGTCGAGCTCGCGCGGCACCTCGACGATCGACCACACCATCGCCATCAGCGCGAAGGCACTGGCGACCGCCGCGGCCTTCAGGCCGAAGCGCAGCGCATCGGTGCCGTCGAGCCGCAGGCTCATGCGCGCCGGCGCGACGAAGGAGCGCAGCGTGAGCAGCAGGAAGCCGACGCCGAAGGTGCACAGGCCGTAGAGGAAGGTGTCGCTGAGCAGCACCGGCACGTAATTGGCCATGACGGGAACCGCCGAGCCGGTGAACGGCGCCGCCGCCATGAACAGCGTGCCGATCGCGGTGACGGCGAGCGCGAACCAGCCGAGACCGATCCAGCGCGGCGACGTGTCGATCGTCCACAGCATCCCGGCCATCGAGACGAACCAGACGAGTACCGACAGGTCGACGTGGACGACGAGCGCGACGTGGAAGAAGTCGATGCCGGGCACCAGCTTCGCGACGTACGGCGTACGCGCGAGGACGAGCAGGATCGAGAAGAGCCCGGCGCCGATCAGCGCGGCGATGCCGAGGAACAGCCAGCCCGTGGCGATCGTGCGCTGCTCGGTGGCGGGTACCGCGAGATCGAAGCGGTCGTCGGTCGGGGCGAGCGCCGACCCGCCCTGCCCGGGCCACCAGCGCAACCGGGCCTCGCGTGTCATCGGATGATCACCCCGCCCTTGTCCGCGATGAAGTCGATCAGCACGACCTGTCCCGGCGCCACGTCGACGCGCCGCTCACCTTCGTGGTTGAAGCCCTGCACGCGCACGTCGTCGTTGACCTGCACGCGTACGTCGTGCTCGCCGACGGGGATCGGCATGCGGAAGTAGGCGCTGGAAGCGCCGTCGCGGCGCAGCCCCGCCGGCTCGTAGACGCGATCGAAGAGCAGCTCGCCGTCGAGTTCGATGCGCACCTGCACCGGCGAGCGCTCGCGCTCGCATTCCATCTCGCTGCGCAGCTGCGGCGGCAGCGCGGCGAGCTCCTCGGCCGTGCGCTTGCGGCAGTCGGTGGCGACCTGCCCCGGATGTCGGAACGACAGGCGCAGCAGCCCCTGGTCGTCGTCGAGATGGCGGTAGGTGGGCGACGTCGAGAAATAGACGACGAAGGCGGCGAACAGCGCGAACAGGATCGCCTGGCCGATGTAGCGCAACACGGAACTAGCGGACTTCGCCATCACAGCTCTCCCTGGAGACGTTCGGGACGTCGCCGCGCGGCGGCGGCGTCCCATCGAGTTGGTCGAGATCGTGCCGGAAACCGGCGAGCTTCGCCTGGAGCGCGATCAAATCCTCGGGCGCCGCCTCGACGAGGCGGATGCGCTCGCGCTCGGCCGCGGCCCGCAGCCGCGGCTCGCGTTCGCCGGCCAGCCGTTGCCGGACCCATTGCGTGCCGAAGCGGTACTCGCCATCGCCCGACGGGCAGGCGACGACGACGACGCCGCGCGCGCCGCGACGCAACGCATAGTCGATGAACGCCGGCGGCAGCATCCCCGCACACGGCAGCGCGAGCGTCACGACGTCCGCCGCCCTGGCCGGCGACGCCGCATGCCGGCACCCGAAGACCACGACCGGGCGCCCGCCCGAATGCGCCTCGAGCTTCGCTTCGAGCTCCTCGCGCAGCAGGCCGACTCCGAGATCGGGCAGGTCGATGCCGGTCGCCAGGCGTTCGTCGGAACGAAAGGGCGTCGACGACGGGCAGGAGCCGGCGCAGATGCCGCACGAAGCGCAGCGATCGGCGTCCACGACGGCGACCAGTCCGTGCGCGGAGGGATGCGGCGCCATCTCGATCGCCGCGTACGGGCAGTCGGCGAAGCAGCGCTGGCACCCGTTGCAGTGATCGGGATCGACACGCGCGGCCGGCGCGCGCAGCCGCGCGCGGCGCGACAGCCACGGTGCGGCTGCGACGAGCAGCGTGAGGCCGAGCATGAGCACCCAGACGAGCTGCGCCGAAACGGCGTCGACGACGGCGAGCGGCGCGAGATAGAACCAGTCGAGCGCGAGCGCGCCCCCCAGGTTCGACGGATCGGCCGGGGGCCCCAGCGGGGCCGACACGAGCAGCGACACGGCCGACAGCGCGGCGAGCGTGCCGAGCAGCACCGCGCGCGACGCGTTGGTGCGCGGGCGCGTCAGGCGCTTGACGTGCAGCCACATCGCCAGCAGCAGCGCGAGCGAGACGCCGATGTGCAGGAAGAGCACCAGCGAGAACAGCCGGTCGGAGACCGCGCCGGCATCGAGGAAGTTGCGCACCAGCGCCGGATCGAAGCCCGGAAGCACGCCGAACCACTCGGTGACCGCCGTCGCGACGAAGAGCGCGACCGAGTCCCAGACCAGCCAGAAGCCGACGCCGCCGGCGGCGAGGATCAGCCACGGCGTCGGCACCCCGGTCAGCCAGGTGAACCAGCGGAAGCCGCGGTGGCGCCCGTACGCCCATTCACGCAGCAGGTGGGCGACGACGACGACGACGAGCGCGTCGGAGGCGTAGCGATGCAGGCTGCGCAGGAAGGCGCCGCCGGCGATCGCGCCGCTCGTCAGGCGCTCGACCGACGCGTAGGCGCCGTCGACGCTCGTGTCGTAGAACACGTAGAGGAACGCGCCGGTGGCGGCGATCAGCCAGAACAGGTCGAAGGCGAGTCCGCCCAGCTGGCGCAGGGGATTGCCCGCGGCGCCGAAGACGCGGTCGAAGGCGCGCTCGATGCGACGCACGACGGCGGCGGCCATCGTGCGCACGTCGCGCGGGTCGTCGATCGCCGCGTCGGCGCCGGCTTGCGCACCGTGTGCGCCGCCCGCAACGGCGAATGCCGGCGCTGGCGGGACGAGACGGCGCGGCGCCTTCAACGGTCTCTCCGGCTTCAGGCGCGCCCTTGGCTACGCAGGGCACGCAGCACGAACCAGATCATCGCGCCCAGCGTCGTGAGTCCGGCGAAGATCTCGAAGAACAGCGAGTAGTTCACGCGATAGCCGCCGCTGTTCGGATCGTAGACGGTGCAGTACAGCTTGACCTTCTCCCAGACGTTGTCGAGCGTGAGATTGCGCGACGCCTGTCCGGAGAGCAGCTCCTTCAACGGCTGCACGAGCATCGGCAGGTCGAAGTTCTCGCCGTAGACCTGCCGATAGATGACGCCGTCGGCATCGACGATGGTGACCTGCGTGACGTGGTCGAAGCCCTTCGGCGTCGCCTCGTAGGTGAAGCCGAGGTTCGCCGTCAGCGCGTCGACCTGCGCGGGGTCGGGGCTGAGGAACAGCCAGTCGCGGTCGTCGATGCCGTTCTGCTTGCGGAACGCCCCCATCGCGACCGGGTCGTCGAAGGGCTGGTTGAAGCCGATGGAGACGATGCGGAAACGGTCCGGGCCGAGCGCATCGCGTGCCGTGCGTACCGCCTGCGCGAGGAACTGCGTGGCCACCGGGCACGCCTGGAAGCAGCCGGTGTACACGAGGCTCACCAGCAGCGGCTTGCCGGCGAGGTCGCTGAAGCGCACCGGCTTCCCGGTGTGGTCCCGCATGGAGACGTCGAGCAGCGGGCGGCCGATCGCCGCCTGGCTGTCGGCGAGCGCCTTGCGGTAGTCGGGTCCGGCACGCCCGTCGCTCGCCTGCGCCGGGGCCGCGAAAAACAGAACGGCCGAGACGACCGCCGCGAAGGCGGCGATCGTACGGCCGAAGGAACTGCGGGTGATGCGGTGTCGACGGGTCAAATCAACTCAAGCCCCAGACCGTCGACAGGTACTTCCAGTTCACGAAGTAGTACAGGACGAACGCGACGAGGAACACGAGGGCGAACACGAAGGTGCCCGGGGCCTCGAAGCCGCCGCCGTGCGTGCCGTGACCGCGCAGCGCCGCAGCCACCGGCGGCAGGCGCAGCGGGCTCACCTGCGTGGTGTACGCGCCGGCGTCGAGCCGCTTGCCGAAGAACACCGTACCCACCGCGATGATGATGTACATCGCGCCGCCGACGATCGCGATCACGCCGGAGATGCCGACCAGCGTCATCATCAGCAGTGCCGTGCCGGGGAATTCGTACGGCAGCGACGCGCCCGCGAAGGTGATGTCCCAGTGACGGCGCGGAACGCCCAGCGTGCCGGCGCCCATCATCGTGACCGTGAACACGCCCATGCCGATGCCGAACACGTACGGCTGCCATTTCGCCCATCCGGGGAGGATCACCTCGCGCTGGAACAGCGTCGGCAGCAGGAAGTACGTGATCGCCATGAACGCGAGCGTGGTGCCCAGCACGACCGTGGCGTGGAAGTGGCCGGGAACGTAGATCGTGTTGTGGATGATCATGTTCAGCTGCTCGGTGCCCATCATCACGCCCGAGATGCCGCCCAGGAAGCCGAAGCCGATCAGCGAGATGAACACGCCCGAGAACACCGGGTTGCCCCACGGCGCCTTGCGCAGCCACTCGAACAGGCCCTTGGTGAAGCCCCGCTCGCGCTGCGCCGCTTCCATCGCGCCCGGAACCGTCAGGCCGTGGACCATCGACGCGAGCACCGCCAGGTACATCGCATAGCTGGTGTTGAAGATCTTCCACTCGATGCCCACGCCCGGGTCGGAGAGGATGTGGTGCGCGGCGGCGAGCTGCAGGAACAGGATGTACAGCAGGAAGGCACCGCGGCTCACGCGCTCGGACATCGGCTTGGCGCCGAAGACGATCGCGGCCACCGCATACCAGACCGAGACGTGCGCAGCGACGTTGATCTGCTGCGACGAATGGCCGAAGGCCCACCAGATGACGCGATACATCACCGGATCGATGTGGCTGATGTAGCCGATCGACCACAGCCAGGTCGGGATCAGGATGATCGCGCCCGAGGCGATCGTGTAGATCGCGATGATGCACGCGGTGAGCGCGCCGAAGGTGACGAGCGGAATCGAGCCTTCATAGGTCCTTTCGGCGCGCGCGACGACGAGCGTGCCGAGGAAGATGAAGCAGCCGATCAGCGCGCCGACGGCGAACAGGATGAGCCCCAGGTAGAACCAGTGCGAGGCCGGCATCGGCACGTACGAGGTCATCATGACCGTCGCGCTGCCCTGGAAGATCACGGTGTTCCACATCACCGTGCCGATCACCATCAGCGCGAACGCGAACCAGGCGAGCCGTGGCGTCGCCAATCGGCTTCGCAGCAGCGTCGACGAGCAGAAATAGAGGATCGCGATCTCGAAGAAGATGATCCACGCGACGAGCATGTCGAGCCCGTGCGCGGTGAGGAACATGTAGAAGTTGTCGGCGTCGACGAGGTGGATCGCCTGCCAGCGGGTGAGCGTGATCAGCAGCGCGAGCACGCCGCCGATCAGGAGCATCACGATGCCGGCGACGGCGTTGACCTTGATCAGCGACTCGGCCGACTTGTGGAACTGAAGCCCCGATCGGGGGCAGATCCGGAATAGCGCTTCGGCGGTGGCCATGAGTGCCCCTTCGTTATTTTACGTACAGCCGCGACACCATCTTGTGGTGTCCGATGCCGCAGAACTCGTTGCAGACGATCGCGTAGGTGCCCGAACGGTTCGGCTTGACCGTCACGACGTGCTGGTAGCCCGGCAGGACCTGGATGTTGATGTTCTCGGGCTGC
>JBIQJM010000181.1:0-3946 GCA_044507525.1 Burkholderiales bacterium
GCCATGTCGAGCGCGCTGTTCGTCGTCGCGATGTCGCCCTGCGTGAACTGCTGCGCGATCGCCGCGACCGTCACGCCGATGCCGTTGTAGTGGGTCCCCGCGCCGTACAGCGACGTCGCGTAGATGTCGGCGAACTCGGCGCGCGAGGCCTTCGCGCCCACCGTATTGCTGTTGGCGACGTTGTTGCCGATCACGTCGAGGTTGCGCGCGGCGGCGTTCAACCCGCTCAATCCCTGCTGGAAAGACATTCGTATGCTCCTGTTCGGAAGTGCTGCGGGTTCAGAGGACGGCGCGGATCGCCGATGCGGCGACGGAATCGCGTCCGAGGAGTTCGAGCCGGGCGCCGCCCGGTCCCTGGTTGACGCCGTGCACGCGAGCCGGCACGAGCGCGGTCACCTGCGACTCGCCGGCGTTCTCGTCGACGCCGTAGGCGCGCAGCCGGTACTTGCCGGAAGCGACCGCGTTGCCGTCGGTGTCGATGCCGTCCCAGTCGAGCGTGTGCACTCCTGCCTCCGGCTCGGAGTAGTCGCGCGCGTGCAGGACGCGTCCGCTCGCGTCGACGATCTCCACGCGCACGAAGCGCGCGGCGACCGGGATCTCGAAGCCGACGCGCACCGACCGTGCCGCATCGCGGTCGATCTCGGGCATCGTCGGGTCCGGGTTCACCGGCCCCGCGTCGGCGCTCGACCACTCGAACTGCTCGCCTTCGACGAGCACCTGGCGGCCGAGCAGGCCGACGGCGGACAGCGGCGAAACCGAGGTCGACGCGGCCGCGACCCGTGTCATCGACGCATTGAGCTGCTCGATTCCGCGCACCGTGTTGATCTGCGCGAGCTGGCTCGTCACCTGCGCGTTGTCGAGCGGATTCAACGGATCCTGGTTGCGCATCTGCGCGACGAGCAGCGTGAGGAAACGATCCTCGGTGCCGTCGGCGGTGTCGGTCCCGTCGGCCGGTGCACCGTAGGCGGCGGCGGCCGCGTTGGCCGCCTGGTTCGCCGCCCGGTTGTTCTGCGTGGTGTCGATCATCCGCTCGCTCCCTGGCGGCCCGTCACTGGCCGAGCTGCAGCGTCTTCAACGCGAGCTGCTGCGCGGTGTTCATGACCTCGACGTTGTTCTGGTACGAACGCGAGGCCGAGATCATGTCGACCATCTGCTCGACGACGTTCACGTTGCTCTGCGTGACGTAGCCGTCGGCGTCGGCGAGCGGATGCGAGGGGTCGTGCAGGCGCTTGCCCGGCGTCGCGTCCTCGATCACGTCGGCCACGCGCACGCCGACCTGCGCCGCGTCGACGGCCGCTCCCGCCTGCGCCTGGAAGACGACGTGGCGCGCGCGGTACGCCTGGCCGTCGGGCCCGGCGACGCTGTCGGCGTTCGCCAGGTTCGAGGCGACGACGTTCAGCCGCTGGCTCTGCGCGGAAACCGCGCTGCCCGAAATCCCGAGGATGTTCAAGAGCGACATCGTTCGACTCCCTGGTTCATTCGCCGCGGATCGCGGCGAGCACGTTGCGCACGTTCCCGTTGATGAAGCGAAGCGTCGCCTCGTAGCGCAACGAGTTGTCCGCGAAGCTCGCCCGCTCCTGGTCGAGATCGACCGTGTTGCGATCGAGCGAGGGTTGCTGCGGCGTGCGCCAGAGCATCGCCGGGTGGGTCGACGAGCCCGCGCCGCCGATCGGCAGGAAGCCCTTGTCCGCCCCGTTGCCGGCCGAGGCCGAGGCCGCCAGCGCGACACGCATCGCCGGAGACCCGGACGAAGACACCGACGCGGCGTGTCCGGGTACCGCACCCAGCCGCGCAGTGGCCTGTGCCAGCGCCTGGCCGAAATCGAAATCCCGCGCCTGGTAGTTCGGCGTGTCGGCGTTCGCGATGTTCGATGCGAGCACCTGCTGGCGTTGCGCGCGCAGCGCCAGCGCCTCGCCGTGGAACTGCAGCGTGCCGGTGATCCGGTCGAGCATGGAGCCCTCTCCTGTTCCTCCGATCGCTGCCGATTATTCGGCGGGCCCGTCGCGCGGATGCATCGATAAGCACGAGCTTTTCCCCGCATCTCGCTTCACCGGGGCACGCGTTCGCCGGCTAGGCTGCGCGAATGGAATCCACGATCCGCAGCCGCCGCATCGACCGCGTCGCCCTCGCGCCCATGCTCTTCGCATGCGCGGCGCTGTGCTTCGCGCTGCCGATGACGGCCGCCGCCGCCTCGGCCCCGCCGGCCGCGGGCAAGGCCCCGTCGCCGCTGGCCGACGTCGCGCCGCAGCTGCAGCGCTGGATCGAGGAGTCGGCCGCCTCCACCTGGACGACGCGTCTTCCGGGCGACGGCGAAGACGGTTCGGGGCTCGGCGGCCTGCGCGTGGAAGTGAAGGTCGGCCGGTTGAACCCCGGCATGCGACTCGCGCCGTGCGCACGCATCGAGCCCTTCCTGCCGTCGAACGCGAAACTGTGGGGGCGCGGCTACGTCGGCGTTCGCTGCGCCGAAGGCGCCTCGTGGTCGACGATGATTCCGGTCACCGTATCGGTCTACGGGCCGGCGCTGGTCGCGAACCTGCCGATGCCGATGGGCGCGATGCCCCGGCCGGAGGATTTCCGCGTCGAGGAAGTCGACTGGACACGGGCAGCGGGCGTTCCCGTATCCGATCCGGCGTGGCTCGCCGGCCGGTCGCTGGGTCGGCCGATGTCGGCCGGACAGGTCCTGCGCGCGGACGACCTGCGGGTTCCGCAGACGATTTCCGCCGGCGATCCGGTGCGCATCCGGATGGTCGGCACCGGGTTCAGCATCTCGGCCAGCGGCTTCGCGATGGCGGCCGCCGGCGAGGGACAGTCGTTGCGTGTCCGTACGGAAACCGGCAGGATGCTCGTCGGCACCGTGCGCGACCGGACCGTCGAGATCCGACTCTGATGCGATTTCCAGCCACGGAGCCCCCAGGGGCCGATCCGCGCCTAAAGTTCGGCTCCACCCGGCCGAAACTCCCGGTACCCGGGCGCGTATCCCGGAGTAGATAGGGGAATCGCCATGAAAATCGGCAAGCCCACTGACCTGCAACAACCCGATGCACTGACGCGGGCCGCCCACGGCACCGTCGGCGGTGCCGCCGGCACCCGTTCCGAAGCGGTCGAGAAGACGCCCGCCGTCGACGCGGTGCGCCTGTCGCAGACTTCGCGCAGCCTGGCCGCAGAGGGCGCCGCCGAAGAGCAACCGGTGCGCGCGCAGAAAGTCGAGGACGTCAAGGCGGCGATCCGCGAAGGACGCTTCCAGGTGAGCGCGCATGCGGTCGCCGACAAGATGATCTCGCAGGCGGCCGAGCTGCTCGAGACGCTTTCGCGCGGCAAATGACGGAAGCTTCCCGCGCAGCGCAGGCTTCGCTCGACGACGGGCTCGCCCTGCTCGAGGAGCAGCGCTGCGCGATGCTCGCCCGCGACGCAGATCGGCTGGACGCGGTCAATGCCCGTCTGTCGGCGTGGATCGCCGGCTGTCGGAACGCGGCGCAGGCGGCCGACGCCGGCCTCGGCGATCCACTTCCCGAGCTGCGCCAGGCGCTCGATACGAACGCGGTGCTGGCCCGCCGCTCGGCACTGCAGGCCTCGCGCGCATTCGGTGCGCTCGTCGGGTCCGACTCACGCATCTACGACGACGAAGGCATAGCGCAGGCGCCGACCGGGCGCCGCGAAGCCTTCTCCGCCTGACTATCGGAACGGCTTCGCCGGCCGATCACCGTTTCGCATCCAAAGACGCGAACGCGGTCGATCGGGCCGTCCTCGACGCTGCGGGTTCCGGGCGTGCGGGCGCCGGGCACGAGGCGGGCGCCGTTCGCGCGCGGGGTCTCGAACGACTCCGTGGCAACCAGGGCCTCCCGCCGGAAGTGCCGAAGATCGGCAGTTCCGGGGCCGCTCGCCGTCACGCCGATCCGAAGTCCTGCGCGGCAGGCTTGTCCACCGGCGGCGTGGCGCAAGCCACGCA
>JBIQJM010000001.1:0-113677 GCA_044507525.1 Burkholderiales bacterium
CGGTGGGCAAGTCGTGTTCGACGCTGTGACGGTGACGGCACGTGCACCGCAAAACTCCCGTTCTCCGGCACATCCGGCGCGCAGCGAAGCAGGCGTGCGCGAAGGCACCCGGAAAGCGGGCGAGATCGACGAAGCGTGTTCCAGCGCGCGTCGGCCGATCGGCGTGGCCGCCACGCATTCGAAACCACCGCACCAAGACAGCTCGACGACCCGACTCCATCGCGGCGCCCGCGCGTCCCGGCATCAAGCCACCGCGAGGAAGCGCTGCACTTGCGGATCGTCCGCGATGCGCTGCGTGCTGCCTTCGTAGACGATGCGCCCCTTCTGCAGGATGTAGCCGCGCCTTGCGTGCCGCAGCGCGAAGCGCACGCTCTGGTCGGTGAAGAGGATCGTCGTCGTCTCGGCCAGGCGGTCGATCAGCACGCCGATCTGCTGCACGATGACCGGCGCGAGACCCTCGTTGGGCTCGTCGAGCAGCAGCAGCCGCGGCTCGCCGGCGAGCGCGCGGGCGATCGCGAGCATCTGCTGCTGGCCGCCCGACAGCGTCGCGCCGTCCTGGTTGCGCACCTCGGCGAGCATCGGAAACTCGTCGAAGATGCGCTCGATCGGCCAGCGCCGCTCGCGCTGCGGCCGCACCGGTGCGGCCACCTCGAGGTTCTCGACCACGGTGAGCCCGGCGAAGATGCGGCGGTCTTCGGGCACCAGCGCCAGCCCGCGACGCGCGATCCGGTGCGCGGGCATGCGCTCGATCGACTCGCCTTCGAAGCGCACGCTGCCGCGCCGCGACGGCGTGAGCCCCGCGATGCTGTTCAGCGTGGTGCTCTTGCCGGCGCCGTTGCGCCCCAGCAGGCAGACCACCTCGCCGGCCTCGACCCGCAGGCTGACGCCCTGCAGCGCATGACTCTCGCCGTAGTACGTGTGCATCGCGTCGACGACGAGCATCGGGCGATCCATTCCGTGCTCCTTGTCCACGCAGTTCCTCCCGGCATGCGCCCGGCTCACGAGCGGATCCTCAGTGTTCCTCGCCGAGATACGCCTCGCGCACCTGCGGGCTGGCACGGATCTCCTCGACGCTGCCCGCGGCAAGCACGGCGCCGCGGTGCAGGACGACGATGCGATCGGCCAGCCCGAACACGACCTCCATGTCGTGCTCGGTGATCAGGAAGGTGTACTGCGTCGCTTCGGCGAGTTGCCGCACCAGCGCGACGACGGCGCGCGTTTCGTCGGGCGTCATGCCGGCGGTGGGCTCGTCGAGCAGCACCAGGCGCGGACGCGTCGCCAGCACGATCGCGATCTCGAGCAGCCGCTTGTCGCCGTAGCTCAGCGTTCCGGCGCGCGCGGAGGCGAGCGCGCCGAGCCCCAGCCGATCGAGCAGCGCGTCGGCTTCCTCGTGCAGCGCGCGGTCGGCCGCGACGCGCGAAAACAGGCGCATTGCCCTGCCGTGCAGCGCAGTGAGCGCGACCTCCACGTTCTCGCGCGCGGAAAGCTCGGGAAAGACGTTGGTGATCTGGAAGGAGCGCGAGATGCCGAGCCGGCTGATCTCGTGCGGCGCCATGCCGGTGACGTCGCGCCCGTCGAAGACGACGGTTCCGCTCGTCGGCTGCATGCGTCCCGACAGCAGGTTGTAGAAGGTGGTCTTGCCGGCGCCGTTCGGCCCGATCAGCGCGACCGTCTCGTGCGCCCGGACGTCGAGGTCGACGCCGTCGACTGCATGCACGCCGCCGAAGCGCTTCGACAGCCCCCGCACCGAGAGCAGCGGCTCGCTCATCGCTGCCTCGCGAAGCGGTCGAGGATCGTTCCGAAGATCCCGCGACGGAAGAAGATGACGAGCACGGCCAGGACGATCCCGAGGAAGAGCATCCAGTGCTGCGTGTACGTCGTGATCCACGTCTCGAGCAGCACGAAGATCGCCGCGCCGAAGAAGGGTCCGAGAAAGTGCCCTGCGCCGCCGAGGATCGTCATCAGCACCGGCTGCGCCGACTGCGTCCAGTGCACCATGTCGGGGTTCGCCACGCGATTGAACGGCGCGAACAGCGCGCCCGCGAGCCCGGCGAAGGTGCCCGCGACGATGAACGCGATCAGCCGGTGCCGGCGCACGTCGACGCCGCAGAACGCGACCCGCTCGGCGTTCTGGCGGATCGCGACGAGCAGCAGGCCGAAGGGCGATCGCACGATCCGGTACAGCACGAGGGCGGCAACGGCGACGACGACGAGCACGACGCGGTAGTACACCGCGGGATCGGCGAGCTGCAGGTCCAGCCCCAGGCCGAAGCTGCCGAGCGGAAAGCCTGCGATGCCGTCGCTGCCGTTCGTGAGGCTGCGCCATTGATGCACGATCGCGTAGACCATCATGCCGAAGGCGAGCGTGAGCATAGCGAAATAGACTTCGTCGAGGCGCACGCAGAAGGCGCCGATCACCCACGCGAGCAGCGCGGCAACGACCATCGCGACGGCGACGACGGCGACGAGCGGCCAGCCGAAGTGCAGCAGCAGGAGCGCCGACGCATACGCGCCGGCGCCGAAGAAGGCGGCGTGGCCGAACGACAGCATGCCGCCGTAGCCGAAGATCAGGTTGAAGCTCGCCGCGAACAGGCCCATCAGCAGGATCCGCGTCGCGACGAACACGTAGAAGTACGGCACCCACGTCGGCAGCAGCCACAACGCGACCAGCAGCACGGCGAGCAGCACGCCGATCGCGGCGGCGCGCGCACCGCCTGCACGCGGCGCATCGGCGGCCGACGCGGGCACCGCTTCGCCTGCAGGCGCCGTCACGCCGCCCTCCTGCCCATCAGCCCGCGCGGGCGCAGCAGCAGCACCAGCGCCATGCCGAGGTAGGGCAGCACGAGGTTGATCTGCGGCAGGTAGCGCCCGCCGAAGCCGTAGATCGCACCGAGCACCAGCGCGCCGAGCAGCGTCCCCGGGAAGCTGCCGAGACCGCCGATGACGACGACGATGAATGCATCGATGATGATGCGATCGCCCATGCCCGGCGCGATCGCCCGGATCGGCGCCGCGACGACGCCCGCCGCACCGGCCATCCACGCGCCGAGCGCGAAGACGCCGGTGATCACGCGGGGCACGTCGATGCCGATCCCTTCGGCCATCCGCCGATCGATCGCCGCGGCACGGACGACCCGACCGGCGCGCGTGCGCACGAAGAACAGCCAGAGCGCGAGCATCGCGACGATCGCCGCGCCCATCACGAAGAAACTGTAGACGGGATAGGTGATGCCGAAGATCGCGACCGTGCCGCGCAGCGACGGCGGCGGGGCGACGACGTGGATGCCCGGTCCCCAGGCGACGCGCACCGCGTCGTCGATGACCAGCAGCAGCGCGAAGGTGACGAGCAGGCTGTCGGAGACGTCGCGCCCGTAGACCTGGCGCAGCACGATGCGCTCGAGCGCGATCGCGATCACGGCGACCGCCAGCGGCGCGAGCACCAGCGCGGGCCAGAACGGCATCCCGAGGTACCCGACCACGGTGTAGGTGAAGTACGCGCCCAGCATGTACAGCCCGCCGTGCGCGAAATTGATGATGTTCAGGACGCCGAAGACGATGTTCAGTCCGACGGCGATGACGAACAGCAGCAGCCCGATCTCGAGGCTGTTCAGCAGCGCGGCGAGGATCCCCTGCATGCGAGCGGTCGACTCAGCCGGCGCGCGCGCGCCGGCCGGCAGGAGGCACGGCGCGCGCCGGGCGGGTCAACGGGCGATCAGAGCTTGCAGCCGGTTTGCGCCGCGGGCGGCGTGACTTCCTCGCCCTTGAAGGTGCGCATCGAATCGAGCATGCGCACCTTGTAGTCGGCGTCGAAGGCCCCGAGCTTGCCCCAGGTCGGCCCGACCACCGCCTGGTGATCCTCGGCGCGGATGGTCAGCGTGCCGTTCGGCGCATCGAAGGAAAGACCGGCGAGCGCTTTCGCCACCGCCGCGCCGTCCGTGCTGCCCGCCTTCTCCATCGCCGCCTTGTACAGGTACAGGGCCGCGTACGCGCCTTCGGCGTTGTAGCTGGGCGGCGCCTTGTAGCGTTCGAAGTACGCCTTGACGAAGGCGTCGTTGATCGGGTTGCGGTGCGCGCCGAACCAGTAGCGCGTGCCTGCCCAGACGCCTTGCGGCATCTGCTCGCCGAGCGCCGACAGCACCTCGACCGCCGCGCCGAGCGTGAGCAGCACCTCGTACTTCTGCTCGAAGAAGCCGAGGTTCTGCGCCTGGCGGATGAAGTTGACGAGGTCGCCGCCCCACAGCGAGATCAGCACGCCGTCGGGCTTGCTCTGCATCACGCTGTTGATGAACGGAACGAAGTCCTCGGCGCCGAAGCGCGGGAAGGCGACCTCCTGCATCAGCTCGACGTCGGGCTTGCGCTGCTTCAGGTACTTGCCGAAGTACTCCCACGACTGGTGGCCGAACGCGTAGTCGGGACCGATCGTCGTCCACCGCTTCGCCCCGCTCTCGGCGGCGATCTGCGCGGCCGCGCCCATGTTCTGGTTGACGTTGACGCTGACGCGATAGGTATACGCATTGCAAAGCTTGCCGGTCACGTCCGGGGAGGCGGCATGGGTGATGAGGAAGGGCTTGCGCAACTCGGGGACGATCGGCGTCAGTCCGTTGGCGACGCCCGAGCTGTCGAGCCCCAGCAGCGCGTCGGCGCCGCCCTGGAACACGAGCTTGCGCGCCGCCTGGATCGCGACGTCGACCTTGCCCTGCCCGTCTTCGAGCGCGAACTGCACCTGCCTGCCGAGGATCCCTCCCTTGCCGTTGATCTCGTCGGCGGCGAGCTCGACGCCCTGCCGGGCGAACTCCCCGTAGGCCGCCGCACTGCCCGACATGATGTAGATGGCGCCGAAACGGATCGGCTTGTCCCCCTGCTGCGCCTGGGCTGCCGGCGCGAGCGCGACGAGCGCCGCGCAGGCGGCAGCCGCGGTGGCGATTCGGGCGGCGCTTCGCGAAGGCGACGCGAACAGGCGCAGGCTGGCGCGGTGCATCTCGGCTCCTCGCATTCCGGTTGTGGCCTCGGCCACCATAAACGCGATGTCGCCGGCCGGGGCCATCGCCGGCATCGGGAAGGGGGTCTTGGGCTTTGCTGCGGCCAATCGCACGGCGACAGCGACCTGGCGCACAATTCCCTCGACGACGCCCGACCCGGCGAGCGCATCGCACCCACGCACCGACCGCTTTCGGCCGCACACTGGAAATCCTCGATGCACCCCATACATGACCTGCCAGAGATGACGATCCGATGAGACGAGACGATTCCCCCGACTGGATGTGGGCCGACGCGATCGCCGCGCTCGGACGCGTCGAACGCCTGCACCGGCAGTTCTTCCAGCCGCGCCAGGCGCGCACGCCGACCTGGGAGCCGCCGGTCGACGTCCTCGAGAACGAGCGCGAGGTGCTGATCTACGTCGCCCTGCCGGGCGTCGACGCGCGCGAGGTGCAGGCGGTGATCGACGGCGCCGTGCTGGTCGTCGCCGGACGCCGCGTGCTGCCGCAGCAGCTCGGCAGTGCCGTGATCCATCGGCTCGAGCTTCCGCAGGGCCGCTTCGAGCGCCGCGTTCCGCTGCCGCCGGGACGCTATGCGGGCGTGAGCGTCACCTCGGAGCACGGATGTCTCGTCATCAGTCTGCAGAAGAGCCCATGACCGAAGCCGAACGAATTCCATCGCAAGCAGGGGCTGCTCTCGACACCGGCAGCGCCGAGCGCAACGGCGTCACCGCGCAGGCGGCCGATGCCGCCGCGACGGCGCCCGGTGGGGAAGCCGGCACCGCGCTGCCTACGCTGCCGCCCGACGTGCTGATCATCGTGCCGGTGCGCGACACCGTGCTCTTCCCGGGCACCGTGTTCCCGATCTCGATCGGCCGCGAGCCGTCGATCCTCGCCGCGCAGCAGGCGCTGCGCGAGGAGCGCCCGATCGGCATCCTGATGCAGCGCGATGCCGACACCGCCCAGCCGGGCGCGATCGACATGCATCGCACGGGCACCACCGCCAACATCCTGCGCTACGTCAACGTTCCGGACGGCGGGCACCACATCGTCGTGCAGGGCCTGCAGCGCTTTCGCATCGTCGAATTCGTTCGCGAGCGCCCGTTTCTCGCCGCGCGCGTCGTCGCGATCGACGAGCCGGAGGACACGAGCCCGGAGGTCGAAGCGCGCCTGATGCACCTGAAGCAGCAGGCGATGGAAGCGCTGCAACTGCTGCCGCAGGTGCCGCAGGAGCTGATCGCCGCCGTGCAGAGCACGCGCCTGCCCGGTGCGCTCGCCGACCTGGTCGCCGCCTATCTCGACGTGAGCCGCGACGACAAGCAGGAGCTGCTCGAGACGATCGACCTGCGCGCCCGCGTCGACAAGGTCTCGGCCTTCCTCGCCAAGCGCATCGAGGTGATGCGGCTGACGCAGGAGATCGGCCAGCGCACGAAGGCGTCCTTCGACGAGCGCCAGCGCGAGGCGATCCTGCGCGAGCAGATGGCGTCGATCCAGCGCGAGCTCGGCGAAGGCGACGGCAAGACGCAGGAAGTGGCCGACCTTTCGCAGGCGATCGACGAGGCCGCGATGCCCGACGAAGTCGAGGAGCTCGCCCGCAAGGAGCTGCGCCGCTACGAACGCATGCCGGAAGCCGCGCCCGAGGCGGGCATGGTGCGCAACTATCTCGACTGGCTGCTCGAGCTGCCCTGGGGCGAACCCGAGGAGCGCCCGATCGACATCGCCGAGGCGCGCCGCGTCCTCGACGAGGACCACTTCGGTCTCGAGAAGATCAAGAAGCGCATCGTCGAGTTCCTCGCCGTGCGCAAGCTCGCGCCACGCGGCAAGGCGCCGATCCTGTGCTTCGTCGGCCCGCCCGGCGTCGGCAAGACCTCGCTCGGCCAGTCGATCGCACGCGCGATGCACCGTCCGTTCGTGCGCGTGAGCCTGGGCGGCGTGCACGACGAGGCGGAGATCCGCGGCCACCGCCGCACGTACATCGGCGCGATGCCGGGCAACATCGTCCAGGCGATCCGCAAGGCGAAGGCGCGCGACTGCGTGATGATGCTCGACGAGATCGACAAGATGGGACGCGGTATCCAGGGCGACCCGTCGGCCGCGATGCTCGAGGTGCTCGATCCCGAGCAGAACTCGACCTTCCGCGACAACTATCTCGGCGTGCCCTTCGACCTGAGCCGCGTCGTCTTCATCGCGACCGCGAACATGCTCGAGACCGTCCCCGGGCCGCTGCGCGACCGGATGGAGATCATCGCGCTGGCCGGCTACACCGAGAACGAGAAATTCGAGATCGCGCGTCGATACCTGATCGCGCGCCAGCTCGAGGCGAACGGCCTCGCCGAGGACCAGGCGCGCATCGACGACGAGGCGCTGCGCCGGATCATCCGCGACTACACGCGGGAGGCCGGCGTGCGCAACCTCGAGCGCGAGATCGGCCGCGCGCTGCGCCACGCGGCGGTGCGCATCGCCGAGGGCTCCGCCACGCAGCTGCGGATCGGCGTCGACGACGTCGCCGAGATCTTGGGGCCGCCGCGCTTCGAGAACGAAGTCGCGATGCGCACCAGCACGCCGGGCGTCGCCACCGGGCTCGCGTGGACGCCGGTCGGCGGCGACATCCTCTTCATCGAGGCGACCAGCGCACCGGGCAAGGGAGCGCTGATCCTCACCGGCCAGCTCGGCGACGTGATGCGCGAGAGCGCACAGGCCGCGCTCTCGATCGTCAAGCACCGCGCACGCGACTTCGGCATCGACGAGGAGCGGCTCGGCAAGATCGACATCCACGTGCACGTGCCGGCCGGTGCGACGCCGAAGGACGGACCGAGCGCCGGCGTCGCGATGCTCACTGCGCTCGTGTCGCTGCTCACCGGACGCACCGTGCGCAGCGACACGGCGATGACCGGCGAGATCAGCCTGCGCGGCCTCGTGCTGCCGGTGGGCGGCATCAAGGAGAAGATCGTCGCCGCCGCGGCGGCCGGCATCGATCGCGTGATGCTGCCGGCGCGCAACCGGCGCGACTTCGAGGAAATTCCCGCCGATGCGCGCGAGCGGCTCGAGTTCATCTGGCTCGAGCGCGTCGACGATGCGATCGAAGCGGCGCTCGAGCCGCCGAAGGAGCGCCCCGAACACTGAGGCGCGCGCCGAGGATGGACGCAGCCGGGGCACGCGGCGCGCGTTCCGGCACGCCGGCGCTCAGGCCGTGGGGCGCTGCTCGAAGTGCGCGGGAATCTCCTGCGACGCGGCGAGCGCCTCCTCGACCGCGACGTGGTCGACGCGCGCGGCGCGCGGGCCGCGCCGCGCCCACGCGAGCAGCTCTTCGACCGCCCGCGCATCGCCGTGCACCAGCGCCTCGACGGTGCCGTCGCTGCGGTTGCGCACCCAGCCGCCCAGCGCGCGCAGGCGCGCCTCGTCGGCGAGCGACGCGCGAAAGCCCACGCCCTGCACGAGACCGCGAATCCGCAACCGCCGGGTGATCTTCATCGCGCGATGGTCGCGCGCGCACGCGGTGCGCGCAAGCCCGCGCCGGCCGTAACTCGCGTCCATGCACATCCGATTAAAATGCAATGATCACCAACGAGAGCTCGACCGCGGATGGAACGCAAGACCGCGCGCCTGACGGTGCTGATAGACCCGGCGAAGAAGAAGGCCTTCGAGAACCTGTGCGCGCGGCAGGACGTCACGCCTTCGCAGGTCGTGCGCCAGCTGATCCGCGACTACCTCGCGCAGCACGGCGTCAGCTATCGCACGCAGCCCGGCGTGTCGAACCCGAAGGTGAAGTAGCGCGGTACGGCGTCGAACGCGAGCCGGCTACGCGTCGGGCGGCGGCTGCGAGAAGAACCGCCGGCTCGTGCGCAGCACGGCCTGCGCGGTCTCGCTGAGCACGGTCTGGCGACCTACCGTCGTGGTGGGAGAGTCGTCGCCGGCGATCCCTCGCGACGCCTCGATCGCGTCGGCCAGGTCGTCGAAGAAGTGGTCGCGCCCGACGAGTTCGATCAGGCCGCCCCGCTCGAGCTTGCCGCGCACGCGCGCATTGGCGCCGCTGAGCATCACCGTCACGCCGCGGCGGCGCAGGTCGGTGACGACCTCCTCGAGCGTCTGCAGCCCGGTCTCGTCGATGAACGGCACCCAGCCGAGGCGCACGATCAGCACGCGCGGGTCGGTGCGCGTACTCGCGAGCGCGCGCTCGAAGTTCTCCGCCGCGCCGAAGAAGAAGGGCCCGTCGATCGAATAGACGAGCACCCCCGGCGGCAGCTGCTGGAAGCCGCGGTGCGCGAATTCCTGGTGCAGCTCCTGGTGCGTGACGTTCTGCACCTCGACGCTCGACGCCATCCGGCGCAGGAAGTGCAGCGTCGCCAGGATGACGCCGATGTTCACCGCGACGACGAGGTCGGCGAACACGGTGAGCCCGAAGGTGACGAGCAGGATGACGACGTCCGCGGCCGGCGCGCGGCGCACCATCTTCGCGAAGTGCTTCACCTCGCTCATGTTCCAGGCGACGACGAACAGGATCGCGGCGAGCGCGGCGAGCGGCACGTGCACCGCCAGCGGCGCGAGGACGAGCACGATGGCCAGCAGCGTCAGCGAGTGCACGATGCCGGAGATCGGACTCGTGCCGCCGTTGCGGATGTTGGTCGCCGTGCGCGCGATCGCGCCGGTGGCGGCGAAGCCGCCGAACAGCGGCGCCGCCAGGTTGGCGATGCCCTGCCCGACCAGTTCCTGGTTCGAGTCGTGCCGCGTCCCCGCCATCCCGTCGGCGACCACCGCCGACAGCAGCGACTCGATCGCCCCGAGCATCGCGATGGTGAAGGCCGGACCGATCAGCTCGATCATCCGCGCGGCGGTGATCTCGGGCAGGCGCAGCTCCGGCAGCCCGAGCGGGATGCCGCCGAAGGCGCTGCCGATCGTGACGACGCCGTCGAAGCGGAACAGCGCCTGTACGATCGTGGCGAAGACGAGCGCGATCAGCGGACCGGGCACGCGCGCGAGCCGGGGGATGCGGTTGCCGAACACGACGAGCGCCAGCGACGCGACCGCCAGCAGCGTCGTCACGAGGTGCAGCTGCGGCAGCGCCTGCAGCAGCTGCCACAGCTTCTCGTGGAAGTGGTCGCCCTCGACCGGCGGCAGCCCGAAGAAGTCCTTCCACTGCCCGACGAAGATGATGACGGCGATGCCCGAGGTGAAGCCGACGATGACCGGATCGGGGATGAACTTGATGATCGCGCCCATGCGCGCGACGCCGAGCAGAAGCAGCATCGCGCCGGCCATCATCGTCGCGATCTGCAGCCCGTCGATGCCGTAGCGCGCCGTGATCGCGGCGAGGATCACGATGAAGGCGCCGGTGGGCCCGGCGATCTGCACGCGGCTGCCGCCGAGCACCGCCACGAGGAAGCCGGCGACGATCGACGTGTAGATGCCCTGCTCCGGCTTGGCGCCGGAGGCGATCGCGAAGGCCATCGCGAGCGGCAGTGCGACGACGCCTACGATGGCGCCGGAAACGATGTTCGGGATCCAGTGCTCACGGCGCAGGAGGCCGGCCCTGCGCGCTTCGAGCAGTGCGATCATCGGCTTGGACTTTGCGGGGAGCGGTGCGGCTGGATGTGCTTCACATTATAACGCGAAGCACATCGTTCGCCGGGTGCCGGCCGCGCCGACGGGGCAATTTCCACGCTAGGCGTGCGCTTCCCGCATCAGCCGCCAGTAGTCGAGCTTCATCATCAGCGCGGCCCCGGCGACGATCGAGACGAAGGTGAGCATCGAGCCGACCGCGAGCGTCGACAGCCCGCTCAGCCCCTGTCCGATCGTGCAGCCGAGCGCGGTGATGCCGCCGAAGCCCATCAGCGTCGCGCCGAGCACGTGCCGCTTCAGGTCGGCCGCGTCGGGAAAGCTTTCCTCGCGATAGGTGCCCGTGAGCAGCGCGTAGGCGAGCGATCCGGCGACGATGCCGAGCGCCGTGGCGATGCCGAAGGTGACGTGCTTGCTCTGGTCGCTCCAGAACATCAGGAGCTCGAGCGTGTACGCGAAGGGGGCGACGAGCGACAGCGACTCCGGCCGGTTCCCGTTGGTGGCGATGAAGGCCTCCTCGAGGGTATCCGGGTGCTCGGCGACGTAGCCGACGTGCCCGGTGACGTACCAGCCGCCGACGATCGTCAGCCCGACGACGATGCCGCCGAGCAGCGTGTCGACGCCGCGCGCGTGGCGGTCGGCGAAGACGAAGGCCAGCAGCGCCGCGGCGACGAGCGGCGGCAGCCAGCGTCCGACGGCCTCGGCGGACAGGCCCCAGCTCGCGGCGACGAGCGCCGGCAGGTCCTGCGTGGTCGACAACTGCATCGAGACCGTGTCGAAGGTGTTCACGCGCCAGACGCCGAACAGCCCCTTCAGCGTGACGTACGCGGAGATCGCCAGCACGACGAACACGATGACCGACTTCAGGTTGCCGCCGCCGATGCGGATCAGCGTCTTGCTCGTGCAGCCGGAGGCGAGCGTCATGCCGACGCCGAACAGCAACCCGCCGACGAGGTTCGACAGCCACAGGAAGTTCGGGCTCGTGTACAGCGACTTGTGCGTGTCGACGACGCCCTGCGTCTGCATCGCCCACACGCCGAGCATCGCGACCGCGATCGCGAGCAGCCACATGCGCATGCGCGTCCAGTCGCCCATGTGGACGATGTCCGAGACGGCGCCCATCGTGCAGAAATTCGTCTTGTTGCCGACGAACCCGAACACGGCGCCGAGGGCGAAGCCCAGCCACGCGATCAGCGTCGCAGAAGGCAGTTCCGCTTCCATCGGAAAAGACTACCGGGGAAAACCGTTCATGATACGGCGATTGCGGTTTCGTGCTCGCGGCCGAGGCCGTGCCGCGCGGCGAGCACCGCCGCCTCGACGCGCGAGGCGCAGCCCAGCTTGGCCAGGATGTGCCGCACGTGCAGCTTGACCGTGTCGGGACTGATGCCGAGCACCCGGGCGATCGCCTTGTTGCTCTGCCCGAGTGCGATCTGCGAGAGGATCTGCCGTTCGCGCGCCGTGAGCGTCTCGGACATCCGTGCGCGCGGGGCGGCCGTGCGCAGGCGCGAAGGCTTCGCGCGCCCGCGCCCGCCGACCGCCGGCGCGTCGTACAGCAGGATGAGCTGCCCGAGCGTCTCGCCGCCGTTCTCGAGCGGCAACACGATGCTCGTGTGCGGAATGCGGGGAGACCCTTCCGGGAGCTGCGCACGCTCCCACGAAGCGACCAGTTCGGGCTCGCCGTTCGTGGACGGCATGCACAGCGTTCCCGCGCGCGCCCCCGCCAGACGAACGATGGTGGCGAGGAACGCATCGAGCACCGATTGCGAAGAGGGCATCCGGAATCCCCTTCTGCGCCTCGCGGCAGGCCGTGGTCGCCGTCGCTGCGCGTAGCCGAGCCGCTTCGATCTTACACGCCCGGAAGGCAGGCTCGCCGAGTGCACAGCGCCCGTCACGCCTTTTCGATGCGCCTGCGCCGATGCAACTCAAGAAACTGCTCGCATACCTGAAGGAGCACGACCTGGTCGTCGCCACCGCCGAGTCGTGCACGGCGGGGCTCATCGCCGGCCGCCTGGCAGACGCTTCCGGCGTCGGCAGTTCGCTGCAGGTGGGCTTCGTCGTCTATTCGCCGGAGGCCAAGCGTCATTGCCTGGGCGTCTCGCCGAAGACGATCGAGCGCTTCGGCCTCACCAGCGAGGAGGTCGCGCGCGAGATGGCACTCGGGGCGCTCGAGCGCAGCGACGCGTCGATCGCGCTCGCCGACACCGGCCTGGCCGACGCTCCGCCGCAGGGAAGCGACATCCCGGCGGGCACCGTGTGCTTCGCCTGGGCGGTACGCGATGGCGACGAAGCGCGCGTCTTCTGCGAAACGCGACGCTTCGACGGCTCGCGCAACGTGGTGCGCCGCGCGGCGGCCGACCATGCGCTCGAACGCATCCCGCACTACTACGAACGCGCGGGCCGGCCGGGACAGTCGTCCGACAGGAAAGAAAGGAAAAGCGGCACCGGCGGCGACGCGCCGGCGCGCTGAAGGGGCGGCCGGGCCCGCAACGGGCGGCGGCCGCGCGAACGGACGGTCAGGAGGGCATGGATCCGCCGTTCATCTCCTGCATCAGCTCCTGCTTGCGCTCGAGGAGCATCGTCCCGAGCTCCTCCATGTCGACGTCGGACTTCCTGGCCTTCGGAAACATCTCGTCTTCCTCTTCCTTGACGTGATGCTTCACGTACTCGCCGAGGACCTTGACCTTCGCGTCGTACAGGTCCTCGTCCGGCGACATCGACGAGATCTGCGCGATCAGTTCCTTCGCGGTCGTGTGCTCGACCTCGGCTTCGTCGAGCAGCTCCGTCATCGCGTCGCCACCCGACTCGCGCATCGTCGGGTAGAAGATTTCCTCCTCGATCTGCGCGTGCACGGTGAGCTCCATGAGGATCTGCTCGACCAGCTCGATCGCGCCTTCGCGGTCCTTCTCCTTCTTCTTCTCGAAGTCCTTGAACATCTTGTCGACCTTCTTGTGATCGGCCTTCAGCAGCTCGATCGGATCGTGCTCCTTCTTCGAGCGGGAGCGGGTCGTCGAGGTCCGACCCGAGGTGCGGGCATTCGTAGAGGGCATGTGAAACTCCTTGTGCGGGCGCAGCCGGCTTCGGGCACGGCCGCTGCCCGATAGAGCAACTGGCGTACCAGACGGATCAGAGCGGCGCGCCGGTCGACGGCGCGCTTCCGTTGCCCTTGGCCGGCACGGCCGCACCCATGCCGAGCTCGGCACCGGTGAGCGGGTCGGCCTGCGGGTCGGAGCGCGTGCGCTGCGCGGCCTGGTCGAGCACCGCGCTCTCCTCGGAGTCCAGCCCTACCTGCGCGCCGCCGTCCCCGCCGTCCACGGCGCTCTGCTCGTCACGCTCGCTGACGTAGTGGAAGTTGTCGTCGCTGTTCCACGGGCCGCGCATGTCGCCGTCGCCCTGCGACATGTTGAAGTAGACGTTGGCGAACTGCGGGTCGACCGCCATCTTCCCGGGCGGGAAGTTCGGCTGGATCGCGTAGAGCGCCTTCTCGAACGAGATCTGGTGCGCCGCCTCGCGCGTCATCAGGAATCCGAGCGCTTCCTTGACTCCCGGATCGTCGGTGGCGGCGATGAGCCGCTCGTAGATGAGCTTCGCGCGCGCCTCGGCGGCGATGTTCGAGCGCAGGTCTGCGCTCGGATCGCCGATCGTGTCGATGTACCCGGCGTTCCAGGGCACGCCGCCCGAGTTCGTCAGCGGCGGGCCGCCGCCGTACAGCACCTGCGTCAGGTGCGAGTCGTTGCCCGGGCCGGTGATCGCCCGATACATCTCGGCCTCGGCTTCCGCCGCCTCGGCGAGGCGGCCCTTGGCTCCCCGGTTGAGCATCGCGACGATCGTGCCGATGATCTCGAGGTGACTGAGTTCCTCGGTCGCGATGTCCATCAGCATGTCCTTGCGGCCGGGGTCGGACTCGGCGATGGCCTGCGTGAAATAGCGCATCGCCGCGGCCAGTTCGCCCTGCGGTCCGCCGAACTGCTCGAGCAGCAGGTTGGCCAGGCCGGGGTTGGTCTCGGCGACGCGCACGGTGTACTGCAGTCGCTTGTTGTGGTGAAACATGTGGGCCTCCGTTCGTGGTGGCCCGCCACTGCAAACGGAAAACCCGCCGCGGCCCGACCTCAGGCCGGCACTTCGCGCACCTCGATCACGTCAGGGTCGTCCGCGTGCTCGACCAGCAGCGTGCGCACGCGTTGCTGCCAGGCCGCGTGGAAGGCCTGGGTCTCGTCCTCGCTCGCCTCGCCGTGCAGGCAGCGTCCCATCAGCAGCGAGGTGCGCGGGTCGCCCGCCACGCGCTGCAGGTGCGCGGCGACCTCGACCGGGATGCCTTCGCCGTCGAGCCGCGTGAAGCGCATCTCGCCGAAGGACAGCGGCCGCGCGAAGAACAGCCGCTCGCGACGACCGAAGCGACCGCCCAGGCCCGGGAAGCCGCTGTCCTCGGTCGCGCCGGTGACGAAGGTCGCGACGGCGGCGACGACGCCGGTCACGCCGGCCTCGCGCCGATCGCGCAGCTCGACGCGGATCTCGCCGCGTCGCGGCAGCTCGTCGCCGTACAGGCGGAGCAGCGCCGCGCGCGTCATCAGGAAGGCTGACGCGACGGTCGGGCACGAGTGACCGGCCATGCGCACGACGTCCTCGTAGCGATAGCGAAACCGCCCGCCTTCGGCTGCGCCGAGGAACGCGGCGAGGGGATCCTGCACGTCGAGGACGGGAGCCTCGGCGAAGAAGGCGGGGAACGATTCGGCAAGGGAGGCTGCGGGGGCGGACATGACTCGAAGACCCTGGGTTGCGGGGAGAAGCTAAAATAGTAACTCGTTACTTACTTGCCGCGTAGCCTTCTGCCCTCCCCGTCTCGCATGTCCCCCAGGGAATCGCCCCTCCCCTTGCGCCCTCGCAGGCGCCTGCCGTCGCACGCGCGCCGCGCCGAGATCGTCGCTGCCGTGGTCGAGCTCGCGCGCGAACGCGGTCCCGAAGCGATCACGACGCAGGCGATCGCCGACCGCGTCGCGCTCACGCACGGCGCGCTGTTCCGTCATTTCGCCGACAAGGAAGCGATCTGGGGCGCCGTCTTCGACTGGGTGCAGCACGACCTCGGCGCGTCGGTCGATGCCGCCTTCGCCAGCGGCGGCACGCCGGTCGAGATCCTCGAGCGCGTGTTCCTCGCGCACGCACGCTTCGTCGCGCGCCATCCGGGCGCGCCCCGGATCCTGTACCACGCGCTGCAGGGGGACGAGCGCACGCCGACGCACGAGCACGTGCACGCGATGGTGGCCGCCTACACGAAGCGGGTCGCCGCGTGCCTTCGCGACGCGCGCGATGCCGGCGAGCTCTCCGAAGCGCTCGACCCGCAAGTCGGCGCGACGCTCTTCGTGGCGACACTGCAGGGCCTGGCCGTCCAGCGCTCGCTGCTCGGCGGCGAGAGCGGCATCGTCGACGCGGCGCAGGCGACCTTCGCGCTGCTGCTCGACGGCCTGCGCGGGGTGCGTCGATGAACGGCGCCGTGCAACCGGGGCGGCTGCGACGATCGCTGTGGAAGGTGATCGTCGCGCTCGTCATCGCGGCCATCGCGGCTCTCGCGCTGCCGCGCGCACTCTTCGGCCCGGTGGTTCCCGTCGTCGAGGTGGTCCGGCGCGACTTCGTCCAGTCGGTGGTCGCCAGCGGGCGCGTGCAGACGCCGCACCGCGTCGACATCGGCGCGCAGGTCACCGGAACCGTCGTGCGCGTGCCGGTCGCCGAAGGACAGGCCGTGCGCGCGGGCGAGGTCCTCGTCGAGCTCGACGCCACCGAAGCGCAGGCCGCCGTGCAGCAGGCGCAGACCGCGGTCGCGCAGGCACAGGCGAAGCTGCGCCAGCTGCACGAGGTGCAGGCGCCGGTCGCCGAGCAGAACCTGCGGCAGGCGAAGGCGACGCTCGACTACGCGCGCACGCAGCACAGCCGCAACCAGGAGCTGTTCGAGCGGGGATTCATCGGCCGGGCCGCGCTCGACGACTCGCGCAAGAACGTCGAGCTCGCCGATGCGCAGCTGCACGCCGCGCAGCGCCAGCTCGAATCGGCGCGCGCCGGCGGCAGCGACGTGGCCGTCGCCGAGACGGCGCTCGCGCAGGCGCGCGCGAACGCGGCCGCCGCGCGCGCGCGGCTGTCGTACGCGACGATCACCGCGCCGGTGGCCGGCACCCTGATCGGACGCGACGTCGAGCGCGGCGACGTCGTGCAGCCGGGCAAGGTGCTGATGACGCTGTCGCCGGCCGGCGACACGCAACTCGTCGTGCAGATCGACGAGAAGAACCTGGCGCTGCTCGAGGCGGGACAGCAGGCGATCGCTTCGGCCGACGCCTATCCGCGCAGGCGCTTCGACGCCGTGCTCGCGTACATCAATCCCGGCGTGAACGCGCAGACCGGCGCGGTCGAGGTCAAGCTCGACGTTCCCGACCCGCCGCCCGAGCTGAAGCAGGACATGACCGTATCGGTCGACGTCCAGGTCGCGCGCCGCGACGGCGCCGTGCTCGTGCCGAGCGACGCGGTGCACCGACCGGAGAGCGCGGCTCCCTGGGTGCTGCGCATCGTCGACGGACGCGCGCAGCGCCAGCCGGTGCGCATCGGGCTGCGCAGCGGCGGCTGGAGCGAGGTGCTCGACGGGCTCGCGCCCGGCGACCTGGTCGTCCCGGCGGGCGTCGCCGGGGTCGTCGACGGCATGCGCGTGCGCACGCGCGTCGACTCGGCGAGCCCCGCGTGACGCAGGCCTCGCGATCGGCGCCCCTGCCGCGCTGGGCGCCCTTCGAATGGATCGTCGCACTGCGCTTCCTGCGCGAGGGCCGCATGCAGACGGCGTTCATCGTCTCCGGCGTGGCGATCGGCGTCGGCGTGATCGTCTTCATGTCGGCGCTGCTGAGCGGCCTGCAGTCGAACTTCATCCGCCGCGTGCTCACCGCGCAGCCGCACATCCAGCTGCTGCCGCCGAAGGAGATCGCGCGTCCGCAGCGCGAAGCCGCAGCCGACGGCAGCGTCGAGCACGACGCGATCGTGCAACCGCCGCTGCAGCGGCTGAAGTCGATCGACCAGTGGCAGGCGATCGCCGCCCAGATCCGCGCGATGCCCGAGGTCGGAGTCGTCTCGCCGCAAGCGGCCGGATCGGCGCTCGCCGTGCGCGGCACCGCAAGCCGCGCGATCTCGGCGATCGGCATCGATCCGGAGCGCTACTTCCGCATCGTCGCCATCCCCGAGAAGATCGTGCAGGGAACGACGCGCCTGGGCGCCACCGACATCCTGATCGGCACCGAGCTGGCGACCGAGCTCGGCGTCGGCGTCGGCGACAAGCTGCGCGTCTCGTCGGCACTCGGCGCGAACAACACGCTCACGGTCACCGGCATCTTCGACCTCGGCAACAAGGGCGCGAACCAGCGAACGACGTACCTCGCGCTGCATACCGCACAGAGCCTGCTCGGATTGCCCGGCGGCGTCACCGGACTCGACGTCACCGTGCACGACGTCTACGCCGCGGAGCGCATCGCGCAAAGGATCACCGCGGCGACCGGCGTGCAGGCCGACAGCTGGATCCGCACCAACGCGCAGTTCTTCACGGCGATCAACGCGCAGCAGGCGTCGAACACGGTCATCCGCATCTTCGTCGCGCTGTCGGTCGCCTTCGGCATCGCCAGCGTGCTCGTCGTCTCGGTCGTCCAGCGCTCGCGCGAGATCGGGATCCTGCGCGCGATGGGCATCTCGCGCGCGCAGATCCTGCGGCTGTTCCTGCTGCAGGGCAGCCTGCTCGGGATGTCGGGCGCGCTCGTCGGCTCGGCGATCGGTGCCCTCGCGCTCGCGCTCTGGCAGCAGTTCGCGCGCAATGCCGACGGCACCCAGCTGTTCCCGCTCGCGTTCGAGCCGTGGCTGTTCGCCACCGCGCTGGTGCTCGCGACGCTGACCGGGCTCGCCGCCGCCGTCGCGCCGGCATTGCGCGCGTCGCGCCTGGACCCGGTGGTGGCGATCCGTGGCTGAACCCGTCATCGTCGCGCTGCGCGAGGTGCGCAAGTCCTTCAACGTCGGCACGCCGGTGGAAACGGAGGTGCTGCACGGCATCGACCTCGAGTTGCGCCGCGGCGAGTTCTGCGCGGTGATGGGGCCTTCGGGATCGGGCAAGAGCACGCTGCTGAACATCGTCGGGCTGCTCGATCGCCCGACGAGCGGGACGCTCTCCGTCTGCGGCGAGGAGACCACCCGCCTCGACGACGCCTCGATCACGCGGCTGCGCGGCCACAGCATCGGTTTCGTCTTCCAGTACCACCATCTGCTGTCCGCGTTCAGCGCCGTGGAGAACATCGTGCTGCCGATGCTCGGTGCGGCCGGACGACCCGACGCGGCGATGTTCGCGCGCGCCGAGCGGCTGCTGGAAGAAGTCGGGCTGGGCGCATGGCGCGACCACCCGGCCAACCGGCTGTCGGGCGGCCAGCAGCAGCGGGTCGCGGTGGCGCGCGCGCTGGCGATGAACCCGCCGGTGCTGCTCGCCGACGAGCCGACCGGCAACCTCGACACGAAAAGCGCCGACGCGGTCTTCGACCTGCTGCGGCGGGTCAACCGCGACGACGGAACGACGGTGCTGTTCGTCACCCACAACCCCGAGCTCGCCGCACGCTGCGACAAGACGATCGAGGTCGTCGACGGGCGGATCGTCGGCGCGCGCGGCGCCTGAGCGCCGCCGCGCGACGGCGTCAGGAACCGACCAGCAGCCGCCCGATCAACGCGCCCACGGCGAGGTCCTCGACGCGCCCGAAAGCGTGCATGCGGATGCGCCCCGAGCGGTCGACGACGACGAGCGTGGGCGTACCGCGCATCCCGTAGGCGCGCATCGTGACCGGCAGCTCGCCGCCGTCGTCGCCCCGCGCGTCGACGCCGACCGGGAAGCCGATCCGGTATTCGTGCAGGAACGCCGCGAGCGCGACCGGCGTCATCGCGTCGTGATGCTCGAAGACCGTGTGCAGTCCGACCACCGCGACGTCTTCGCCGGCGAACTGGCGATGCACCGCCTGCGCCTGCGGCAGCCCGTGCGCGACGCAGCCCGGGCACAGCATCTGGAATGCGTGCAGGACGACGATGCGCCCGCGCAACGACTCGAGCGACAGCGGGACCGCGCTGTTGAACCATTGCGAGACCGACAGCTCGGGCGCGAGTGGGAACGGTTCGTCGATCATTTGATTCTTCTCAATCAAAAACGATTATCATTTATCTACGATCGTCGGGACAACGACAACAGCGGATTCCCGACGCATGCGCTTCCATCGATACCCGCCGGCCACGCTGGCACTGCTTGCAGCATCCCTGATTTCGACCGCGGATGCACAGACCCGCCTCGACACCGTCGTCGTCACCGCCACCGGACGCGCCGCCGAGAGCGCCGAGACGCCGCAGGCGGTCGAGGTGCTCGACCCGCTCGCCGACGAACCCTCGGCGCCGCCCGGTTCGCTCTTTCGCGGCCGTCCGGGCATGGCCGTGCAGTCCGACGGCGCGTGGGGGCAGAACCCCGTGCTGCGCGGGCTTCGCAAGGAGAGCATCGTCGTGCTCGTCGACGGCGTGCGGGTCAACTCCGCGCAGCCGCAGGGCGCGCTCGCGTCCTTCGCCGACCTCGGGCTGCTCGATCGCATCGAAGTCGTGCAAGGCCCTTCTTCGGTCCTGTACGGCAGCGGAGCGATGGGTGGGGTGGTGAACCTGATCACGCCGCAGACCCGCTTCACCTCCGAGCCTACGTTCGGCGGCCGCTTCGGGCTCGGCCTCGACACGACGAAATCCGGCGCCCTGCTCGTCGAACGCTCCGGCCCCGATCACGCGTTCGTGCTCGGCGCCGCGGTCAACGACACCGACGACTACGACAGCCCCGACGGTCGCGAGCCGAACACCGGCTACCGTTCCGATTCGCTGCTCGCGAAATACGCCGTGCGCCTGTCGCCGGCCGCCAGCCTGCGCCTGAACCTGCAGCGGCACGCGGCGCGCGACGTCTGGTATCCGGGCTCGGCACGCACCGGCGGGCGTCCCGGCGGGGCCGGCATTCCGCCGCCGCTCGGCACGGTGACGATCCGCTCGCCCGAGCAGCGGCGCGAGCTCGCCGAGCTCGGGCTCGATGCCGACCTCGGCCCGGGACGGCTCTCGGCCGAAGTGTGGCGACAGGACGTCTTCCGCCAGATCCGCGCGTTCTCGGCGAACCTGCGCCGCGACTACGTCCGCAACGACGTCACCTTCTCCACCGACGGGATCCGCGCCCGCTACGTGCTGCCGGTCGGCGACGCGCACATGCTCACGGCGGGCGTCGAGAGCTGGCGCATGCGCGCCGATCCCGAGCGCTACATGGACAACAACGCGCCGGCCTTCGACAACAACCAGCGCAACGATCCCTTCGACCGCGGCAGCCTGCGCTCGAGCGGCCTGTTCGTGCAGGACGAGATCGAATGGGGCCGCGCGCGCATCGTCGCCGGCGCCCGCTACGACCACATCGAAGGCGACGCGCGCGCCAAGGGCATGGGACCGACGAGGCAGACGACCGGCCTGTCGCACAGCGACGACACGCTGTCCTGGTCGCTCGGCGTCCTGTATCCGCTCGCCGACGGCGTCAATGCCTATGCGAACGTCGGACGCGCCTGGCGTGCCGCCGACATGCGCGAACGCTTCGAGGATTCCGCGCGCGGCGACGGCTTCTACCACGTCGGCAATCCGCAGCTCGACCCCGAGCGCTCGACCAGCATCGAAGTCGGGCTGAAGGGCAGCGCGAAGGGCTTCGGCAGCGGCAACATCGACTATCGCGTCTCGGCCTACCGCACGCGCATCGACGACTACATCGCCGGGCGCATCACCGGAGCGATCCACCCGGGCAGCGGGCTGCCGATCAAGCTCACCGAGAACCTCGACGAGGCGGTGATCCGCGGCATCGAAGGGGTGGCCGCGATTCCGCTCGGCCGCTTCGTCGTCGACCTCGCCTTCACCTGGCTGCGCGGCGACAACCGGCAGGACGACGAGCCGCTCGCCTTCATGCCGCCGCCCGAGGTGAGCGTCGGCATCGGGCAGGCCGCGCAAAGCGGACCCTACTGGCGCACGGCGCTGAGGGCGGTCGCACGGCAGGACCGCATCAGCACGCGCTTCTCGGCCGGCACCGAGAACGAGACGCCCGGCTTCGTGACCGCCGATGCGCTCTTCGGCTGGGGCTTCGGCAAGGTCGGCGCCCTGTCCGACCTGCGCGCGGAACTGCGGCTGGTCAATCTCTTCGATCGCCGCTACCACGAGCATCTCACCGAAGGAATCTCGGGCGAGGAACTGCCGGCGTCGGGACGCTCGGCGTCGCTGAGCCTGGCCGGACGTTTCTGACTCTGGAGGAAACCGCGATGAAAGCTGCGCGCCGTCGCTTGCTCGTCTCCTGCGCCGCAGGGCTGGGGGCCGTGGCCGTCGGCAGGGCCGCGCTCGGCGCGGATGCCGCAGCGGACCCGCGCGGGCGCCTCGCCACGCTCACCCTCGCGGGGCCGCCCGCCAGCGTGTCGAACCCGCTGGTGCACATGGCCGAATCCGGCGCGCTCGCCGATCTCGCCGGCGAAGTGCGCTTCACCGGCTGGCGCGACCCGGACCAGCTGCGGCTGATGGCGCTCGACGGCAAGGCCGACGTGCTCGCGATGCCGGTGAACGTCGCGGCGAACCTGTACAACCGGGGCGCGAAGCTGCGGCTGGTCAACGTCTCCACCTGGGGGATCCTGTGGATCGTCTCGCGCGATCCGGAGGTCCACGTGCTGAAGGACCTCGTCGGCAAGGAGATCGCGATGCCCTTCCGCGGCGACATGCCCGACATCGTCTTCGGGCTGCTCGCCGAGCGGGAAGGCATCGATCCGCGCAAGGACCTGCGGCTGCGCTACGTGGCCTCGCCGATCGACGCGATGCAGCTGCTGCTCACGCGCCGGGTCGACCACGCGCTGCTCGCCGAGCCGGCGGTGTCGATGGCGCTGCGCAAGTCGGGCTCGTTTCCGACGAGCGTCGTCGCCCCCGATCTCTATCGCGCCGTCGACCTGCAGGAGGAATGGGCGCGCGCCTTCGGCGGCAATGCGCGCATCCCGCAGGCCGGCATCGCGGTGCTCGGCGCGCTGCGCGATCGTCCCGACGCGGTCTCCCGGATCGCCGCCGCCTACGCGCGATCGCTCGACTGGTGCGAAGCCAACGCGACCGCCTGCGCACAGACCGTCTCCAGGCACATCCCGATGCTGGACGCCGAAGCCGTCGCCGATGCGATCGGACACGGGCAGATGGACGCGGTCCCCGCACACCGCGCACGCCCCGCGCTCGAGTCGCTGTTCCGGATGCTGCTCGAGAAGAGCCCCGGGCTCGTCGGCGGGAAGCTTCCGCCCGACGACTTCTACGCGTCGCCCGCGGCGACGGGCGCCGGCGGGTGACAGGGATCCCCCGATGAAGTCGCTGCGATCGGCGCTCGCGAAGCTGCCCGCGTACCTGTGGAGCGGATGGGGTGCCGTGGCGAGCCTGCTGCTGCTCGTCGCCGCCTGGGAGACGATCGCGCAGCTATACGGCCCGCTCGTACTGCCCGATCCGCGCACCGCGTTCGCGACGCTCGCACACTCGCTCGCCGCCGGCGACGCGTGGCCGGAGCTCGCGGCAACCGCGCGTCGTGCGCTCGCCGGCTTCGCCGCGTCGGTCGTCCTCGGCAGCGCGCTCGGACTGCTCGCCGGCGTGTCGATGACGGCCTCGACGATGTCGCGTCCGATCGTCACCGTGCTGCTCGGCACGCCGCCGATCGCCTGGCTCGTGCTGGCGATGCTCTGGTTCGGCGCGAGCGACGGCACGCCGATCTTCACCGTGTTCGTCGCCGCGTTCCCGGTCGTCTTCGTCGGTGCGCTGCAGGGCGCGCGCACGCTCGACAACGAACTGAAGACGATGGCGCGCGCCTTCGAGCTGCCGCCGCGCATGATGTTCGTCGACGTCTATCTCCCGCACGTCGTCTCCTACCTGTTCCCCGCGTGGATCAGCGCGCTGGGGATCTCGTGGAAGGTGGTCGTGATGGCCGAGCTGCTGTCGAGTCCCGACGGCGTCGGCGCGGCGCTCGCAGTGGCGCGCTCGCAGCTCGACACCGCGGCGACGATGGGCTGGATCGTCGCCGTCGTCGGCCTGCTGCTCGCCGTCGAATACCTGCTGCTCGAGCCGATCAAGCGCGAGGTCGAGCGCTGGCGCGGGCCCGCCGCAAGCGGCGGAGCGATGCCGTGAACGCGCCGTCGGCACCGGCGCTGCGCGTGCGAGGGATACAGCACGCGTTCGCGCGCGAGACTGTCCTCGACGGCATCGACTTCGATCTGCGTGCCGGCGAGATCGTCGCGCTCGTCGGGCCTTCGGGCTGCGGCAAGACGACGCTGCTGCACCTGTGCGCGAAGCTGCTGCACCCGGACAGCGGCACGATCGACGACGGCTTCGTCGCGCGCGCCTGCATGTTCCAGCAACCGCGACTGCTGCCGTGGAAGTCGGCGCTCGACAACGTCGCGATCGTGCTCGCCGCGCGCGGCGTAGACCGCGGCGAACGCGAGCACCGGGCGCGCGAGATCGGGCTGCGGCTGGGGCTCGCGCATGCCGACTTCGCCAAGTTCCCGCACCAGCTCTCCGGCGGCATGCAGAGCCGCATCGCGCTCGCGCGCGCACTCGTCATCGAGCCCGACCTGCTGCTGCTCGACGAGCCCTTCTCGGCGCTCGACATCGGACTTCGCGAGGAGATGTACCGGCTGCTGCTCGACCATCTCGCCGTGCGCCCGATCGGGGTGCTGATGATCACGCACGACCTGGGCGAGGCGGTACGACTGTCCGACCGCATCCTGGTGATGGCCGCGGATCCCGGACGCATCGTCGCGCGCGTCGAGCTCGATTTCCCGGCCGCCCGACGCGACGACGAATGGATCCACGCGGGCACCGCGCGGCTGCTCGCGCGACCCGAAGTGCGCGAGAGCTTCGGGCTTCCACCCGCGGCCGCGCGGCCGGAGAACGACGAAGGCACGCCGCGAGCCGCAGCCGCAGCCGCAGCCGGCGACGTGCAGATCGCGCAGCGCGCGCCGGTGCTTGCCTTCGAGCGCAGGGCACCGCGATGCTGACGCTCGCGCGCATCGAGCGCATGCCGCTCTTCTCGTGCCCTTTCCGCGCGATGTTCGTCGCGACGGCGCTGTGGTCCGTCGTCGGCATCGCGCTCTCCGGCGCGGCCTTCTCGCTCGGCCTCGAGCTGCCGGCGGTGCCGGGCGGCGCGCTGCTCTGGCACGCGCACGAGCTGATGTTCGGGGTCGGACTGGCCGCCATCGCGGGCTTCGTCCTCACTGCGGTGCCGGAGTTCACCGACACCCCGCCCTTCCGTGCGCGCGTTTCGTTCGCCATCGTGCTCGCCTGGGTCGCTGCGCGCATCGCGTTCTGGCTGTCGCCGGTGCTCGGGGCGTGGCCCGCGGCGACCGCCGAAGCGGGTTTCGCCGCGGCCCTGCCGCTGATGCTCGGCGCGCGACTGCTGCGCGATCCGCAGCGCCGCCATCGCGGCTTCTTCTGGGGCCTGCTCGCCTTCGCGCTCGTCACCGCCGGCTTCTGGCTCGACGTACTGCGCGGCGGCTGGCCGATGCGCTGGGTGCACGCGGCGCTCGACGCGATGATGATCCTCGTCGTCGTCGCGATGAGCCGCATCTCGATGCGCATCGTCAACGACGCGCTCGATGCACGCCGCGCGCGCGCGGTCGAAACCGACGCCGAAGCCGACACCGATCTGCCCGAGTACCGCGCGCGTCCGCCGCGACGCAATCTCGCGATCGTCACGATCGCGCTGCACGCGCTCGCCGCGTTCTTCGCGCCCGGGTCGGCCGTCACCGGATGGATCGCGCTCGCCGCCGCGGCCGCCGTGCTGAACCTGCTGAACGACTGGCACGTCGGGCGCGCGCTGCTCGGACGCTGGGCGTCGATGCTGTACGCGGTCTACTGGACGATGGCGCTCGGCTACGCGTGGATCGGCGTCGCGCTGCTCGGGGCGCCGATCGCTCCGAGCGGCGGCACGCATCTGCTCACGATCGGGGCGATGGGCCTTTCGATCTACGCGGTGCTGAACATCGCCGGGCGCATGCACGCCGGCCGGCCGCTCGACGCTCGCCGGTGGACGCCGACGGGTGCGGTGTTGCTCGTCGCGGCCGCGCTGATGCGGGCAGGCGCCGGCGTCGCCGGCCTGCCGGCCGACCTGCTGGTCGCGCTCTCGTCGCTCGCATGGCTCGCGGCGTGGACGCTCGTGCTCGTGCATCTCGGTCCGGCCTGGTGGGGACGGCGCAACGACGGCGGCACCGGATGCCAGGAATGGGTCGACCCGGCGCTGCAAGGCGCGCCTGCCCCGCGCTGCGATCCGCTCGCGCCTACGCCAGGCGGCCCGGCCTAGCCGCCCGCGAGCAGGCGTTTCACGTCCTCGTCGTCGACCTGCTCGAAGCGCTCGAAGTACTGCGACACCGCGCGAAAATCGTCGGGCGCCTCGAGGCAGACGACTTCGTCGGCATGCGGGCTCACGCGTTCGAGGCTCTCGGGCGCGGCAACGGGCACGGCGCAGATCAGGTGCGACGGCGATCGCGACCGGGTGGCGTGCAGTGCAGCGATCATCGTCGAGCCGGTCGCCAGGCCGTCGTCGACGACGATCGTCACGCGGCCCTCCGGATCGACGGGCGGCCTCCCCGAACGGTAACGGTCGCGCCGCGCACGCAGCAGCTCGAGCTGCGTGCGCTTCTCGTGCTCGAGCCACATCGGATCGACGCTGTTGGCGGCCTCGGGCGACGCCCAGTGCACCTCGCCCTCCTCGTCGATCGCGCCGAGCGCGAGCTCCGGCTGGTACGGCGCGCCGATCTTGCGCACGAGGACGACGTCGAGATCGCCGCCGAGCGCGTCGGCGATGCGCCGGCCCATGGCCACGGCGCCGCGGGGAATCGCCAGCACCAGCGGCGACCTCCCCGAGAACGGTTCGAGCGCGCGTGCGAGCCGGTCGGCGGCCTCTTCGCGATCGCGGAACATCGGTTGCCCTCCCAGGAAACGCCGCTCAGGCGAAGGTGATCGACGCGCGCCGCTCGGCGGTGTCGAGATGCGGCACGTTGTTGAAGCTGAGCAGCCGCAGCTTGCCGCCGCCGGAGATCAGCTCGGTGAAGCCGGTGTTGCGGCACTGCAGGTTCAGCTCGATCGCGGTGCTCGCCGGGGCGCCCGCCAGGTCGGCCAGCGTGCGTCCGATCGCGCCGCCCGAGCTGACCACGAGCACGGAGTCGTCGCGCGCGGTGTCGCGCACCGCCTCGGCGAGCGCGGCACGCACGCGTGCGCCGAAGCCGGACCAGCTCTCGGGGACCTCGGGCAGCCGCTCCTCGGACCACGCCTGCATGGCCAGGCGGAAAGTGCGCCAGTACGCGCGCGTATCGGCGAGCTGGTGCTCGCGCGGATCGAAGCCGGTGTGTGCGGTGTAGAGCGCTTCGCCGGGGTACTCGTTCAAGCCCTCGTGCAGCGCGAGCGCCGCGTCGGCGCCTCCCATCGCCTGCAGGATCGCGCCGGCGGTCGCCCGCTGGCGCACCAGCGTGCCCGACATCACGCGCGCGAAGCGCAGGCCGCGCGCGGCGAAGTACTCGCCGAGCCAGCGCGCCTGGCGGAATCCGAGTTCGGAGAGCGCGTCGTAGTCTTCGGCGCCGAACGAAGCCTGCGCGTGCCGTACGAGGTAGACGATCGACATCGGAACATTATCGCCGCACGAACCCTTACCATTGCACCTGACGGCCCCGCGATGCGCTTGGACACACGGGCTGCCGCATCCGAGGGGAGAGAAACGCAACATGCGAGTACAGGTCGCGATCATCGGGGCCGGCCCTGCCGGCCTCCTGCTGGGCCAGTTGCTGTACCGCGCCGGAATCGACGCGGTCATCCTGGAGCGCCGTAGCGGCGAATACGTGCTCGGCCGCATCCGCGCCGGCGTGCTCGAACAGGTCGCGGTGGACCTGCTCGACGAAGCGGGCGTCGGGGCGCGGATGCACGCCGAGGGCCTCGTGCACGGCGGCATCGAGCTGTGCTTCGACGGCGTGCGGCACCGCATTCCGCTCGCCGACCTCACCGGCGGCAAGCACGTCACCGTGTACGGCCAGACGGAAGTCACGCGCGACCTGATGGACGCGCGCGCCGCCGAAGGCGCACGCACGATCTACGAAGCCGAGGACGTGTCGATCCACGACTTCGACGGCGAACGACCGAAAGTGCGCTACCGCAAGGACGGTGCGGTGCACGAGATCGAATGCGACTTCGTCGCCGGCTGCGACGGCTTCCACGGGGTGTGCCGGGAGACGATTCCGCGCAGCGCGGTCAAGGAGTACGAGCGCGTCTTCCCCTTCGGCTGGCTCGGCCTGCTCGCCGACGTGCCGCCCGTCTCCGACGAGCTCATCTACGTGAACCACCCGCGCGGCTTCGCGCTGTGCAGCATGCGCTCGCGCACGCGCAGCCGCTACTACCTGCAGGTGCCGCTCGACGAGAAGGTCGAGAGCTGGTCGGACGAACGCTTCTTCGAGGAACTCAAGCGCCGCGTCGACGCCGAGGCTGCGCGCACGATGGTCACCGGCCCGTCGATCGAGAAGAGCATCGCGCCGCTGCGCAGCTTCGTCGCCGAACCGATGCGCTTCGGTCGGCTCCTGCTCGCCGGCGACGCCGCGCACATCGTGCCGCCCACCGGTGCGAAGGGCCTGAACCTCGCGGCCAGCGACGTGCGCTACCTGTCGCGCGCGCTGATCGACCACTACCGCACCGGCTCGATGAAGGAGATCGACGCCTATTCCGACAAGTGCCTGCGCCGCGTATGGAAGGCGGTGCGCTTCTCGTGGTGGATGACCTCGCTGATGCACCGCTTCCCGGACACCGGCGAGATGGGGCAGAAGATCCAGGAAACGGAGCTGTACTACCTCACCGGCTCGAAGGCCGCGTCGACCTCGCTCGCCGAGAACTACGTGGGCCTGCCCTTCGAGGACTAGGACCCGTCAGATCACCGAGGCTGCGCAGCCGTCCATCGGGATGATCGCCCCCGACACGTACGACGCGGCCTCGGAGGCGAGGAAGAAGGCGACCTGCGCGATCTCGTCGGGCTCGGCCATCCGGCCCATCGGGATGCGGGCGATCGCCTCCTCGAGCAACTCGGCCTTGCTGCGGCCCGATGCGCGTGCAGCCGCCTCCAGCCCCTCGTCGACCCGCGTCGTGCGCGTGAGCCCGGGGTTGATCGCGTTCACCCGTACCCCCTGCCTCGCCCAGGCCTGCGCAAGCCCGACGGTGGCGAGCATCAGCGCGGAGTTGGCGGCGCCGCCGGCGATGTGCAGCACGCCCGCCTGGCGGCCGCCCTGCCCCACGATGTTGACGATGCTGCCCCGACCGCGCGCGGCCATGCGCTCGACGACCGGCTGCGTCACGTTCATGTACGTGAAGTACTTCGCGTCCATCGCCTGTCGGTAGGCGGCGGCATCCAGTTCGTCGGGCGCGTAGCGGCGCGCGGCGCCGGCCGCGTTCACCAGCACGTCGATCGGCCCGTGCTCGGCCTCGACGCGCTCGACGAGGCGCAGCGCCGCGTCGGCGTCGACGAGGTCGACCGCTTCGGTGACGAAGGCCGACGCGTCGATCGGCGCCGACGACGGATCGCCGGTCGCCGCGGGTTCCGAAAACGACGCGCGCGCCGCGGCCAGGTGCGCCGGATCGCGCGCGACGCCGACGACGCGACGACCGTCGCGCAGGAAGATGCGGGCGCAGGCGAGGCCGATGCCCTTGCTCGCGCCGGTGACGAGAACCACGGCCGGGCCCGCGCGATCCGTCATCGCGCGATCAGCCCGGTACCGCCGTCGCGAACGGCGCCGGATCGGCGCTGACGCCGTCGGGCACGCCGATGGTGCGCGGCTCGAAGCGCCGCTTGCCGTCGACGCGCAGGCGCCGCACGTGTTCGTCGAGCTGGCGACGCGCTGCGAAGAAGGCGTCGCGCAGCGCGACGTGGACGTCCTGCCGGCGCGCCTGGTTGGCGACGATGTTTCCGCCGGGCACCGAGACGTCGATCGAGACGAGGAATTCCTCGCCCTGCTGCTTGTGGTTGTGCGGCCGTTGCACGACGACGCGGCAACTGGTGACGTTCGGATGGAACTGTTCGAGCTTGTTCGACTTCTCGCGTATCGAGGCCTCGAGGGCGGGCGAAGCGTCGATGCCATGGAAATGGATCTGCAGCTGCGTGCGCATACGGCTCCTTCTCGTCGGGGATGCCCGGACGCCCCGGGCGTCTTGCCTGTGGACCTGGTGTCGTTCAGTGCTCGTCGGTTCTCGTTCGCTCGTCGTCGGCCAGCTCTCCTGTGTCGGGGTCGATCCAGTCGGGAACGCCCAGCGCCTCGCCGGCGCTGCGCAATGCGTCGTCGTCCATCGTGGGGGCTTCGTCGTCGGCCGCGTGCATGTCGTCGACCGCTTCGATGAGCGAGACGAAGGGGCCGTACTCGCGGCCCTCCGCTTCGTCGATCCACCAGAAACCGTCGGGGCGTTCGATGACTCGCGTGTGATCGAATTCGGACGAGGTCGTCGGAATCGTGCGGCTCATCTGCGTCCTCCGCAGGCGGACATTCGCAGCGGCGCGACCAGCTTCTCGATCGACGACAGGTGCCGGGTTTCGGCGAGCGCCGATTCGAGCGCTCGCATGCGAACCGATTCGTTGGGAGACGTGGCCGCCAGGTGCTCGAACACGGCACGCATCCGACCTTCGTTCCGTCGCGCGGCCTCGAGCGC
This sequence comes from Burkholderiales bacterium, assembly GCA_044507525.1. Taxonomy (GTDB): domain Bacteria; phylum Pseudomonadota; class Gammaproteobacteria; order Burkholderiales; family Burkholderiaceae_E; genus Zeimonas. Next base: position 30,282 of record JBIQJM010000001.1, read on the forward strand.
ACCCTCGGGAGTCGTCGGGTCCTCGAGCATCGACTGGCGCATCGCTTCCGTCCAGGTCACTCGTTCGGCCAGTATCGTGCCTACGTCGAGATCGGGCAAGTCGCGTTCGATGCGTGCGGCGAATTCCGATTCCATTACCGCCAGCTGCGCGAACAGGCGCTGCAGCGCGGCATCGCCGCGCAGCGTCGGCGAGGCGGCCAGGCGCCGGTATCGGGCCGCAGCTTCTCGCCGCAGTGCGAGAGTGGCAACGAGCAGATCGCGCAGCGATACGTCGGAGTCGGCCCCGGGCGTCATCGACGTATCGTGCCGAAGCGCACGCCGGACCGGTTTGACCCGAGTCAACGGGCCGGCTTCTTCGGTACCATGGCGCGCAGCGCCACTCCAGGAAACGCGCTTGGCATCGGTTTCGATCGAAAACGTCCGCAAGTCGTACGCGTCCACCGAAGTCGTGCACGGGGTCGACGTCGAGATCGCCGACGCGCAGTTCTGCGTGCTCGTCGGGCCTTCCGGCTGCGGCAAGTCGACGCTTCTGCGCATGATCGCCGGCCTCGAGGAGATCACCTCCGGCCGCATCCGGATCGGCGAGCGCGTCGTCAACGACGTGCAGGCACGCGACCGCGACATCGCGATGGTCTTCCAGAACTACGCGCTGTACCCGCACATGACGGTGCGCGAGAACATGGCGTTCTCGCTGGTGCTCGCACGCCGCCCCAAGGACGAGATCGCGCAGCGCGTCGCGGAAGCGGCGACGATCCTCGGCCTGTCGCCCTACCTCGACCGGCACCCGGCACAACTCTCCGGCGGGCAGCGCCAGCGCGTGGCGATGGGCCGGGCGATCGTGCGCAAGCCGAAGGTGTTCCTGTTCGACGAGCCGCTGTCGAATCTCGACGCGAAGCTGCGCGTCCAGATGCGCGGCGAGATCCGCGAATTGCACCAGCGGCTGCAGACGACGTCGGTGTACGTGACGCACGACCAGATCGAGGCGATGACGATGGCCGATCGCATCGTCGTCATGCACGACGGCGTCGTCGAGCAGGCGGGCACGCCGCTGGAGATCTACGACCGGCCGGCGAACGTGTTCGTCGCGACCTTCATCGGATCACCGGCGATGAACCTGCTCCCCGGGCGGCTCGCCGAGGATGCATCTGCCGTCGAGCTCGCGGGCGGCGCCCGCCTCGCGCTCGCGCAGCGCGCGTCGGCGCCCGCGGGCACCGAGGTGCAGGTCGGCGTGCGCCCCGAGCACCTCGAGCTGAACGGCCAGGGCCTGAACTGCGAGGTCGTCGTCGTCGAACCCACCGGCGCCGACACGCAGGTGATCGCGCGCTGCGCGGCGGGCACGCTCGTGGCCAGCTTTCGCGAACGCCACCACTTCCGCCCGGGCGACCGCCTCAGTCTTGCCGCGAGTCCGCTCGCGCTGCACGTGTTCCACGCGACGAGCGGACAACGGCTGCAGTCGTAGCCGGGCGGGCGCCGATCAGGCCCGCCGTCAGCGCGGTACCGACGAGGATGATCGCCGCGCCGACGATCATCCGCACCGTGATCGTCTCGCCGAGCAGCAGCGCCCCCCACAGCATCGCGAACGCGGGGACGAGGAAGGTCACCGTCACCGCGCCGACGCTGCCGATGCGCTCGATCAGGCGGAAGAACACCACGTAGGCGAAGCCGGTGCAGAACACGCCGAGCAGCACCGCGGAGAGCCACGCCATCGCGCCGGGCGAAGCCGCGGGCCAGGACAACGCCGCCAAGGGCAGCAGCATCGCCGCCGCGAAGACCAGGCTGCCGCCGGCGCTGGTCATCGAATCGATGTGCGACAGGTATTTCTTGGTCGCGACCGACGCGATGCCGTAGGACAGCGTCGCGCCGAAGATCGCGACGATCGGCAATCCGACGCCTTCGCCGCCGAAATCCAGGCGACCCCAGACGAGCACCAGCACGCCCGAGAACCCGACGACGAGCCCGAGCACCCGCGGCCGGCTCATGCGCTCGCCGAGCCAGGCGAAGGCGACCAGCGCGCTCCAGAACGGCACGGTCGCGTTGAGGATCGACGAGTAGCCGGCGCTGAGCCGCAGCATCGCGTAGCCGTAGAGGACGAAAGGAAGCGCCGAGCCGACCACCCCGACGAAGGCGATGCGCCCGGCGTTCGCCCGCAGCTCGGCCAGGTTCCCCGCGCGCAGCAGGAAGGGCAGCAGCACCAGCGCGCCGATCGCGGTGCGCATCAGCATCAGCGGAAACGCGCCGAAGGACGGGACCGCGACGCGGATGAACAGGAACGAGCCGCCCCACAACGCGGCGAGCATCAGCAGGTCGACGACGTCGCGCCGCTTCAACGCGGGCCCCGGCAACGATCTTCGCTCATCCTCCGGCTCCCGCCGAACTCCACAGGTTCATCACCGCGTACGCGCGCCAGGGCTGCCAGTCGCGTGCGATCTCGCGGGCCCGGGCGGGGGTACGCGCGCCCAGTGCGCGCAGCACGGCGAGATCGCCGGCCGGAAAGGCGTCCGGCCAGCACAGCGCACGCATCGCGATGTACTGCGCGGTCCAGTCGCCGATGCCGGGCGTCGCGAGCAACCGTTCGACGGTCGGCTCGACCGGCGCGCCGGGGGCGAGCGCCAGCGTGCCGGCGGCCATCGCCTCGGCGAGCAGGCGGATCGTGCGCGCGCGACGCAGGTTCAGGCCGGAGGACGCGATCGCCGCATCGTCGAGCGCCGCGATCGACGCGGCCGACGGGAACACGCGCGCGATGCCGGCAGGCGCGTCGTCGAGCCGCTCGCCGTGGCGTTCGACCAGGCGCCCGATCACCGTACGCGCGGCCTTGACGCTGATCTGCTGGCCGACGATCGCCCGCACGGCGAGCTCGAAGCCGTCGAAGGTTCCGACGAGCCGCATCGGGCCGTGCATCGGCGTTCCCGCGGGCAGCGCATCGAAGGGACCCGGCAACGCGAGATCGAGATCGAAGATCGCGCGCAGGTGCCGCAGGATCGGGTCGGCGACGGGCGCGAGCGAAGCGGAGAGCTCGACCGCGAGCGCCCGGCGATCGTCCGCCTCGCGAACGCGCAGCCATCCGTTGCGCACGGCCTGGCCGCTGCCCGCCGTCTCGGCGCCCGTCCACCGCGCGCTGCGCAGGTACGAGACGGCGTCTACGCTCTCGATGTTCTCGATGCGCCGCGCAGCGAGAAAAGCCAGGGTGCGCTGCCAATCGAAGGGAGGTCGATACGGCAGACGATGCGGAGGCATCCACGCATTATGCCGGTGCGCCCGTGTGCACCGTACCGGCGCCGTCGTCGCCCGGGAGCACGAGCTCGATCAGGAGATCGTGCGCCGACACCGTGTCGCCCGGCTTGACGTGCACCGCGCGCACGGTCGCATCGCGCTCGGCGCGCACCTGCGTCTCCATCTTCATCGCCTCGAGCGAGACCAGCGGATCGCCCGAACGCACGGTCTGTCCGGCCTTGACGGCGACGGTGACGACCATCCCGGGCATCGGCGCCGGCACGTGCGCGGCGTTGCCCGCCTGGGCCTGCGCGCGGCGCACCGCGCGGGGCGCGCCGGCCTTCTCGACGCGCGTCGTTCGCGGCTGGCCGTTCAGCTCGAAGAAGACGCGCACGACGCCCTCTTCCTCGGCCGGCGCCGTCCCCTGCATCGCGACGACGAGCGTCTTGCCGCGGTCGATGTCGACGGCGATCTCCTCGCGCTCGCGCATGCCGTAGAAGAAGGTCTGCGTCGGCAGCGCGGAGACGTCGCCGAAGGCGCGCCGGTGCTCGTCGTACTCGCGGAAGACCTTCGGGTACATCAGCCACGAGGCGAGCGCCTCGTCGTCGACCCGGCGCCCCAGCGCCCGGGCGGCGTCGTGTCGCGCGGCCTCGAGATCGACCGCCGGCAGCCGGTCGCCGGGACGATAGGGTTGCGGCGGCTCGGGCTCGATCGGATGCGCGCTGTCGCAGCGCAGGACCTTGCGCGACAGCGCCTGCGGAAACCCGTCGGGCGGGAATCCGAGCTCGCCGCGGAACAGCGACACGACGCTCTCGGGAAACGCGACCTCGCGATGCGGGTCGACGATGTCCTCGGCCGAGAGGTCGTTCGCAACCATGTGCAGTGCCAGGTCGCCGACGACCTTCGAGGTCGGCGTCACCTTGACGATGTCGCCGAAGGCGCGATTCACGTCGGCATACGCGCGGGCCACTTCCGGCCAGCGATGCTCCAGGCCCAGCGAGCGCGCCTGCTCGCGCAGGTTGGTGTACTGGCCGCCCGGCATCTCGTGCCGGTAGACGTCGGAGGTCCCGGCGCGGATGCCCGCCTCGAAGGGCGCATACAGCTCGCGCACGCCCTCCCAGTAGTGCGAGATCGCCTGCATCGCGGCACGGTCGACGCCGGCGTCGCGCGGGCCGCCCTCGAGCGCCGCGACGATCGCGCCGAGGTTCGGCTGCGAGGTGAGTCCGCTCATCGAATCCATCGCGCCGTCGACCGCGTCGGCGCCGCCGTCGATCGCGGCGAGCACCGAAGCGACCGCGCCGCCGCTGGTGTCGTGCGTGTGGAAGTGCACGGGCAGCCCGGTCTCGCTGCGCAGCGCGTGCACGAGCTCGCGCGCGGCGCGCGGCCGGCAGACGCCGGCCATGTCCTTGATGCCGAGCACGTGCACGCCGGCGCGCTGCAGCGCGCGTGCCGCGTCGAGGTAGTAGCGCAACGAGTACTTCGGGCGCGAATCGTCGAAGAGGTCGGCGGTGTAGCAGATCGTGCCTTCGCACAGCGCCCCCGCCTCGAGCACCGCGTCGATCGCCACGCGCATGTTCTCGACCCAGTTCAGCGAGTCGAAGACGCGGAAGAGGTCGATACCGCCCGCGGCCGCGCGCGCGACGAAGTGGCGCACCACCTCGTCGCCGTAGTTCGTGTAGCCGACCGCGTTGCTGCCCCGAAGCAGCATCTGCAACAGGACGTTGGGGATCGCGGCGCGCAGCTTCGCCAGGCGCTCCCACGGGTCTTCCTTGAGGAACCGCAGCGCGACGTCGAAGGTCGCTCCGCCCCAGCACTCGAGCGAGAACAGCTGCGGCAGCGCACGCGCGTAGTACGGCGCGATGCGCAGCATGTCGATCGTGCGCATGCGCGTGGCGAACAGCGACTGGTGCGCGTCGCGCATCGTCGTGTCGGTGAGCAGCGCCTGCGGCTGCTCGAACATCCAGCGTGCGAACAGTTCCGGGCCGACGGCGAGCAGCCGCTCGCGCGTCCCGCCGGGCACCGGCGCACCGGCGTCGAGCATCGACTCCGGCGGCATCGAAAGGTGATGACGGGAGAGGTCCGGCGCCGTGCGCCCCTTCATGTCGGGGTGTCCGTTCACCGTCACCTCGCCGATGTAGCGCAGCAGGCGCGTCGCGCGGTCGCGCCGCCTGGCGAAGCGGAAGAGCTCCGGCGTCGAATCGATGAAGCGGGTCGTCACCCGGCCGGCGACGAAGTCCGGGTGGTTGATCACGTTCTCGACGAACTGCAGGTTCGTCGCGACGCCGCGGATCCGGAACTCGCGCAACCCGCGATCCATGCGGCGGATCGCTTCGTGCGGCGTCGGCGCCCACGCGGTCACCTTCACCAGCAGCGAGTCGTAGTACGGCGTGATGACCGCACCGGTGTACGCGGTCCCGCCGTCGAGCCGCAGTCCGAAGCCGGCGGCGCTGCGATACGCGGTGATGCGCCCGTAGTCCGGGGTGAACTGGTTCTCGGGATCTTCCGTGGTGATCCGGCACTGCAGCGCATGGCCGTTCAGGCGGATCTCCGATTGCGCCGGCACCGGGGCCTCCGGGTCCCCGATGCGCGCCCCTTCGGCGATGCGCAGCTGCGCCTTGACGATGTCGATGCCGGTGACCTGCTCGGTCACCGTGTGCTCGACCTGGATGCGCGGGTTGACCTCGATGAAATGGAAGGCGCCGGTGTCGGCGTCCATCAGGAACTCGACGGTTCCGGCGTGCGTGTAGCCGACGCTGCGCATCAATCGGAGCGCCGCGTCGCACAGTTCGGCGCGTGCCTTCTCGTCGAGGTACGGCGCCGGGGCGCGCTCGACGACCTTCTGGTTGCGGCGCTGCACGGAACAGTCGCGCTCGAACAGGTGCACGACGTTGCCGTGCAGGTCGCCGATCACCTGCACCTCGACGTGCCGCGCGCGGCGCACCAGCTTCTCGAGATACACCTCGTCGTTGCCGAAGGCCGCCTGCGCCTCGCGTCGTGCCGCGTCGACCTGCGCGTCGAGATCCTTCGCCGACTCGATCGTGCGCATCCCGCGCCCGCCGCCGCCCCAGCTCGCCTTCAGCATCAACGGATAGCCGATCGCCTCGGCCATCTCCCGCGCGCGCTTCGCGTCGGCTGGAAGCGGACCGGTCGCGGGCATCACGGGGACGCCGGCGGCCTGCGCGGCGGCGCGCGCGGCGACCTTGTTGCCGAGCGTCGTCATCACTTCCGGCGAGGGACCCACGAAGACCACGCCGGCGCGACGGCAGGCGAGCGCGAAGTCGGGATTCTCCGAGAGAAAGCCGTAGCCGGGATGGATCGCGTCGACGCGCGCCTGGCGCGCGATGCGCAGGATGTCGTCGATGTCGAGATAGGCCTGCAGCGGCTTTCGCCCCTCGCCGACGCGATAGCTCTCGTCGGCCTTGAAGCGATGCAGCGAGAAGCGGTCCTCGTGCGAGTAGATCGCGACGGTGCGCATGCCGAGCTCGGCGGCCGCACGCATCACGCGGATCGCGATCTCCGATCGATTGGCGACGAGCAGCGACTGGATGCGGGGCATGGAAGCAAAGGCGAAAGACCAGCGAGGCATGATAACCGTGCGCTATCCGGTACGATCGCCCGCGGTCGCGCCGTCGCGCGCACGATGAAGAAGAACCGATGAAGATTGTTCCCCCGTGCGTGCGCGCGGCCGCCGTTTCGCTCGTTGCACTGCTCGCCGCCTGCGGCGGCGGAGGCGGCGGGGATTCCGATGCATCCGCCATCCGGATCGCACAGGAGAACTGCTCGTTCAGCTACGCGCCGGAGCCACCGGCCGGGAGCGAAGGCGCCGACCCGCTGCTCTCCCGGCAATGGCACCTGCGCAACGAGGGACAATTCGGCGGCCCTGCCGGCGAAGACGTGCGCGCGCTCGCCGCATGGTCGGCTTCGGGCAAGGGCGAAGGCGTGCGCCTGGCGATCGTCGACGACGCGATCGAGACGCTGCACGAGGATCTCTTTCCGAACCTCGTCGCGTTTCGCAACTACCGTTTCAACGCGCCGCCCGATACGCATCCGCTGCCCTGCGAGGCCGATGACGACCACGGAACGGCGGTGGCCGGAGTCGCGGCCGCGCGCGACGGCAACGGCCTGGGCGTGGCCGGAGTGGCGCCGCGGGTCGAGCTCGCCGCGTACAACGCGCTGGCGTCGGGTTCGAATGCCGACGTCGTCGACGCACTGCGGCGCGACGGCGCGGTCACCGCAATCTACAACAACAGCTGGGGCGCTCCGGACCGGACCGGGACACTGAACCCGTCCGGTCCCGACTTCCGCAATGCGATCCTCGACGGCACCCGTCTCGGTCGAGGCGGCCTCGGCGCCGTCTACGTGTTCCCGGCGGGCAACGGCGGCCAGGGCGGCCGGGACAATTCGAACTACGACGGCTACGTCAACGGGCACGGCATCATCGCCGCGTGCGCGGTCGACAGCGACGGCCGCGCCCCCGCGTGGGCGGAGCCCGGCGCAAACATCCTCGTCTGCGGAATGAGCGACCCGGGAACCGCGAGCGGCCCCGCCATCACGACCACCGACGTCCGCAACGCCTACCGCTCGAACTTCAGCGGGACCTCGGCGAGTACGCCGATGGTCGCCGGCGTGGCGGCGCTGGTGCTGCAGGCCAACCCGTCGCTCAGCTGGCGCGACGTGCGGCTGATCCTCGCCACCACCGCGCGCAAGAACGATCCGGGCGACGCTCGCTGGGAGACGAACGCGGCCGGGCATCTCGTGCATCCGTTCTTCGGCTTCGGCGTTGCAGATGCCCAGGCCGCCACGGCACTCGCCCGCACCTGGTCGAGCGTGCGCGGCAGCGAGGCGCTGGTGGCGTGCCGGCCGCCCACGAGCACCGTGGAACAGCCGCTGAACGACGGGACGGTGCTCACCGACACGATCCACGTGGGAGTCGATTGCCCGATCAGCAGGATCGAGTTCGTGGAGGTCAGCTTCCGCGCCGGTCATTCCTATGATGGAGACCTGCGCATCGAGCTGCAGCGCCCCGACCTCGCCTCGCCTTCGACGACGCTTGCCGACGCCCGCATCTGCAGGGTCAACGACACGACCGTCCAGTGCGGCGACTACGACGCGGGCTGGGTATTCAAGAGCGTTCGCAACCTCGACGAGCCGGCGCAGGGAGAATGGACGTTGAAGGTCACGGACGCGCTGGCAGGCGACACGGGAACGTGGACCGACTGGTCGTTGACGATCTGGGGACGATAGTGAAACGCAGACTCGGCTCGAGGATCGCGCTCGCGGCGGCGCTCTCGATCGGCGCAGGCAGCCAGATGGCGTGCGCGCAGATGCCGCCGGCGAGCAAGGCCGGCACGACCGCGGGCATCTCGCCCGAGGCGGAGAAACCGGATCCGGCGCAGCGCGTCTGGCACGACGGCGACCGCAAGCGGACGCTGCAGGTCGATCCGGAATGGGTCGTAGACTTCCGCGGCTCGAAGCCGAATCTCGAGCGCGCCCGGCAGCCGGCGACGGCGGCCACCGCGAAGAACGGTCCCGCCCTCTCCCCGGGCCAGTCGCAGGTGCTGCGCGACGAGACCGGCGCGCCCCGCGCGCTGCCGGGCGGCGTCATCGTGCGCCTGCGCGACGCCGACATCGCCGGCGCGCGGGCGCTCTTCACCGAACTCGGTTTGCAGCCCGTTCGCGCGATCGATCCGGAGGAACGCACCTGGCTCGTCGCGTCGCCGCCCGGCCTCGAGTCGCTCACGCTCGCCAACCGGCTGCACGAAAGCGGGCGCTTCGAAGCGGCGACGCCGAACTGGTGGCGACCGCGCGCGACGAAGTAGGCGCGCCCGGTTTCGCACTGCGTCGTCGCTACCGCGGCTGCCGCGGAACCTCGACGCGCCGCGTCACGCCGCTCGGGCCGGGGAAGTCCTCGAACAGTGCGCGCGCAAGCAGCGGCAATACCTCCTCGGGCTGCGGAACGAAGCCGTCGGTGAGCGCCGTGCCTTCGTAGACGCGCCGCGGCGGCTTCGTCGACAGGTCGTCGATCTGCACGCGCAGCCGATAGTCGTACCAGATCCGGTCGCTCGACACCGGGTAGTACGCCGAACCCCACCACAATGGCCCGCCGACGCTGAAGCCCGCGTGCCGCCCGAAACTGCCCCACCAGAAGTACGGCTGGACCATCGGCTGGTACTCGGTGAAGCGACCCAGGCGACGGTCGACGCGGAAGTCGAAGGAAACCTCGAAACGCGGGTCCGGCGCCTGGCGAAAGCCCGCCCGCGCCAGTTCGGCGCGCATCAGGTCTTCCCAGTTCGCGTGCTCGAGGCTGTTGCGCTGCTGCTCCGTGCGCGCGAAACGGTAGGTACGCGGCGCGTCCTGCGGCCACTCGTTGAACGTGGTGATCTCGCCGCGCAACGGCGTCGCGCAACCCGAGACGAGCGCCACGAGCGATGCGAGCAACGCACATGGCAGGCAACGAGGAAACGCGATCATGATCGCCTCCGACAGTGCCGCTCCGGGCCCGCTTCTGCGCACGGCGGGCCAAGTGCACGAAACACCCTCTGCGGCAACGGGCTCGCCGCTGCGGCGAGCGCTTACAATCGGAGCACCCTTGGCCGAAGTTCGAGCGCCGTTCCGTGACCGTTCATCGTACCGCCTATACGCCGCCGCCCTGGCTCGTCGACGACGTCCGGCTGGTCTTCGATCTCGATCCCCGGCGAACCACCGTTCGCACCACGATGTCGGTGCGTCGCAACCCGCAGGCGGCGCCCGATGCGCCCGCCGCGCTCGTTCTCGACGGCGAGCAGCTGGAACTGCTCGACCTGCGCATCGACGGTCGCCCGCTCGAGCCCACCGCATACCGGATCGACGAGCGCTCGCTGAGCATCGACCGCCTGCCCGAGCGCTGCGAAGTGGGCACGGTCGTCTGCATCGATCCGCAGGCGAACACCGCGTTGAGCGGCCTGTATCGCTCGAACGGCGGCTACTTCACGCAGTGCGAGGCGCAGGGCTTTCGCCGCATCACGTGGTTTCCGGACCGCCCCGACGTGATGGCGCGCTACACGGTCACCCTGCGTGCACCGCGCGAAGACTGTCCCGTGCTGCTGTCGAACGGCAACCTCGTCGACGCCGGCAGCGGCACCCGCGCGGACGCGGCCGACGATGCCGTCGCCGGCGACGAGTGGCACTGGGCGACGTGGCACGACCCCTTCCCGAAGCCCAGCTACCTGTTCGCCGTCGTCGCGGCGCGGCTCGTCGCCAACGAACGGCGGCTGCGCACGCGCTCGGGGCGCGACGTGCTGCTGCAGGTGTGGGTCGAGCCCGGCAACGAGGCGCGCACGGGCCACGCGATGGCTTCGCTCGAGCGCGCGATCCGCTGGGACGAGGAGCGCTTCGGGCTCGAGCTCGATCTCGACCGCTTCATGATCGTCGCCGTCAGCGATTTCAACATGGGAGCGATGGAGAACAAGGGGCTGAACATCTTCAACGCGAAGTACGTGTTCGCCGATTCCCACATCGCGACCGACCACGACTTCGCGGCGGTCGAATCGGTCGTCGGGCACGAGTACTTCCACAACTGGACGGGCAATCGCGTCACCTGCCGCGACTGGTTCCAGCTCACGCTCAAGGAAGGGCTCACCGTCTTCCGCGACCAGGAGTTCTCGGCCGACATGCTCGCCGCGCGCACGACCGATGCCGCGAGCGCGCGCGCCGTCAAGCGCATCGAGGACGTGCGGGTGCTGCGTTCGGCGCAGTTCGCCGAGGACGCCGGGCCGATGGCGCATCCGATCCGGCCCGATGCCTACGAGGAGATCGACAACTTCTACACGGTCACCGTCTACGAGAAAGGCGCCGAGGTCATCCGGATGCTGCAGACGCTCGCAGGGCGGGACGGCTTCCGGCGCGGACTCGATCTCTACTTCGAGCGCCACGACGGGCAGGCGGTGACCTGCGACGACTTCGTGTCGGCGATCGGCGACGCGAACGCGCTTGCGCTCGAGCAATTCCGGCTCTGGTATTCGCAGGCCGGCACACCCCGGGTGCGCGTCCGCGGCAGTCACGACGCGGCCGCGCGGCGCTACACGCTCGAAGTGGAGCAGCTCACGCCGCCGACGCCGGGACAGCCCGAGAAACGACCGTTGCACATCCCCTTCGCCGTCGGCCTGGTCGGACGCGACGACGGGCGCGACCGCCCGTTGCTCGTCTCCGAACTCGTCGACGGGCAGCTGCACCGGATCGACGCACGCCCCGGCGACACCGGCGAACGCACCGTGGTGCTCGACCTCACCGAATCGCGCCACGTGATCGTCTTCGACGACATCGACGCCGATCCGGTACCCTCGCTCGCGCGCGATTTCTCGGCCCCGATCGTCGTCGAATACGACTACGACGACGCCGCGCTCGCGCTGCTCGCCGCACACGACAGCGACCCGTTCAACCGCTGGGAGGCGCTGCAGCGCTTCGTCACCGCGAGCATTCTCGCCGTGCTCGAGGGCGCCGACCCCTCCGCACGCTGCGTACCGCTGGTCTCGACCGTCGCCGCGTTGCTCGACGACGACGCGCTCGACCCGGCGTTTCGCGAGCAGCTCTTCACGCTGCCCTCCGAGGGCTTCGTCGCCGAGCAGCTGTCGGTGGTCGACCCGGCGGCGCTGCGCGCCGCGCGAAACGCGGTGCGCCGCTGCCTGGCGAGCGCGCTCGATGCGCGCTGGCGCGAGACGTGGTCCGCTTTCCGCGACGACGCCCCCTATTCGCCGGACCCGGCCGCCGCCGGGCGCCGCGCGCTGAAGAACGCGGCACTGCGCTACTGGATCGAAACGCAGGCGCGCGAGGCGGTCGACGCGGCGCTCGCGCAGTTCGACGCCGCCGACAACATGACCGATCGCATGGGCGCGTTGCAGGCGCTGCTGCACACGCCCTTCGCCGCCCGCGACGAGGCGCTCGCCCGGTTCGCCGCACGCTACGCCGACGAACCGCTCGTGCTCGACAAATGGTTCGCGCTGCAGGCGACGATGCATCGCCAGCCGGGCGACGGCCCGGTGCTCGCGCGCGTGCGCGAGCTGATGCGCCATCCGGCGTACTCGGTGCGCAACCCGAACCGGCTGCGCGCGCTCGTCGGCAGTTTCTGCAACGGCAACCTCGCCGAGTTCCACGCGCCCGACGGCTCGGGCTACGCGTTCTGGGTCGAGCAGGTGATCGAGGTCGACGCGCTGAACCCGCAGGCAGCCGCGCGCCTCGCCCGTGCGCTCGACCGCTGGCGCAAGTTCGACCCCGACCGGCAGCGGCGGATGCGCGCGGCGCTCGAAGACGTCGAACGGCATCGGCCGCTGTCGAACGACGTGCGCGAGATCGTCCAGAAGTCGCTCGCCGCCTGAGCGCGGCACCGCCAGACGCGCGCAGCCGGCCACGCACCCGATCCAGTTCCCTGCAGGAGTCGCCATGCCACCCGTCCCCGTCAGCCTCACCCAGTACCTCGTCGAGAAGCAGCGCGAGAAGGGGCTCATCCCCACCGAGTTGCGCATGCTGCTGGAGGTGATGGCGCGTACCTGCAAGCGCATCGCCATCGCCGTCTCGAAGGGCGCGCTCGCCGACTCGCTCGGCGAGGCCGGGTCGTCGAACGTGCAGGGCGAATCGCAGAAGAAGCTCGACGTCATCGCCAACGAAGCGCTGCTCGAGGCCAACGAATGGGGCGGCAACCTCGCCGCGATGGCCTCGGAGGAGATGGACAACCCGTACCCGATCCCCAACCGCTATCCGAAGGGCGAGTTCCTGCTGCTCTACGACCCGCTCGACGGATCCTCGAACATCGACGTCAACGTCTCGGTCGGCACGATCTTCTCGGTGCTGCGCCTGCCGGAGGGCGTGCAGGACCCGGACGAGACGCACTTCCTGCAGCCGGGCACGAAGCAGGTGGCCGCCGGCTACGCGGTCTACGGTCCGTCGACGCTGCTCGTGCTCACCGTCGGCGACGGCGTCGCCTGCTTCACGCTCGATCGCGAGCCGGGTGCGTGGATGCTCACCGCCGACCGCATGCAGATTCCGGAGAGCACGCGCGAGTTCGCGATCAATGCATCGAACGCGCGTCACTGGCAGCCGCCCGTGAAGCGCTACATCGACGAGCTGCTGGCCGGCAAGGACGGCCCGCGGGGCGTCGACTTCAACATGCGCTGGGTCGCATCGATGGTCGCCGACGTGCACCGGATCATGACGCGCGGCGGCATCTTCCTCTATCCGCGCGACAACCGCGACCCGAGCAAGCCCGGCAAGCTGCGGCTGCTCTACGAAGCGAATCCGATGTCCTTCCTCGTCGAGCAGGCGGGCGGCGCGGCCACCAACGGCGTGCAGCGGATCATGGACATCGTCCCGTCGAAGCTGCACGAACGGGTCGCGGTGATTCTCGGTTCGAAGGAAGAAGTCGAGCGCGTGACGGAGTACCACCGGCAGGCCTGAAGCCGAAGCCGAAGCGATCGGCAGTTTCGACCCGACGTGACGACGAGAGCCACCGACGCCCTCCGCCCGCTGATCGCGATCGATCGTCGCCTGGCGTGGGCGGGCTTTCGGCAGATGGTGCCGATCTCCGTGTTCGTGATGGTGTTCGGCGCGGCGTTCGGCCTGGCTGCCACGCAGAAGGGCCTGGACGCGACCTGGACCGTCGTCATGAGCGCGCTGGTGTTCGCCGGCGCCGCGCAGTTCGCGACGCTCGACCTGTGGGGGCCGCAGGTGCCGATCGTCGCCCTCGCGCTCACCGTGTTCGCCATCAACGCCCGTCACCTGCTGATGGGAGCCACGCTCTACCCCTGGCTGCGCCACCTGCCGCCGAGGCCCCGCTATGGCGTGATGACGGTGATCTCCGACGTCAACTGGGCGCTGGCGATGCAGGCCTTCGGCAGGGGGCGGCCGGGCCTCGGGCTGCTGCTGGGCGGCGGAATCGCGCTCTGGGTGTCCTGGGTACTGGGCACCTGGCTGGGCACGGAGGTCGGCCACCTCGTCGCCGATGCGCGGCGCTGGGGACTGGACATGGTGATGGGCTGCTTCCTGCTGGCCATGGTGCTCGACGGTCGGAAGAACCTGCGCATGCTCGCCATCTGGGCGGTGGCGGCCTGCGCGTCGCTCGCCGCCTGGCGCTACCTGCCCGAGAACAGCCACGTGGTGGTGGGCGCGCTGGCCGGTGGCCTGCTGGGGATGGGCTGGACGGAGCGAAACCGTGATCGTTGAATCCGCCGGCTGGGGCCTCGCGCTGATCGTCGCCGTCATGGCGCTGGTGACGCTGGCGACCCGCTGGGGCGGCGTGTTCGTGATGTCTTTCGTGCCGCTCGGCCATCGGGTCCAGCAGTTCATCGCGGCGATGTCCGGCTCGGTGCTGGTCGCCCTGCTGGCGCCACTGGCGGTGCAAGGCGATGGGGGCGCCCGGCTCGCGCTCGCGACGACGGCCGCCGCGATGCTCGTGGCGAAGAGACCGCTGCCCGCAATCGCGGCCGGGATCGTGGCGGCGGCCGTGTTCAGGCAGTTCTGAACCGGTCGGCGTTCTCGAGATCCGGCATCCCCGCGGATCCGTCACCCCCCGCACCGATCTCACGCAGCCTCGTTCGCCAGGTCCAGCCACACCCGCTTGAGCGACGGATCGTCCCGATCGGTCTGCACCGAGAAACCCGTCGACTGCATCAGCCGCATCATCGGCGCATTGGCGGCGAGCACGAACCCCTCGATGCGCTCGAGGCCGCGCCGGCGGGCCTGCTCGATGATCGCCTTCATCAGCGTCGTGCCCAGGCCCTGTCGCTGGATCTCGTCGGCGATCGCGATCGCGAATTCGCAACTGCGGCGGTCGGGATTGAGCAGGTAGCGCACGACCCCGATGATCGACGCGGCATCGTCCCCGCCCGCGCCCTCCGCCGACGCGTCCTCGTCCGCCTCCCGTACGCCCGGGTCCACCACCGCGACCAGCGCCAGCTCCCGGTCGTAGTCGATCTGCGTATAGCGCACGAGCATCCGCGGCGACAGCTCGTTGAGCGCCGAGATGAACCGGAAGTAGCGCGACTGCTCCGAGAGTCCACGCACGAAACGCTGCAGCCGCTCGCCGTCCTCGGCCTGGATCGGACGGATGACGTACGGGCGTCCGTCGCGCAGCGTGCAGTGCCGCACCAGCTCCGACGGGTACGGCATGATCGCCATGTGCGCGTAGCGGCGCTGGTCGTGCGGTTCGCGCACCGGGACGTGCGCGTCCGCCACCGCACGCGCATCGACCGCGATCAGCCCCCCCTCGTCGGCGATGATCGGGTTGATGTCGAGCTCCGCGAGCTGCGGCAACTCGCAGACCATCTCCGACACGCGCACCAGCAGCCGCTCGAGCGCTTCGAGGTCGACCGCGGGCGCATCCCCGTACTCGGCGAGCGTGCGCGCGACGCGCGTGCGGGCGATCATGCTTCGCGCGAGGAAGCTGTTCAGCGGCGGAAACTCGAGCGTCGTGTCGCGATGGATCTCGACGCGCTTGCCGCCGGTGCCGAAGGCGATGACCGGACCGAACAGCCGGTCACGGAACACGCCGACGTACAGCTCGCGGCCGTGACGGCCGAGCTTCATCGGCTGCAGCGTGACGCCCTGGATGCGCGCCGCCGGGCGCGCCGCGCGCACCGCCGCCAGGATCGCGTCGAACTGCTCGCGCACCTCGGTCGCGTTGCGCACGTTCAGCGCGACGCCGCCGACGTCGCTCTTGTGCGCGATGTCGGACGAGCTGATCTTCATCGCGACCGGGTAGCCGATCCCGTTCGCCGCGGCCACCGCCTGCTGTCGATCGGTGGCGAGCAGCGTGCGGTTCACCGGCACGTGGAAGGCATCGAGCAGCACCTTCGACTCGAGCTCGGTCAGCACCTCTCGCCCTTCGGCCAGCGCCGCATCGAGCACGCCCCGCGCACGCTCGACGTCGGGCCGGTCGCGGCCGGACAGCGAACGCGGCGTCTGCTGCAGCAGCAGCTGGTTCTGGTAGAACGTCGCCACGGTGGAGAACGCGTCGACCGCCGCCTCGGGCGTGCGGAACACCGGCACGCCGGCCGCGTCGAGCCAGGCGCGCAGCGGGCGCGTCGAGTTGTCGCCGAGCCAGCAGGCGAACATCGGCTTGCCGAGCGTACCGGCGATGCGCGCGATCCGTTCGGTGATCTGCGGCGCATCGAGGCCGGCGAACGGCGACAGCAGCACCAGCATCGCATCCGACTCGGGATCGTAGGCGATCGCCTCGAGGGCGTTCGCGTAGTCGTCGGCGCTCGCCGCGAGCCCGAGGTTCAGCGGATTGGCGATCTCGACGCCGGGCAGCGACGCCGCGAGACGGCGCCGCGTGGGCTCGGTGTACGGCAGCACCCGGATGTTCGCCATGCACGCCTGGTCGGAGGCGAGGACGAGCGGGCCGTTGCCGTTGCCGATCATCGCGAGCCGCTTGCCGAGCGGCCAGTTGCGCGAAGCGAGGTAGCGCGCCGCCGTGAACAACTGCGTGAAGAGGCGCACCTGCACGGCGCCGGCGCGTCGCAGCGCCGCGCTGTAGACCTCGTCGCTGCCGACGATTGCGCCCGAGTGCGTACGTGCGGTCGGGCGGCTGGCCGCGTCGCGACCGCCCTTGAGCACGACGACGGGCTTGACCGACGCGAGCGCGCGCAGCGCGCTCATGAAGCTGCGCGAATCGCGCACCGCCTCCAGATAGACGACGACCGCCTTCGTCGACGGATCGTTGGCCAGGAAATCGAGCACCTGCGCGATGTCGATGTCGAGCTCGGCGCCCAGCGATACCGCCAGCGAGAAGCCGATCGCCGTGTCGCCTGCCCAGTCGAGGATCGCGCCGCCGAGCACGCCCGACTGGCTGACGAGCGCGACGTTTCCAGGCGGCGGCAGCACGCCCATCCGTCCGGCGTCGAGCCTGCGCGGCGGGCGCGCGAAGCCGAGCGTGCCGGGCCCGAGCAGCCGGATCCGCGCTTCGCGGGCGATCGCGAGCAGGTCGGCGCAGACCTCGGCCCCGGATGCCTCGCACAGCAGCGCCGCCGTGCGCGCACCGAGGCGGGCTGCCTCGTGCATCGCCGCGACCGCATGCGTCGGCGCGACGGCGAGCACGGCGAGATCGACACCGCGCTCGGTGCGCGCCGCTTCACCCGGCGAGGAGTCGGCGGCAGCCTGCGGCCCGTCGTCGCCCCGCGCGAGCACGACGCGCCGTACGCTCGCCTTGGAGCTCTCGAGCTGGTGTTGCAGGTGACCTACCCACGGTGCTTCGTCCGGTCCGCAGACCAGGACGATCCGCGACGGATCGAACAGCGAGGTCAGCGCGTCCTGGCGTTCCATGCCGACGGGCCGGCCGGCGGACGGTCGATCCGCGGCATCAGTCGATTCCGATCAACGCACGAAGGTGCAGCTCGACGCAGCGCGCGAGCGCCGCCAGTTCGTAGCCGCCCTCGAGCGTCGAGACGATGCGGCCCTCGC
Organism: Burkholderiales bacterium; assembly: GCA_044507525.1. Taxonomy (GTDB): domain Bacteria; phylum Pseudomonadota; class Gammaproteobacteria; order Burkholderiales; family Burkholderiaceae_E; genus Zeimonas. The sequence goes on from JBIQJM010000001.1 coordinate 47,919, forward strand.
AGTGTTCGTCCGCAAAGGCCGCGATCTGCGCGCTCACCCACGCGTAGTCGTCGTCGCGCCAGCCGAGATGGCTCATGTCGTCCTCGCGATGCGCGTCGAACCCCGCCGATACGAAGATCATCTGCGGCGCGAAGGCCTTCAGCTTCGGCAACCAGGCTTCGAGCACCGCTTCGCGCAGCGATGTGCCGTCGCTGTACGGCGCGAGGGGAACGTTGAGCATGTTGGCGCCGCGCGGGCTCTCGCCGAGGAACGGATACAGGCGCGCCTGGAAGGTCGAGACCATCAACACCCGGTCGTCGCCGGCGAGGATGTCCTCGCTGCCGTTCCCGTGATGCACGTCGAAGTCGACGATGGCGACGCGCCGGAGTCCGAGCCCGTCGAGCGCGTGCAGCACGCCCACCGCGATGTTGTTGAAGAAGCAGAACCCCATCGCACGGCCACGCTCGGCGTGATGTCCCGGCGGGCGCACCGCGCAGAACGCACGCCGGTACCGCCCGGAGACGACCAGCTCGGTGGCGCGCACGACGGCACCGGCCGCATGCAGCGCGGCGTTCCACGTGTGGGGGTTCATCGCGGTGTCGGGGTCGACCTGCGCATAGCCGTCGCGCGGCGCGCTCGCCTGCAGTTCGAGGAAGAAGCGCACGTCGTGCGCGCGCGCGATCTGCTCGCGTGTCGCCTCGGGCGCCTCGATCGTGTCCATGTAGTCGGCGACGCCGCGCAGCAGCAGCCGATCGGCGATCACCGCCAGCCGCTCGGGGCACTCGGGATGATGCGGCCCCATCTCATGCAGCAGGAAGCTCGGGTGCGTGAGGTACGCGGCCTTCATCGGGGGATCTCCTCCAGCCACCACTGTAGCGCACGGCGGGCACGGTAGACTGATCCGACCGCGGCGCGGCCCCGCCGCCGCTTTTCCCACGTCCGATCGACGCTTCGCGATGTCCGACGGCTACCCCCGGGCCCCGACACGGCTCCTGACGGCCTGCATCCTCGCGCTGGCGCTCGTTTCGTGCGCGAGCCTCCCGGCGCCGCAACCGCTGCCGCCGCAGAGCGCGTTCGCGTATCCGGAAAGCACGAGGCTCGGCCGCATCGTCGCCGAAAGCGCGCCCGACGCACGGTCTTCCGGCGTGCGCCTGCTGATCTCCGGCGAGGAGGCCCTCGGCTCGCTCGTCACGCTCGCCCGCCACGCCGAGCGCTCGCTCGACCTGCAGTACTACATCGTGCGCAACGACGCGTCGGCGCGCACGCTGCTGCGGGAAGTGCACGCGGCAGCCGTGCGCGGGGTGCGCGTGCGGATGCTCGTCGACGATCTCAACACCGCCGCCAGCGACGAGAGCCTGCTGTGCTTCACGCAGCATCCGAACATCGAGCTGCGGCTGTTCAATCCGCTGCCCGGCGGGCGCTTCTCCACGTACACGCGGATCCTCGCGTCGCTGACCGACCTCGATCGCATCAACCAGCGCATGCACGGGAAGATGTTCGTCGCCGACAACGCGATCGGCGCCACCGGGGGGCGCAACCTCGGCGACGAGTACTTCGTGCGCAGCCCGAAGAGCAACTTCGTCGACCTGGACGTGCTCGTCGCCGGGCCGGCGGTTCGCAGGCTGTCGTCGACCTTCGATCGCTTCTGGAACGACCCGCTCGCCTATCCGGCCGAGCAGTTGATCCGGGTGGCGCCGCACTGCGAAGGGCCGGTGTCGAAGTCGCCGCAACCGGAGCGAAACCCGCAGGGCGAGGTCGTCGCGGCGCCCGACTCCACGCCGGTGCCCGACAGCAAGCTCGCACGAGAGGTCGAGGCGAATCGGCTCGCGCTGACCTGGGCCGACGTGCGCGTGCTCGCCGACGAGCCGGCGAAGATCGGTGCCGCGCCCACGCCGAAGACGGCGTCGATCACGGACGAGGTCAGGCGGCTGCTCGGCTCGGCACGCAGCGAGCTCCTTCTCGTCACGCCGTATTTCGTCCCCGGCGAGCACGGCGTCGAGCTGATCCGGGCGCTTCGCGAACGGGGCGTGCAGGTGCGCGTGCTCACCAATTCGCTGGCCTCCACCGACGCGCCGGTCGTGCATACCGGCTACGCGCGCTACCGCCCGCAGCTGATCGAACTCGGCGTGGAGCTCTACGAGTTGCGCAACCAGCTCGGCACGCCGCGCTCGCAGCTCGGCCGCTTCGGATCGTCGCTGGCGAGCCTGCACGCGAAGGCCGTCATCGTGGACCGCAGGACGGTGCTGGTCGGGTCGATGAACCTCGATCCGCGCTCGGAGCACCTGAACACGGAGATGGGGCTGGTGATGCCCGACGAGACCGTCGCCGCGAAACTCGTGCGCCTCTTCGACGACGTCGCCCACAACAGCAGCTACCGGATCGTCGAAGGCGAGGACGGCCGGCTGCACTGGGTCGGCGGGTCGGCGAAGGTGCCCGACGCCGAGGGTCGCGAACCCGGTGCGAGCCTCGGACTGCGCGTCCTGATGTTCCTGCTGACGCCGTTCGCGCCCGAAGAGATGCTCTGAGCTTCGCCGCCCGGTCGGCGCTCGCACTGCAGCCGGGAAAGGCGCAGTGGAGCGGGTGAAGGGAATCGAACCCTCGTATGCAGCTTGGGAAGCTGCCGTTCTACCATTGAACTACACCCGCCCGTCCGCGGCGATTCTACCGCGGCGCGGCGTCGGCAGCCTCGATCAGAGCTGCAGCGCGAGCAGGCCCGCCGAGCAGGCGGCCAGCGCAAGGGCCAATGTCGGCACGACGGCGCCGCGTACGCCCGCCGCCAGCGCCGGCACCAGGCGCCGCGACACGAGCGCGCCGGCCGCGAACAGCAGGCCGCTGGCGAGCCCCAGGCCGGCGAAGAACGGCGCGCCGGCCCCCTCCAGGCCGTGCAGGAAGCCGTGCGGCAGCGCCACGAGAGCGACGACCGCCGCCATCGGCGCGATCGCGAGGCGCTCGCCCGCGAGCAGCAGCGCGGCAACGACGAGCAGCGAACACGAGGCCGCCAGCTCGACGGCCGTGCCGCCGTACAGCGCGCCGCTCGCGCCGGACAGCGTCGCGAGCAGCGCGCCGAGCAGCAGGCCTGCGGCCGTCGCGAAGCCGACCGTCGCCACGATCGCCCGCGCGCCCGCGCGTGGCGGACGCCCGCCGCCCGGCGACGATCGGTTCGCGTAGCGCGCGGCCAGGTGGCCGGCCAGCAGACCGACCCCGAAGGTCGCGAGCAAGTGGTCGACACCGGTGATCGGGTGCAGCAGGCCCGTCGGCAGTCCGCCTGCGCCGTGGCCCGGATGCGCCCAGGCAGGGCTCGCCGCGAGCGCCAGCAACAGCGACGGCATGACCCTGCCCGCCCTTTCCACCATTGCCCTGCTTCGTTCGTCCATCGCGTCGCTCTCCGTCGTTGTGCCGGTCACTGGAAAAGTCCCCGCTTCTCGACGAACGACACGACGTCGTCGAGCCCGAATCCCTGCAGGAGGTTGGAGAACACGAACGGTCGCTCGCCGCGCATGCGGCGGGCATCGCGCTCCATCACCGCGAGCGATGCGCCGACGTAGGGCGCGAGATCGATCTTGTTGATCACGAGCAGGTCCGACCGGGTGATGCCCGGGCCGCCCTTGCGCGGAATCTTGTCGCCGGCCGCCACGTCGATCACGTAGATCGTGAGGTCCGACAACTCCGGCGAGAACGTCGCCGCGAGATTGTCGCCGCCCGACTCGACGAAGACGATCTGCAGGCCGGGAAAGCGGCGCGCGAGCCGGTCGACGGCCTCGAGGTTGATCGACGCATCCTCGCGGATCGCGGTATGCGGGCAGCCGCCGGTCTCGACCCCGAGGATGCGCTCGACCGGCAGCGCATCGTTGCGCACGAGGAACTCGGCGTCCTCGCGCGTATAGATGTCGTTGGTGACGGCGGCGATCGAATAGCGCTCGCGCAGCCTGCGGCACAGCGCGAGCGTCAGTGCCGTCTTGCCCGATCCGACGGGTCCGCCGATGCCTACCCGCAAGGGTCCGTGTCCGCTGGTCATGAAGTCTCCCAGTAGGGGTTTGCCATCGGCGTCTGCGCGCCCGCGCCGTCAGGAGCGGAACAAGCGCGAGTATTGCGACTCGTGCCGGATGGACCACAGTGCGAGTGCCGGCGCGGCATTCGACCAGTCGTCGGGGGCGAGCCCCAGGCTGCGTTCGGCGCTCGCCTCCACGCGCGGGCCGAGCGCGAGCAGCAGGCGCTGCGCGGCGATCTGCCCGAGCGGAAGCGCCTTCATCAGCACCATCGCCTGGTTCTCGACGAAGCTCCACGCGAAACAGAGCGCGGCCTCGCGCTCGCCCAGCGCGAGCCGCGACGCCGCCAGCGCCCACGCGATCGGCAGGCTCACCGGCTGCAGGCGCGCAAACAGTTGCTCGTCCTCCTGCGGGCTCGGGCAGACGTCCCGGACCCAGCGGGCGAGCGAAAAACCCATCTGCAGCGATTCCTGGCGCAGCTCGGGCGTCTCGCGCGCCGCGATCGCGCGCTCGTTCCATGCGACCAGCGCATCGGCCTGCCGCCCGCCGACGTCCGCGCGGACGCAGCGCAGCGCCGCCACCATCAGCGGCAGTTCGAATCCGGCGAGCGACAGTGCCAGCACGTCGTCGATCCACTCGTGCGCGCTCGTCGCGTCGTGCACCTGGCCCGATTCGATCGCCCACTCGAGCGCCGCCGAATAGCTGAAGCCGCCGATCGGCAGGGCGGGACTGGCCAGCTGCAGCAGCCGCGCGCTCATCGCGCCGACGGCCCGTCGAAGTCGTGGATGCGCGGGCCATGGCCGCTGCCGTGATCATGATCGTGATCGTGGTCATCACCGTGCCCGCCGTGCACGTGCCCGTGCCCGTAGGCGCCCGACTCCGGCTGGAAGCCGCTGTCGATCTCGTGCACCTGCCCGCCGAGCTTCTCGACCATCGCGCGCAGCACGTGGTCGGGCAGCAGGCGCAGCCAGCCGTCACCGACCTGCAGCGGCACGTGCCGGTTGCCGAGGTGATAGGCGATGCGCGCGAGCATCGCCGCATCGGCGGCGCGCACCTCGATCAAGGCTTCCGGGGCCGCTTCGACGGCGACCACGCGCCCGTCGTCCAGTTGCAGCCGCGCGCCGTGCGCGAGCAGCGCGCCCGGCGGCAGGTCGACGCCGATCTCCTCGCCCGAGCGCATCACCGCGCGGAAACGTGAACGTTCGCGCCGCTCGAAGGGCAACTCGAGCACGTCGTCGACGCGCGCCGAGCGCGGTGCAAAGCGGACTGCGAGGACGATCGTGCTGCGCGGAGCCGTGGTCATCGCGATCAGAACAGGAAGTAGCGCTGCGTCATCGGCAGCGAGTCGGCCGGCTCGCAGCGGAGCAATTCGCCGTCGGCGCGCACCTCGTAGGTCTCGGCGTCGACTTCGATCTTCGGCGTGCAGTCGTTCCACATCATGTCCTGCTTGCGCAGCCCGCGGATGCCCGAGACCGCGACGAGCGGACGCGTCAGCCGCAGGCGGCGTCCGAGATCGGCGTCGAGCGCCGCCTGCGAGACGAAGGTCAGCGAGCCCGCGGAGGTCGCTGCGCCGAAGGCACCGAACATCGGTCGGTAGTGCACCGGCTGCGGCGTCGGGATCGACGCGTTGGCGTCGCCCATCAGCGCCCAGGCGATGGTGCCGCCCTTGAGGATCAGCGAAGGCTTCACGCCGAAGAACGCCGGCCGCCACAACACGAGGTCGGCCCACTTGCCCGCCTCGATCGAACCCACCATGTGCGCGATGCCGTGCGTGATCGCCGGATTGATCGTGTACTTGGCGATGTAGCGCCTGGCGCGCCGGTTGTCGTTGCGCGACGAATCGCCCGGCAGCGGACCGCGCTGGCGCTTCATCTTGTGCGCGGTCTGCCAGGTGCGCAGGATCACTTCGCCGATGCGCCCCATCGCCTGGCTGTCGGAAGACATCATCGAGATCGCGCCGAGGTCGTGCAACACGTCCTCGGCGGCGATCGTCTCCTTGCGGATGCGGCTCTCGGCGAAGGCGAGGTCCTCGGCGATCGACGGGTCGAGATGGTGGCAGACCATCAGCATGTCGAGGTGCTCGTCGAGCGTGTTCACCGTGTACGGTCGCGTCGGGTTCGTCGACGACGGCAGCACGTTCGATTCGCCGACCACCTTGAGGATGTCGGGCGCGTGCCCGCCGCCGGCGCCCTCGGTGTGGTAGGTGTGGATCACCCTGCCTTTCATCGCGGCGATCGACGCCTCGACGAAACCCGACTCGTTCAGCGTGTCGGTATGGATCGCGACCTGCACGTCGAAGCGCTCGGCCACGCCGAGGCAGGTGTCGATCGCCGCCGGCGTCGTCCCCCAGTCTTCGTGCAGCTTCAGGCCGATCGCGCCGGCGCGGATCTGCTCGGCGAGCGGCTCGGGCGCCGAGCCGTTGCCCTTGCCGAGCAGCCCGATGTTCATCGGGAAGGCCTCGATCGCCGTGAGCATCTGCGCGAGGTGCCACGGACCGGGCGTGACCGTCGTCGCGTTGGTGCCGGTGGCCGGGCCCGTGCCGCCGCCGAGCATCGTCGTGATGCCCGAGGAGATCGCCTCCTCGATCTGCTGCGGGCAGATGAAGTGGATGTGCGAGTCGATGCCGCCGGCGGTGAGGATCATGCCCTCGCCGGCGATGACCTCGGTGGCGACGCCGATCGGGATCGTGACGCCCGGCTGGATGTCGGGATTGCCCGCCTTGCCGATTGCCCAGATGCGGCCGTCCTTCAGGCCGACGTCGGCCTTCACGACGCCGAGCACCGCATCGAGGATCAGCGCGTTGGTCACGACGGTGTCGGCGACCTGCGCCGCCGGCTGCCGGCCCTGTCCCATCCCGTCGCGGATCACCTTGCCGCCGCCGAACTTGACCTCCTCGCCGTAGATCGTGTGGTCGGCCTCGACCTCGATGACGAGATCCGTGTCTGCGAGCCGCACGCGGTCGCCCACCGTCGGCCCGTACATCTCGGCATAGGCGCGTCGCGAGATCTTCACTTCTTCCTTCCCGCGGTGCGCTTGCCGGCCGCCGCGCGCGCCTGGTCCGGGCGCGAGGGATCGAGCGGTCCCATCACCATCTGCCGGAATCCGTGCACGACGCGCGCACCGGACAGCGCGACGAGCTCGACGGCGCGCGCCTGCCCCGGCTCGAAGCGCACGGCGGTTCCGGCCGCGACATTCAGGCGGAAGCCGCGCGCCCTGCCCCGATCGAAATCGAGCGCGGCGTTGGTCTCCGCGAAATGGTAGTGCGAGCCGACCTGGATCGGTCGGTCGCCCGTGTTGCGCACTTCGAGCGCGATCGTGGGGCGTCCCGCGTTCAGCTCGATCTCGCCTTCGTCCACCAGCAGCTCGCCGGGAAGCATCCCCGCGCTCCTTTCGATGGGATCGCGCTCCGCGTGCACCCTGCGCACGGCGCCGATCCTACACGGCCAGCAGTTGCCGAACGCCGTCGGCCGTCATCTCGGCGCCCCGTCCCGATCGCACGATCTCGCCGCGCTGGAGCACGTAGTAGCGATCCGCGAGCGACTGCGCGAAATCGTAGTACTGCTCGACGAGCAGGATCGCCATCGAGCGCTGCGCGGCCAGCCCCGCGATCACCCGCTCGATGTCCTGGATGACGTTCGGCTGGATCCCCTCGGTCGGCTCGTCGAGGACGAGCAGGCGAGGCCGGGTGACCAGCGCACGCGCGATCGCGAGCTGCTGCTGCTGGCCCCCAGAGAGGTCGCCGCCGCGGCGCGCGACGAACTGGCGCAGGATCGGGAAGGTGTCGTAGACCCAGTCGGGAACGGTGCGCTCGCGATGGCCGGTCGCTGCCATCGCGATCCGCAGGTTCTCCTCGACCGTGAGCCGCGGAAAGATCTCGCGTCCCTGCGGCACGAAGGCGATGCCCCGGCGCGCACGCTGGTGGGGCTTCATCCGGCCGATGTCCTCGCCGTCGAATTCGATGCGCCCCGAACGCGCGGGCAGCAGTCCCATCAGGCACTTGAGCAGCGTCGTCTTGCCGACGCCGTTGCGGCCGAGCACGGTGGTCACCGCGCCCTCGGGCGCCTCGAGCGAGACGTCGCGCAGCGTATGGCTGCCGCCGTAGAACTGGTTCAGCTTCTCGATCCGCAGCATCGCTTCGATCCCGTGTCGGCAACCCGCCCTCAGCGTCCCAGGTAGACCTCGACGACACGCGGGTCGGCACGCACCGCGTCCATCGATCCTTCGGCGAGCACGCGGCCCTCGTGCAGCACGGTGACCGTGCGCGCGATGCGTGCGACGAACTCCATGTCGTGCTCGACGACCACCACCGTATGGCGGCCGGCGAGCCGCAGGCAGAGCTCGGCGGTCTTCTCGGTCTCGGCATCCGTCATGCCGGCGACCGGTTCGTCCAGCAGGACCACTCGCGGACGCTGCGCGAGCAGCATGCCGATCTCCAGCCACTGCTTCTGGCCGTGCGACAAGGTGCCGGCGACGCGGTCGACCTCGCCTCGCAGGCTCGTCATCTCCAGGATCGATTCGATGCGCCCGAGCTGCTCCGAGTCGAGCCTCGCGCGCAGGCTCGCGATGCCGCGCTTGTCGCCGTCGAGCGCGAGCTCCATGTTCTCGAACACGCTCATCGTCTCGAACACGGTCGGCCGCTGGAACTTGCGACCGATTCCGGCCCGCACGATCTGCGACTCGGAAAGGCGCGCGAGGTCGATCGTCTGGCCGAGGAACAGCCGGCCGCTGTCGGGACGGATCTTGCCCGTGATCGCATCCATCATCGTGGTCTTGCCCGCCCCGTTGGGGCCGATGATGCAGCGCAGTTCCCCGTCGTCGAGCGTGAGCGAGAGCGCGTCCAGCGCCTTGAAGCCGTCGAAGCGGACCGTCACGTCCTCGACGTAGAGGATCGGCCCGTGCGAGGTGTCGACGCCGGCGCCGACGGGACGTCCGAAGGCCGCGTCGCGCCCGCCGTGCCCGGCGCCCGCGGCGAACATGGTCGCGATGTCCGGGCCGCTCACGACACGCTCCTGCGACGGAACACGCCGACCACGCCGGTCGGCAGGAACAGCGTCACCAGCACGAAGAGCAGCCCCAGGAAGTACAGCCAGTAGTCCGGGAAGCTCATCGTGAACCAGCTCTTCGCGCCGTTGACGAGCACGGCACCGACGATGGGGCCGATCAGCGTGCCGCGCCCGCCGACGGCGGTCCAGATGGCGATCTCGATCGAGTTGGCCGGCGACATCTCGCTCGGGTTGATGATGCCCACCTGGGGCACGTAGAGCGCACCGGCGACGCCGCTGATCACCGCCGCGAGCGTCCAGACGCCGAGCTTGTAGCCGAGCGTGTCGTAGCCGCAGAAGCGGGCGCGCGGCTCGGCGTCGCGGATCGCCTGCAGCACGCGACCGTACTTGCTCGTGACCAGCCAGCGCGCGAGCAGCAAGGTCGCGAGCAGTGCGCATGCCGTCGTCGCGAGGACCGCCGCGCGCGTGGCGGGCTCGGTCAGCCGATGACCGAGCAGGGTCTTGAAGTCGGTGAATCCGTTGTTGCCGCCGAAGCCGGTCTCGTTGCGGAAGAACAGCAGCATGAAGGCGAAGGTCATCGCCTGCGTGATGATCGAGAAGTAGACGCCCTTGATGCGCGAACGGAACGCGAAGTAGCCGAACACGAAGGCGAGCAGTCCGGGCACCGCGACCACCAGCAGCAGGCTCCAGAGGAAGCTGTCGCTGTTCCACCAGTGCAGCGGCAGCTCCTTCCAGTCGAGGAAGACCATGAAGTCGGGCAGCTCGCTTTGGTACTGGCCCTCGCGGCCGATCCCGCGCATCAGGTGCATGCCGAACGCATAGCCGCCGAGCGCGAAGAAGAGCGACTGGCCGAGGCTCAGGATGCCCGTGTATCCCCAGATCAGGTCCATCGCGACGGCGACCATCGCATAGCACATGAACTTGCCGGCGAGCGTGAGCGCGTAGCTCGACGGGCGCAGCGGGGCGCCCTCGGGCAGCACGGCGTGCAGCAGCGGCACCGCGACGCCGACGGCGGCGAAGGCGGCGAGCAGCAGCGTCCATTGCAGCGGGCTCAGCAGCGAGCGGCGGGGAGCGACGAGCATGTCGGTTCTCGATCGGCCGGTTCCCGGGTTCAGGTCTCGACCATCCGGCCCTTCAGCGCGAACAGGCCGCCGGGCCGCTTCTGGATGAAGGCGACGACGAACGCGAGGATCAGGATCTTCGCGATCACCGCGCCGAGCCACGGCTCGATCAGCTTGTTCAGCACGCCGAGCCCGAAACCGGCGACCACCGTGCCGACGAGCTGCCCTACGCCGCCGAGCACCACGACGATGAAGGAGTCGATGATCCACGCCTGCCCGAGTTCGGGGCCGACGTTGCCGACCTGCGACAGCGCCACGCCGGCCAGCCCCGCGATGCCCGAACCGAGTCCGAAGGCCATCATGTCGACGCGGCCGGTGGGGACGCCGACCGCGGAAGCCATCGCGCGGTTCTGCGTGACGCCGCGCACGAACAGGCCCAGCCGCGTGCGCTGCAGCAGCGCGACGACGGCGGCGAGCACGAGCAGCGAGAACACGATGATCGCGATCCTGTTCCAGGGAAGCACGACGCCGGCCAGCGACAGGCCGCCCGAGAGCCAGGACGGATTCTCGATCTCGACGTTCTGCGGACCGAACAGCTGGCGCACCGCCTGGATCAGGATCAGGCTGACGCCCCATGTCGCGAGCAGCGTCTCCAGCGGACGACCGTACAGCCAGCGGATCACCGTACGCTCGATCGCGATGCCGACGAGTGCCGCGGAAAGGAAGGCGACCGGCAGCGCCGCGATCGGATACCAGCCGAAGGCCCCGGGGAACGCGACGCGGAACAGGCCCTGCGTCAGGTACGCCGCGTAGGCACCGATCATGATCATCTCGCCGTGCGCCATGTTGATGACGCCGAGCAGGCCGAAGGTCACCGCGAGCCCCATCGCGGCGAGCATCAGGATGCTGCCGAGCGACAGGCCGGCGAAGATGCGACCGAACCACTCCGCACGCTCGAGCCTGCGCTCGACCGACGCGAGCGACGCGCGCGCCGCGTCGCGCACCGCGCCGTCGGGCTCGACGAAGCTGCCGTCGGCCTTCGTGCGAAGCAGCGACGCCAGCAGCGCCGGCGTCGACGGCAGCGTGCTCTCGCCGAGCCGCTGCGCCGCCTGCAGCCGCTCGGACGGGTCCTGCGAGCGGATCTGCATCGCGGCCATCGTCATGCGCAGCACGGCGAGCACTTCCGCGTCGCGCTCGCGTCCGGCAGCCTCCTCGAGCGCGGGCAGGAGCTTCTCGTCCGTGCTGTCCTGCAGCTCTCGCGCGGCGTGCAGGCGCAGGTCGCGCTCGGGCGACTGCAGCCGCAGCCCCGCGACCGCGGTCGCGATGCGTGCGCGCAGCCGGTTGTTGAGCGTCACCGTCGCGGCTTCGCTCGACGAAGGAAGCGTCGACGGCTTGCCGGTGAGCGCGTCGAGCGGGCGGCCGTCGCCCGCGTCGATCCATCCGCGGCCGTCGGCGTCGACGAGCAGCTGTCCGTCGAGCAGCGCGCGCAGCACCGGCACGGCGCGCGCCGACGGCGCCGCGACGATCGCATCGATCGCAGCCGCCTTCTCGCCGAAGTCATCGGAGGCGAGCTGCTTCAGCGACGCTTCGTCGACGGCGCGCGCGTGGGTCGCCGCCAGCAGGCAGGCGAAGACCAGCAGGCAGGCAGGCAACAACGAACGCATCATGCGCATCGCGGGCACCGCAGGAACGCGACCGGATCGACGCTCAGACGTTCTGCCTGCCCTCGTTGCCGGCGATGAACGGCGACCACGGCTGCGCACGGATCGGCGCCTTCGTCCGGTAGACCACCGAGAACTGGCCGTTCGCCTGGACCTCGCCGATCATCACCGGCTTGTGCAGGTGATGGTTCGTCTCGTCCATCTTCAGCGTGAAGCCGCTGGGTGCGCGGAAGCTCTGGCCGTAGACGGCGGGGCGCACCTTGTCGACCTCGATCGACTTCGCCTTCTCCACTGCCTGCTTCCACAGGTGGATGCCGACCCAGGTCGCTTCCATCGGGTCGTTGGTGACGGCGGACGCCGCATCGGGCACGTTGTTCTTCGCGGCCCACGCCCTGTACATCGCGATGAACTTCTCGTTCTCGGGGTTCTTCACCGACATGAAGTAGTTCCACGCCGCGAGGTGCCCGACCAGCGGCTTCGTGTCGACGCCGCGCAACTCCTCCTCGCCGACCGAGAACGCGACCACCGGCACGTCGGTCGCCTTCAGGCCCTGGTTGCCGAGCTCCTTGTAGAACGGCACGTTGGAATCGCCGTTGATCGTCGACACGACCGCCGTACGAGCGCCCGCCGAGAACTTCCGGATGTCGGCGACGATCGTCTGGTAGTCGGCGTGACCGAAGGGCGTGTAGCGCTCGTCGATGTCCTCGCTCTTCACGCCCTTCGACACGAGGAAGGCGCGCAGGATCTTGTTCGTCGTGCGCGGATAGACGTAGTCGGTGCCGAGCAGCACCCAGCGTTTGGCCGCCCCGCCGTCCTCGCCCATCAGGTACTCGACGGCGGGAATCGCCTGCTGGTTCGGTGCGGCGCCCGTATAGAAGACGTTCTTCGACAACTCCTCGCCTTCGTACTGCACGGGATAGAACAGCAGGCCGTTCAACTCCTCGAAGACGGGCAGCACCGACTTGCGCGAAACCGAGGTCCAGCAGCCGAAGGTGACGGCGACCCGGTCGTGCGAGATCAGCTGGCGCGCCTTCTCGGCGAACAGCGGCCAGTTCGACGCCGGGTCGACGACGACCGCCTCGAGCGGACGACCCATCACCCCGCCGGTCGCGTTGATCTGCTCGATCGCCATCAGCACCGTGTTCTTCAGCGCGGTCTCGGAGATCGCCATCGTCCCGGACAACGAGTGCAGCACGCCCACCTTGATCGGCGAGCGGTCCTGCGCGAAGAGCAGGTTGGAGGCGCTCAGCCCCGGCAGGGCAAGCGCCGCACCGGCAGCGGCTTTCAGGATGTCACGGCGTTGCGTCATGGTTGCCTCGATGGAGTTGCACGCGTTGGAAGGTTCGACGCGGTCGATCGCGTCACCACCCTCTTTCGCAACAACCATGCCAACGAGATTTGCGCCGCAGACGCACCGGCGCAGTGCCGAACGAAGCCTCGGAAGCCGCGCGTGCTCCGAATCAGGGAATGGGATCGTGCACGGTTACCAACTTGGTGCCGTCCGGGAAGGTCGCCTCGACCTGGATCTCCGGGATCATCTCGGGCACTCCCTCCATGACGTCGTCGCGACCGAGCAGCGTCGTTCCGTAGTGCATGAGGTCGGCGACGCTGCGCCCGTCGCGCGCGCCCTCGAGCACGGCTGCCGTGATGTAGGCGACGGCTTCGGGATGATTGAGCTTCAATCCGCGCGCGCGCCGCCGCTCGGCGACCAGGCCCGCGGTGAAGATCAGCAGCTTGTCTTTCTCTCTCGGTGACAGGTCCATCGTTCGCTCCAGGGTGGTCGGCGGCGGCGCCGGGTCGTCCTCGGGTCTCTCGAACCCGGTCGCCGAGCCCGGCTCGCCCGGATTCAGGTGGCCCAGATGCGCGGTGCGTGCGCTTCGGTTCCCGTGAACGCGCGTCGCGCCGCGGCCCGCAGCGCGCGCGCCGCCTGCATCGCGTCCTCGGGCTCGTCGGCGAGCAGGCGTGCAAGCAGCAGCCGCGGCTCCAGGCGCGTCGCCGCCGCGTCGAGTGCCGGCGTGCGACTCTCGAAGCCGTGCAGGATCGCGCGCCATTCTTCGAGCAGCGCAGGCGGGTCGACGCCCACCGCGAGCACGGTCGCCGCAACGCAACGGCCGCGCCAGCCGAGCGGAGAGTCGAACAGGCGCGCGCCCGCGTCCGCCACCGTTCGCTCCGACCACGCGAGTCGGCCGCCGATGCGCAACGACAGCGACTGGCGCAGGCTGCCGCGACGAAAGCGTTCGCCCATCGCGCGTCTGCCGAGCACGAGGCACTCCCACGCGATCAGGCAGGCGTCGCCGGCGAGATCGAAGACGACTTCCTGCTCGGCGTGCGCGCCGTCGTAGACGATCGCCGGCTGCGGCAGCCATTCGAGCATCGCTTGCGCTCCGACCTGCAGCACCGTCGTCACGCGTGAACCTGCGCCGGGGCTGCGTGCGCTGTCTCCCTGCTCACTGTCTCCCTGCTCGCTGGCGCTTCGCTCGCCCGCACGCGAGTGCGCGGCAGCACGCCGGTACCACTTCTGCGCACCGGGTGTCGTGCACAGCACGTGCGCCGATGCTCCGACGCGCACGTCGATGTCGAGCGTATCGCCGTCCACCAGCCCGCCCGGAGGGTGGACCAGCACGGCCTCGCAGCTGCCGTCGGCGACGGGCAGCGCCCGGATCAAGCGCAGCGGCCCGGCGTGGCGGTTGCAGACGAGCCGCGTCGCGCGCTCGCGTCGCTCGAAGACGAGCTCCAGGCGGGCGGGCCAGGTGCCTGGTTGCGATGCGGACGATTCGAGTGGCAAGGCGCAGGCAGGTGCGATGGGCTCGGGGCCGAATCTAGCGCAATACGGCCGCGCCATGCGGCTTCGCATTCGAAAAGGCGAAAGCGTTTCGCTCGAGTCGGGCGTCGAGGTCCGGGCTTGCCCCCTTTCCGCGGACGAGTCGAAGTCGCGTCGTCACGCCGACAGGACGTGATGCACGGCAGGCTCGTCCACCGGCGGCGTGGCGCAAGCCACGCAGACGCCGCTGTTGGGCACGTCGTGTTCGACGCGATGACCGTGACGTCACCTGCGCCGCAAGAACTCCCGTTATCCGGGATATCGCGCGTGCAGCGAAGCGGGCGTGCGCGAAAACACCCGAAAAGCGGGCGCTGTCGCCCACGCAACCAACGACCCACGGCGAAGGTGCCGACGATCGGCACTTCCGGAGTTCCGAGATGTCGGTGGACGCCTCGGCGGGGCGACGGGACCGACGCAGCGACTCGAACGCCTCGCGGGCGAAATGAGCAACACGAGACCCGATCCAGGCACACGAGACCCGACGCGCGCGCGTGAGACAATCGAGGCATGCAAACGATCGTCGTCAACGGAGACCCGCGCCCCTTGCCCGCCCCGGCAACCGTGTCGGCCCTGCTCGGCGAGCTCGGCCTCGCCGGCCGCCGCATCGCCATCGAACGCAACGGCGAGATCATCCCGCGCAGCCGGCACGAGCACGAGCTCCTGCAGGCCGGCGACCGCGTCGAGATCGTCGTCGCCGTCGGCGGCGGCTGAATGCGCCCGCACCGAGCGGAGGAACGATTGGCCAACGAGCACCTCTTCGAAGGCAGCCTGCACTGGGACGGCCAGCCGCGGGATCGCGCCTGGGACTATCCCGGCCTGCACCGCGGCACGCGCATCGAATTCGACGGCGGCGCGTCGATCACTGCGTCGGCCCCTTCGGTGTTCCACGGCGACGACCGGCAGCCGAACCCCGAGACGCTGATGATGGCGTCGCTGATGCAATGCCACTTCCTCACGTTCATGGCGGTGGCGATCAAGGCGGGCGTGCGCGTCACCGGCTATTCCGACCGCGCGAGCGGCCGTCTCGGCATGAAGGACGGGAAGATGCGCTTCGTCGAGGTCGTCCTGCATCCGCAGGTCACGCTCGCCGAGCCGCTCGATGCCGCCGCGCTCGGCGCACTGCACGACAAGGCGCATCGCAACTGCTTCATGTCGAACTCGGTCAACTTCGAGGTGCGCGTCGAGCCGGCAGGCTGAACGTGCCGGCGCGCGGCTCCCGATGTCCGTCGATCCCATCCACAGCACCATGAACACCTCCGACCTGCTGACGATCGGCCGCCGCCGTTTCTCCTCGCGCCTGCTGATCGGCACCGGCAAGTATCGCGACTTCGACCAGACTCGCGAGGCCGTCGAGGCGAGCGGCGCGCAGATCGTCACCGTCGCGATCCGGCGCACGAACATCGGGCAGAACGCCGGCGAGCCGAACCTGCTCGACTTCCTCTCGCCCGAGCGCTTCACGATCCTGCCCAACACCGCCGGCTGCTACAGCGCCGACGACGCCGTGCGCACGCTGCGACTGGCGCGCGAGCTGCTCGACGACCACACGCTGGTCAAGCTCGAAGTGCTCGGCGATGCGCGTTCGCTCTATCCGAACATGCCCGAGACGCTGAAGGCGGCAGAGACGCTGGTGCGCGAAGGCTTCGAGGTGATGGTCTACACGAGCGACGACCCGATCCAGGCGAAGCGGCTCGAGGAGATCGGCTGCGTCGCCGTGATGCCGCTGGCCTCGCTGATCGGCTCCGGCATGGGCATCCTGAATCCGTGGAACCTTCAGCTGATCCTCGAACAGGCGCAGGTGCCGGTCATCGTCGACGCCGGCGTCGGCACCGCGTCCGACGCGACGATCGCGATGGAGCTCGGCTGCGCGGGCGTGCTGATGAACACCGCCGTCGCCGCCGCGCGCGATCCGGTACGGATGGCCGGCGCGATGCGCAAGGCCGTCGAGGCCGGCCGCGATGCGTTCCTCGCCGGTCGCATGCCGAAGAAACCGTACTCGGCCGCGCCGTCGTCGCCGACGAGCGGGCTCATCGCACCGGCCGCACCGCGTTCGTGAGCGCGACGACACCGGCGTCGCCGCACCCGCACATCCGCAGCTACTCGGGGCGACGCGGGCACTTCACCAGCGGCCAGCGCATCGCGTACGAGACGCTGCGCGAACGTTGGTGCATTGCCTACGACCCGACGCGCGCACTGGACGCGCAGCGCTGCGAGGAGCTGTACGCGCGCCGGGCGCCGCTCGTCGTCGAGATCGGCTTCGGCATGGGCGACGCGACCGCCAGCATCGCGTCCGCGGAGCCGCAGCACGATTTCCTGGGCATCGAGGTCTATCCTGCCGGCGTCGGCGCGCTGCTGATGCGGATCGAGTCGCAGCAGCTGACGAACCTGCGGATCATCCAGCACGACGCGGTGGAAGTCCTTCGCGACATGGTCGCGCCCGACTCGCTCGCGCGCGTGCAGGTGTTCTTCCCCGATCCGTGGCCGAAGAAGCGGCACCACAAGCGCCGGCTGATCCAGCCGCCGTTCGTGGCGCTGCTGGCGAGCCGGCTGCGCCCCGGCGGCATCGTGCACTGCGCGACCGACTGGGAGCCGTACGCACAGCAGATGCTCGAGGTGCTGTCGGGCGAGCCCTTGCTCGAGAACACCGTCGCCGGCTTCGCGGCGCGGCCGGCATACCGGCCGCCGACACGCTTCGAGAATCGCGGCGCGCGACTCGGACACGAGATCCGCGATCTCGTGTTCCGACGCCCGGCCGCCGAAGCGACCGAAGCGGCTTAGTCGGCCGGCCCGGTGCGGCGGCGTGCGCCGCGGGTGGCGAAGGCAGCGGCGAGCGCACCGGCGCCCATCAACGCGAGGGGCAGCGGCGCAGGAATCGGGGTCGCGGCCCGGCCGACCGTCATCGAGACGCGCACCGACCCGCCGTTGTCGGCGGCGTTGCTGTCCCAGTACCGCAGGTTCAGCGTACCCGTGCCCCAGGCCGGACCGCTGAACGAGGTGCCCAGCAGGCGATAGTCGCCGCCGATCTCGCCGACGAGTGCGCCGAAGGGCGCCGAGAAGCCGCCCGCCCCGTGGAGGGAGAAGCTCTGTCCGATCAGGGTTCCCGCCGGTTGGCCCGACTCGTCGCTTCCCGTGGCGTACAGCGGGACAACCAGCCCGTCGGCGTTGGACCACCGGGGCAAGGCACCGGCCGACCAGAGATCGCCCTCGCCGGCCTGGATCGTCAGCCATTCGCCGGCGTCGACGACGAGCGTGGCGAGCGGCGTGCCACCGGTGCTGCTGTTCAGCGCGGCATCGACGTCGTACTGGTAGACGACGTCGGCCCGCGCGGGCGCGCCCGCCAGCATGGCGACGGCGACGCAGGCAGTGGACAGGAACCGCTTCATCAGGACACTCCTCTCTCGGCGACAGGTCGGATCCTGTTGAAGCAAGAAATACGCCAGCGCAAAAGATATATCCGAAATCAATGCGTTGCGAGAGACGCTCGCGCGGTGTCCACACCGGGATGTAAACAATTTCGACAGCGCCGGCCGGCGCGGCAGCGCAGCTGGGCCGTCACACGCCCCACTGGACGAGCCCCGTCCACGCCGACACCAGCACCACGATTCCGAAAGCGATCCGGTACCAGGCGAACGGGACGAAATCGTGCGTGGCGACGTACCGGATCAGCCAGTGCACGCAGGCGAGCGCCGCGAAGAACGAGAACAGCAGCCCGACGCCGAACAGCGGCAGGTCGGCCGGTCCGAGGAGCGACCGGTACTGCCACGAGTCGTAGATGCCCGCGCCGACCAGCGTCGGAATCGCGAGAAAGAACGAGAATTCGGTGGCGACGCGTCGCGACAGGCCGAACAGCATGCCGCCGATGATCGTCGCTCCCGAGCGGCTCGTTCCCGGGATCAGCGCGAACGCCTGCGCGACGCCGAGCTTCATCGCGTCGGCGAGCGTGATCGCGTCGACGTGATGCACCGTCTGCGCGGCCTGCATGCGGCTGCGTCCGCGCTCGACCCAGAGGATGACCAGCCCTCCGGCGATGAACGCGATCGCCACCGGCACCGGCTGGAACAGGTGCTCCTTGATCACTCCGGCGAACATCACGCCGAGGATCGCCGCAGGCAGGAACGCGACGACGACGTTGGCCGCGAAGCGCCGCGCGCTCGGGTCGGTGCGCACGCCGGCGAAGGTCCCGACGATGCGGGCGCGGAAGTACCAGATGACGGCGAGCATCGCGCCGGTCTGGATCGCGACCGAGAACATCTTCGCCTTCTCGCCGTGGAAGCCGAGCGCGCTCGACGCCAGGATCAGGTGACCGGTGCTGGAGATGGGCAGGAACTCGGTGAGCCCCTCGACGATGCCGAGCAGCGCCGCCTTGACGAGGATCGGAAGCCCGTAGAAGACCTCGATCATCGATCCCACCAGGCGTGGAAATGGTGGACCGGACCATGGCCGCTGCCGATGTCGAGTCGATCGGCATTGCGCAACGCGTCGGTCAGATAGCGCTTCGCCTCGCGTACGGCATCCACCGGCTCGGCGCCGCGCGCGAGCAGCGCGGCGATCGCCGCCGACAGCGTGCAGCCGGTGCCGTGCGTGTTGTTCGTCTCGACCCGCGTCTCGGGCAGCTCGATCATGCGGTCGCCGTCGTGCAGGAGGTCGATCGGATCGCCGCTCGCGTGTCCGCCCTTGAGCAGGACGAAGCGCAGGCCGTCGTCGGCGAGCAGCCGGCGCAGGCGCTCGGCCGCACGGCGCATCTCGCGCGGCGTCTCCGGCGCGCGCTCCTGCAGCAGCACGCCGGCCTCGGGCAGGTTCGGCGTGATCATCGTCGCCAGCGGCAGGATCGCTTCGATCAGCGTGCCGATCGCGTCGCGATCGAGCAGCACGTCGCCGCTCTTGGCGACCATCACCGGGTCGACGACCCGATGCGGCAGCCGCCCCTCGGCGATCGGCGCGGCGAGCCCCTCGGCCACCGCGGCGGCCACCGGCGCGGTGCCGAGCATCCCGATCTTCGCCGCATCGATCCGTACGTCGGCGAAGAGCGTGTCGATCTGCAGGCGCACGAACGCGGGCGGCACGGCGTGCACCCCCGTCACCGCGCGGGTGTTCTGCGCGGTCAACGCGGCGACGACGCCCGTGCCGTAGGCGCCGAGCGCCGAGAATGCCTTGAGGTCGGCGAAGATGCCGGCGCCGCCGCTCGGATCGATGCCTGCGATCGACAGGGCATTGCGAACGGCGGCGCCGGCGGTGCGCGAGGCGTCCGCACCCGCCGGGCGGGAAGTTCTCCGATGGTTCACGAGTTCATGCCGCGCAAGCGAAGCGTTGCGCGCTGAGTCGACGCGACGATGCGCCGACCGCGATGGTAACCGCAGACGCGCCCCCTGCTTCAGCGCAGCGGCTCGCCTCGCCACGCCCCGAGCAGCGGCACGCGCATCTCGTCTTCGCTCGGCCCGCCGTGCATGCCGATGAAGCGCATCGGCGCCTCGCCTTCGAGCGTGTCGACCAGCGTGACGCAACGCCGCGGGACGAGCACGTGCGTACCGAGTCGCCCGGCAAGCGCATCGCCCTCGCCGAACCAGCCGGCGTCGAGCAACTCCTGCGACCGATGCACGTCGAAGGCGTCGCCGAGCGCCGCGCGGACGGTCTCGCCGAAGCGCTCGACGGCCTCGGGGCGCACCGTACAGAGCGGCACGCGGGGCTCGCCGGTCAGCGGTCGCTCGAGGCACGCCGCGATCGACGGAAACTGCTCGAGCTGCAGCTGATCGTCTTCGGCGACGTCGACGAAACCGTGGTCGGCCGTTGCGAGCACGAGGGCGTCGCGATCGTGCATCCGCTCGACGAGCCGGCCGAACCAGCGATCGAGCCGGCGCACGACGGCCGCGGCCTCGTCGCTCGTGCAGCCCGCTTCGTGGCTCACGGTGTCGAAGTGCGGCAGGTAGACGAAGATGCTCGCCGCGCCGCCCGCCTCGTCGAGCAATGTCTCGAGCCGCTCGACCGTCTCGTCGAGGCTGCGATACGCGACGATCGTCGACCCGGAATACGCGTGGCGCGAGAACTCGGAATCGGCGATCTGCGCCGGCAACAGCGCGAACGCCGGCACGCGGCAGCGCGTCATCCACGGCGCCCACGCCCAGGTGTCCGCGGCGAGCAGCTTCGCGGTGTGATCGCTGCGCAGGTCCATCGGCAGCGTGCGGATGACCGCCTGCGCCGCCTCCGACCACATCAGCCAGCCCGGGTTGCCGTGCGCCGCGGGTGGCGCGGCGGCCGACAGGGCCGACAGCGCGGGCGCGGTGCTCGACGGAAAGACGGAATCGAGCGAACGAACACGGAAGTGCGCGAGCGCGCCGTCGGGCGCATGCATGCCCAGTTGTCGTTCGCCGAGCCCGTCCATCAGCACGAACACGGCCGCACGGCACGACGCCAGCGCGTCGACGAGCGGGCGGTCGGGCAGTGCAGGAACCGCGCAGCGCGCGCCGAATCGCCCGGCGAGCGAAGCCGCGACGGAAACGATGCTCGAAGCGGCCCCGAAATCGGTGGGGCCGCACAGCGGTGATCGCGTCACCGGAAACCTCCGCTCGAAGCGACGATCGACGCGGCGGTTCCCGGCGCGCGTCCGGCAGCCGTGCCGGACGCGGACATGCGATCAGTGGCGATGACCCCGGCCGCGATCGCCGCGATGTCGGTGATGGGAATGGCGGTCGTGCGACCAGCCATGATCCGCACGATACCGCACGTGCGGCGGCTTCACGTGAACGACCCTGGGAGCGCGATACACGACGCGCGGCGGGGGGATCACCACCGGCGCAGGCGCGTAGTACACGGGAGGCGCCGCGTAGTAGACGGGCGGCGCCGGGACGTAGACCGGGGCCGGATGGCCGAAGCCGACCGAAGCGCCGTATCCGGAGTGACGATGCTGCGCGGCCGCCGCACCCGCCGCGGCGCCGATCGCGCCGCCGATCACCGCCCCGTCGCGTCCGCCGATCGATTGACCGATGAGCGCGCCCGCTCCGCCGCCGACGATCGCACCGAGCACCGGCTGCGAAGCCTGTGCGGGCGGCGCCAGCCACACGGCCGCGGACAACGCGAGCGCCGAGGCAGCCATCCACCGCAGCGCAACCGGCGAGATCCGCCGTGCCGCAGGGAGAATTCGTGTTTCGTTCATCGTCGACTCCTCGATTCGGCGGCCGGGCGCTGTCGCCCGACCCTCGCAGCCAGCGTAGGCCGGGCGGTCGCGCCCGGCCAGCCCCGATCCTGCAAAAGGCGTAACAGTGTGTAAGGGAGAACCCGCGGCCGCCGCGCGCCGACTGACCCCCGCAGGGATTTCCTCGTAGCATCGTTTTACGCGCCGCCCAACGGAACGAACGGAAGAAGATCGCACATGCGCCTGCGCACGGTATGGATCGGACTCGCCGTCGTGGTCGCCCTGATCGCGACGGCGATCGTCGTCTTCATCGCCACCTTCGACGCGAATCGCTACAAGCCGACGATCGTCGAGCTCGTCGAGCGGCACACGGGCCGCAAACTGGCGATCGAAGGCGAGCTCTCGCTGTCGGTCTGGCCCGGCATCGCGCTCTCGATGGACCGGGCGACGCTCTCCGGGCCGAGAGGCGAGGGACGCTTCGCGAGCATCGAGTCGGCGAACATCGGCGTGAAACTGCGCCCGCTGCTGGCGCGCCAAGTGCAGATCGAGCGCGTCGCGCTCGACGGCCTCAGTGTGGACGCCGTGCGGCACGCCGACGGCAGCACGAACTTCGACGACCTGCTCGCACGCCTGAAGGAACCGGGCGCCGACGGCAGCGCATCGCCGGCCCCGCCCGCCACGCCCGGCGATGCCGCGTCGGCTGCCGCGACGAGCGTGACCGTCGCGGAAGTCGCGCTGCGCGACGCCTCGCTCGGCTGGCGCGACGAGGCCGCCGGCGACGAATGGCGGCTGCACGGCCTCGACCTCGACGCCGACCGCATCGGAAGCGGCGAGCCCGGCAGGGTGCAGGCGAGCGGCCGGCTCACCGGCAAGAAAGCAGGCATCGACGCACAGCTGAACGCGTCGAGCCGCTATCGCGCCGACTTCGCGACGGGACGCATCGAGCTCTCCGACGCCCGGCTCGCCGCGACGACCGACGACGGCATCACCGCGCAGCTGGAAGCGCCGGCGCTGACGATCGCCGGCGCTTCGATCGCGGGCAAGCCGGTGGCGCTGCAGGTGCAGATGCAACGCGACGCGAGCAAGCTCGACGCGTCGCTGTCCACCGAGATATCGGCGCCCGCGCAACAGCCGATCACCTTGCGCGACATTCGCGCGAACCTCACGGTCTCGGGCGCGGGCCTGCCCGCCGACGGCGTCAAGGTCTCGCTCGGCGGGCAGGGAGCGATCGACCTGCAGCGAAAGACCGCGTCGCTCGATCTCCAGGGCCGCGTCGACGAATCGCCGATGCAGGCGCGCTTCACGGTGCCCAGCCTGTCGCCGTTGGCGTTGCAGTTCGACCTGCAGGCCGAACGGCTCGACGTCGACCGTTTCCGCGGCGCACCGGCGCCGGGCCCCTCCGGCGCCCCGGCCGGTGGCGCGTCGGGCGGCACGCAGCCGAAGGCAGCCGCACCGGCCCCCGCCGCGATCCCGATCCCCCCGATCGCCGACGTCGACACCACCGGCTCGCTGCGCATCGGCGTGCTGCGCGCCGCCGGCGTCGACCTGCGCGACCTCACGATGACGCTGCGCTCCGGCAAGGGGCGCATCGACGTCACGCGCCTTGCCGCGGGGCTGCTCGGCGGCACCGCCAACGGCAATGCCTCGCTCGCGAAGAGCGGTCGCGCCGCGCTGAAGATGCGGCTGAACGACGTCGACGTCGGACTGGCGTTGCGCGAGTTCGCACGACGCGACGTGCTCGAAGGACGCGGCAGCGTCTCGATCGACGTCGCCGGCACCGGCACGACGGTACCGGCGCTCGAGCGTTCGCTCTCCGGCAGCGCGCGCATCGCGCTGCGCGACGGTGCGATCCGGGGCATCGACCTGGGCAAGGTGCTGCAGAAGGTCGAGAGCACGATCGCCGCGGTGCGCGGCGGCGGCCCGGGCCAGGCGCTGCAGGACCGCGCCGGCGGCGGCGAGAGGACGGCGTTCTCGTCGCTCGACGCGAGCTTCGCGATCCGCCAGGGCGTGGCCCACAACGACGATCTCGACGTGCGCTCGCCGCTGCTGCGCGTCGGGGGCAGCGGCACCATCGACATCCCGGAACAGACGGTCGACTACCTGCTGCGCGTCTCGCTCGTCGGCAGCCTCGCCGGACAAGGCGGCGCGGAGCGCTCCGCGCTGCGCGGCGTCACGATCCCGGTGCGCGTCGCCGGTCCGATGGCCGCGCTGTCGTACAGCGTGGAAGTCGAGCGCCTCGCACGCGACGCACTGAAGCAGGAAGTGACCCGGCAGCTCGAGGAACGCCTGCTCGGCAGGAGCAAGTCGGGCGACTCCGGCGACGCCGGCGAATCGTCGAAGCCGAATCCGCGCGACCTGTTGCGCGGACTCATCGGGCGCTGACCGTTCCGCCGAGGACCGGCCTGCGCTTTCAGGGCGCGCGACGAAGCGCGGGCAAATTTCCGTATCATTGCGCGGGATACGCGCTGCTCGCCGCGGCGCACCCGCCTTCTCACTTTCCTGTCCATCGATGACATCCCCGCTGGCCCTCGACCCGATGCGTTTCACCCAGAAGTCGAGCTACGCCTACGAAGACCTGATCGCCTGCGGCCACGGAGACCTGTTCGGCCCGGGCAACGCGCGCCTGCCGTTGCCGCCGATGCTGATGTTCGATCGCATCACCGAGATCTCCGCCACCGGCGGCGCCTTCGACAAGGGCTACATGAAGGCGGAATTCGACATCCGGCCCGATCTCTGGTTCTTCAGCTGCCACTTCGAGGGCGACCCGGTGATGCCCGGCTGCCTGGGCCTCGACTCCCTGTGGCAGATGCTCGGCTTCTTCCTCGGCTGGACGGGCGCGCCCGGCTCGGGCCGCGCGCTCGGGCTCGCGCAGCTGAAGTTCACCGGACAGATCCTGCCGGAGACGAAACGCGTCGATTACCGCATCGACGTCAAGCGCGTGATCAATCGACGCCTGGTGCTGGGAGTGGCCGACGGCGAGGTGCGCGCCGACGGCGAATTGATCTATCAGGCCTCCGACCTGCAGGTGGGGCTGTTCGAAAACCCGAAGTCGATCTAGAGACATGAACGGTACGCGACGCGTCGTCGTCACGGGAATGGGCATCGTTTCGTGCATCGGCACGGATGCCGGACAGGTGCTCGATTCCCTGCGCGGGGGCCGCTCGGGCATCTCCTTCATTCCGGAGTACGCCGAGCTCGGCTTCCGCAGCCAGGTGGCCGGACGCCCGGAAATCGATCTCGACGCGGCCATCGACCGCAAGCTGCGCCGCTTCATGGGCGACGGCGCCGCCTACCTGCACCTGTCGATGGAGCAGGCGATCGCCGACGCCGGACTCGCTCCCGACCAGGTCTCGAACGAGCGCACCGGCATCGTCGTCGGTTCCGGCGGCCCTTCCACGCGCAACCAGGTCGAGGCGGCCGCGATCTGCAAGGAACGCGGCCCGAAGCGCGTCGGTCCCTACATGGTGCCGCGCTGCATGTCGTCGACGACCTCGGCCACCGCGGCGACGAACTTCCGGATCCGCGGAGTCAACTACTCGATCTCGTCGGCCTGCTCGACGTCCGCGCACTGCATCGGCAATGCCTCCGAGCTCATCCAGTGGGGCAAGCAGGACCTGATGTTCGCCGGCGGCGCCGAGGAGCTCGACTGGACCCTGTCGGTGCTGTTCGACGCAATGGGGGCGATGTCGTCGAAGTACAACGACCGCCCGCAACAGGCGTCGCGCGCGTACGACGCGAACCGCGACGGGTTCGTCATCGCCGGGGGCGGAGGCGTCGTCGTGCTCGAGGAGCTCGAGCACGCGAAGGCGCGCGGTGCGCGCATCTACGCCGAGATCGTCGGCTACGGCGCCACCTCCGACGGCCACGACATGGTCGCGCCGAGCGGCGAAGGCGCGGTTCGCTGCATGCGGCAGGCGCTCGCCACCGTGAAGACGCCGGTCAGCTACGTCAACACGCACGGCACGAGCACGCCGGTGGGCGACATCACCGAGCTCGACGCCATCCGCCAGGTGTTCGGCGAGCGCGGCCAGCCGCTGCCGCACGTCTCGTCGACGAAGTCGATGACCGGCCACTCGCTGGGCGCCACCGGGGTGCAGGAAGCGATCTACTGCCTGTTGATGCTGCAGAACGACTTCGTCGCGCCGAGCATCAACATCGAGACGCTCGACGCAGGCGCCGAAGGCGTGCCGATCGCGCGCGAACGCGTCGACGGCGTGCGGCACGAAGCCATCCTGTCGAACAGCTTCGGCTTCGGCGGCACCAACTGCACGCTCGCGCTCGCGCGCTACACCGGTTGATCGGAGCCGCCCGCAGCGCAGCGCCTCGCCCGCCCGGGCGGGCTGCCGGGCCTGCTGCGCCGCGGAAGGTCATTGATAGAATGCCGCCACCTCCGATCCCCCCGCAGCCCCGTATGGACTTCGAACGCGCGCGCTTCAACATGGTCGAGCAGCAGATCCGCACCTGGGAGGTGCTCGACCCGGATGTGCTCGACACGCTGTTCGCGGTGCATCGGGAAGACTTCGTCCCGCCCGCCTGGCGCGCGCTCGCGTTCGGCGACCTCGAGATCCCGATCACGGTCGACGGAGTCGCCACCGGCGAATCGATGCTCTCGCCCAAGCTCGAGGCCCGGATACTGCAGTCGGTGCTGCCCGAACGCTCGCACACCGTGCTGGAAATCGGCGCCGGCACCGGCCACATGGCCGCGCTGCTCGCACAGTTCGCCCGCCAGGTCGTCACCTGCGACCTGCGCGAGGACCTGTGCCGCTTCGCGCAGGCGAACCTGAAGTTCGCCGGCGTCGGCAACGTCCGGGTCGAGCACCGCAACGGCCTGCTCGTCGCGAACGACGGCAGCTTCGACGTGATCGTGCTGTCGGGCTCGGTGCAGTTCGTGCCCGACTCGCTGCTGCAGCGGCTCGCCCCGAACGGGCGGCTGATCGCGATCGTCGGCGAGATGCCGGTGATGAGCGCCCAACGCGTCACGCGGACCGGCGATCGAGAGTTCTTCACGGAAAAGCTGTTCGAAACCGCCGCACCGCCGCTGCGCGAGTTCCCGCAGCGTGAACGTTTCCGGTTCTGATGCCGGACGGCGCACTCGTCGACGATGCAGCAGATCGCGCCGCGCGCGCTCGCGTCCTGGCTTTGCGAGGAGCCGCCGCTGCTGCTCGACGTGCGCGAGGCATGGGAGGTCGCGATCAGCGCATTTCCCGACGCGCTGCACGTGCCGATGCGCGAGATCCCGTCGCGCCTCGACGAGCTGCCCGCGCGGCGGCCGATCGTCTGCATCTGCCACCACGGCGCGCGCAGCGCGCAGGTCGCGCTGTTCCTGGAGCACCGCGGTTTCGAGCGCGTGTACAACCTGGCAGGCGGCATCGACGCCTGGACTCGCGAAGTCGACGCGACGATTCCGCGATACTGAGCCGGGCTTCGGGAGCCGCCGCGTCGCCCCGCTGGAGTCTCCAATGAATCGCAAGACGGCCGCGAAGCTGTTTGCCGGCGCCCTTTCGTTCGCGCTGCTGGCTGCGCCCGCCGCACCCGCGTTCGCGCTCGACCTGCTGCAGGCGTGGCGCGAGGCGCTCGCCAACGACGCGCAGGTCGCGTCGGCGCGCGCGCAGCTCGACGCCACGCGCGAACGCGTGCCGCAGGCGCGCTCGCTGCTGTTGCCGGCGGTCGGGGCGAGCGCGGGGATGAACCGCGTCCGTTCCGATACCAACGTCGCGCCGACGCGCAGCTTCACGTCGGAGGCGTACTCGATCCAGCTGTCGGTGCCGCTGCTCAGCCTCCCCGAGCACGAAGCATGGGAGCAGAGCAAGCTGGCGGTCGGCATCTCCGAAGCGCAATACCTCGCTGCGCAGCAGGACCTGATCCTGCGCGTCTCGCGCGCGTATTTCGACGTGCTCGCCGCGCAGGACAACCTCGAGACGATCCATGCACAGAAGCGTGCGATCGCCGAGCAGCTGGAAGCGGCCAAGCGCAATTTCGAGGTCGGCACGGCGACGATCACCGACCAGCAGGAAGCGCAGGCGCGCTTCGATCTCACCGTCGCGCAGGAGATCGCCGCGCAGAACGCGCTCGAGGTGCAGCGGGCGCTGCTGGCGCAGCTGATCGGCCGCCCGGCCGGCGAACTCGAGGTGCTGCGGCGCGGCGTCGCCCTGCAGCCGCCGCAGCCGACCAGCGAGGCAGCGTGGGTGCAGCAGGCGCTCGACAGCAGCCTCGCCGTGCAGCAGCAGCGCGTGAACGTCGAGATCGCACGACGCGAGATCGAGCGGCGCCGCTACGTGAAGTATCCGACCGTCGACCTCGTCGGCTCGCTCGCCCGCAACGAGAACGCGACGCTGAACGCGGTCGGCCTGCGCTCGAACTCGGCGACGGTCGGCGTGCAGCTGTCGATGCCGCTGTACACGGGCGGCGGTATCGACGCCGGCGTGCGCGAGGCGACGGCGCTGCTCGACCGCTCGCAGTCCGACCTCGAGACGACGCGCCGGCAGGTCGAGCAGGCGGCACGCCAGGCCTACCTCGGCGTGAACAGCAGCCTCGCGCAGGCGAGCGCGCTGGAAGCGGCCGAACGCTCGAGCCAGCTCGCGCTCGAATCGAACCTGCTCGGCTACCAGGTCGGCGTGCGCATCAACATCGACGTGCTCAACGCCCAGCAGCAGCTGTTCAGCACCCGGCGAGACCTCGCGCGCGCGCGCTACGACGTGCTCGTCAACGGACTGCTGCTGAAGTCGACGGCGGGGGTTCTCGGCGAGGAGGACCTCGCCGCGGTGGATGCGCTGCTGACTCCACCGTCGCCCTAGCCGGTCGCCCGGGCGCGCCGGCGCCTGCTCCGCGCCGGCCGGCCCGTCACCGCTCGACGCGCAACAGCGGCTCGAGCGCCCGCACCGTCCGCTCGGTCGCGCCGCGGTGGCGCGCCGTGAACGCGAGTGCACGGTCGCTCATCGACTGGCGCCGCTCGGGTTCCAGCACGATCTCCAGCGCCTTCTTCACCGCGCGCGCCGCGTCGGGCACGCGGATCGCCGCATCGGCATCGATCGCGCGCTCGGCGGCCTCGGCGAAGTTGAAGGTGTGCGGACCGACGATCACCGGGACCCCGGCCGCACACGCCTCGATCAGGTTCTGCCCGCCGTAGGGAAGCAGCGAACCGCCGATGATCGCCACGTCGGCCAGCGCGTACCAGGCGGACATCTCGCCCATCGAATCGCCGAGGATCACCTGCGCGTCGCAGCGCTGCCCCTCGGGGATCCGGCTGCGCCTCGCCAGGCGCCAGCCGTGCGATTCGATCAGCGTCGCCACCGCATCGAAGCGCTGCGGATGCCGGGGCACGATCACGAGCAGCGGCGGAAAGCGGCTGGCGAGCGACGGCGGCAGCAGCGCCGACGCCCAGGCGTCGAGCAGCAGCGCTTCCTCGCCTTCGCGCGTGCTCGCCGCGACGACGCAGAAGCGCGGCAAGCCGTCGGCACGCTGTGCGGCGAGCCAGTCGATGCGCCATTGGTGCCCGAGCGCCTCGAGCCGCGGCGCCGAACCGACGTCGAACTTCAGGTTGCCGAGCACGCGCGCGTCGCCGCGGCCCAGCTGCGCGAGCCGGCTCGCGTCATCCTGCGATTGCGCCAGCACCAGATCGAGCTTCGCGAGCGCAGGCTCGATCAGCCGCGCCCAGCGCTGTCCCTTGCGCAGCGAACGCTCGGAGAGGCGCGCGTTGACGAGCGCGAGCCGTACCCCTTCGTCGTGCGCGATCGCGACGAGGTTCGGCCACAGCTCGGTCTCCATCAGCAGCCCGACCGACGGGCGCCACGCACGAAGGAAGCGGCGCACGGCGAAGGGATAGTCGTACGGCAGGTAGGCGCGATGGATGCGCGGGTGCGAGAACAGCGCAGCGGCCGCTTCGCGCCCGGTCGGCGTCATGTGCGTGACGAGCAGCTCGTACTGCGGATAGCGCTCGAGCAGCGCATCGACCAGCGGTTGCGCCGCGCGCGTCTCGCCGACCGAAACCGCGTGCAGCCAGATCAGCGGCTGGAGGTCGCCGCGCGGCGAATGCGCGCCGAAGCGCTCGCCGAGGTGGTGCCGGTACCCGGGCTGGCGGCGCGAGCGCCACAGCAGGTGCACGAAGAGCCACGGCATCGCCAGGTACCAGGCGATCGTGTATAGCCACCGTGCCATGTCGCGAGAGAGCGTCCGCAGTCAGCGTTCCCGGAACGGATCGACGGTCTCGAGCCCGTCGAAATCCTGGCCGAGCAGCACGTTCGTGTCGAAGAACCTATGCATCAATGGAGATACTGCGGTTCGTGGCGCGTCGGGCAGCCGGCGCCGCGCCGGCATCGCCTCACGACCCCTGCTCCTGCGCGCGCATGCGCCGGCTCCGGAGCACCACTTCGTCGACGGCGATGATGAGATTGCTCATCCGAATCTGCACTCGTGCTGGACGAATCAAGTGTAGCACCAGCCCCCGGATGCAAACCTTTTCGTGCCGCCACCCGCTTCGGAACGAATAAAGGTCGCGAGCGATTCTCGTGCGGGTCGTCCGGGAGGCCTTCGGCGCGGCAGTCGACCCGCGACGCGCGTCGACGGAAGGCCGCGAGCCCGTGCTTTTCGTCGCGCTGCCGGGCCGACCGCACACCGGACTCGCCGGCGCGCAGATTTTCGTGCCGGGACAAACGGAATAACCCACCGACCCTATATTTCGGTATGCCCTCGGGATCGGCTATGGCAGTATTCCGCAACGCGCGAATCGACTGACACGCGCATCGGAAACAAGCACCGGGGAGTATCAAAGAAAAATGCCGCGTAAATCTTATGAATCCATCCGCAAGCAGATCGAGAAACTCGAGGCGCAGGCCGCGAAACTCGAGGCGGTCGCCGACGAGAAGAAGAAAAAGGCCGTCGGGCAGGTCGTGACGCTGATGAAGAAGCTCGACGTCACTCCCGAAGACATCATGGAATATCGCCCGCGGCGCGGTCGCGGCCGCGCCGCGAAGAAGGCGACGGCACGCCCCCGCAAACCGGTCGCGCCGAAGTTCCGCAACAGCAAGACCGGCGAAACCTGGAGCGGTCGCGGCCGCACGCCGCGCTGGCTCGCCGCCCTGGAAGCGCAAGGGAAATCGCGCGAGGACTACCGCATCCAGTGACGTAGTTCCGAAAATCGGGGACGGACGCCGTTCGGCCGGTCCCCTGCCCCCTCCTGACGACCGGATCGAAATCGCGATCCGGGTCTCTCCGCCTAGAAAGGAAGCAGCGCCTCGGGCGCGATGCGGCGAATCGCGCTCCTGAAATCCGCCTGGATCCGTTCGAGCGCCGCCGGCGTGTCGGCTTCGAAGCGGATCACCACCACCGGCGTCGTGTTCGACGGACGCGCAAGACCGAAGCCGTCCGGGTACTCGACGCGAACGCCGTCGATCGTGATCACGTCGGTCGCGCCTTCGAAACGCGCCTCGCGCTTCAGCCTCTCGACGAGCGCGAAATTCTCGCCCTCGGCGGTCTTCAGGTGCAGCTCCGGCGTCGCCGGCGAATCGGGCAACGCATTGAGCTCGGCGGACGGGTCGGCGCTTTGCGAGAGAATCTCGAGCAGCCGCGCGCCGGTATAAAGACCGTCGTCGAAGCCGTACCAGCGCTCCTTGAAAAAAACGTGCCCGCTCATCTCACCGGCGAGCGGCGCCCCGCTTTCCTTCAGCTTCGCCTTGATCAGCGAATGCCCGGTGCGCCACATCGTCGGCCGCCCGCCGTGCCGGCGCACGAAGGCCGCGACGTTTCGACTGCACTTGACGTCGTAGATGATCTCGGCGCCGGGATTGCGCGAGAGCACGTCCTTCGCGAAGAGCATCAGCTGGCGGTCGGGATAGATGATGCTTCCGTCCTTCGTCACGACGCCGAGCCGATCGCCGTCGCCGTCGAAGGCCAGTCCGATCTCGGCATCGCTTTCCCGCAGGCAGCGGATCAGGTCCTGCAGGTTCTCGGGATGCGCGGGATCCGGATGGTGGTTCGGGAAGGTTCCGTCGACATCGCAGAAGAGTTCGATCACTTCGCAGCCGAGTGCACGGAAGAGCCGCGGAGCGATCGCGCCGGCGACGCCGTTGCCGCAGTCGACGGCGATCTTCATCGGGCGCGCGAGCTTCGCATCGCCGACGATGCGATCGACGTAGCGCTGCGACAGGTCCACGGTGCGATACCCGCCGCGCTCTGCGGCCGCACCCCCCTTCGTCGATCCCGACTCGATGGAGCGGCGCAGCGCCTGGATCGCATCGCCGTGGATGGCGTCGCCGGCGACCACCATCTTCAGCCCGTTGTAGTCGGGGGGATTGTGGCTGCCGGTGACCGCGACCCCGGTTCCGGTGTCGAGCTCGAAAGTCGCGTAATACACGACCGGCGTCGGAACCATGCCGACATCGACGACCGAAACGCCGGCGTCGCGAAAACCGTCGGAGAGTGCAGCCGCGAGCCTGGGGCCGGACAGGCGCCCGTCGCGGCCGATCACCGTCTCGCGCGCCCCGGCCTGGCGCGCCTGCGCACCGAGCGCCAGGCCGATCGCGCGCACCGCGTCGACGGTCAGGGTGTCGTCGACGATGCCGCGGATGTCGTAGGCCTTGAAGATCGACGCAGAGATACGGACGGACATCAGGCGGCAGCCTCCACAGCGTGGTTCATTGAGCCCCCGCAGCCGAGCTCCCACCGGTCACCACGCGCAGCGTCGGTGCCGGCTTCACGAGAAACGGCGTGTATTCGGGAACACGCGCGGCGAGCTCCCTTCGCACCGTGAGATCGTCGGTCGGCGCAGGCTGTTCCAGCCAGGCGCGCACCGACGCGAGAAAGTCGACGTCGACGGGACGCGAGCGCGCGATGCGCAGTTTCGGATGCGGCGTCTCGCGCGTCTGCTCGGCATCGGCGAGCAGCTCCTCGAAGAGCTTCTCGCCCGGGCGCAACCCGGTGAACTCGATGCGAATGTCCGACTCCGAGTATCCGGACAAACGGATCATGTTGCGCGCGAGGTCGACGATGCGCACCGGCTCGCCCATGTCGAGAACGAAGATCTCGCCGCCGCCGCCCATCGCCGCGGCCTGGAGCACCAGCTGCGCCGCCTCCGGAATCGACATGAAGTAGCGCGTGATCTCCGGATGGGTGACGGTAACCGGCCCGCCGCGCGCGATCTGCGCCTGGAACTTCGGGATCACGCTTCCGGCGCTGCCGAGCACGTTGCCGAAGCGCACCATCTCGAACTGCGTACGCCCGCCCGACGCCTGCAGCGCCTGGCACGACATCTCGGCGAGGCGTTTCGTGGCCCCCATCACGTTCGTCGGATTGACCGCCTTGTCCGTGGAGATCAGTACGAAGCGTTCGGCGTCGTATCGCTGCGCGCACTCGGCCACCCGCAGCGTACCCAGCACGTTGTTGCGCACCGCCTGCCAGGCGTTGCCGACCTCCATCAGCGGCACGTGCTTGTAGGCGGCAGCATGGAAGACCACCTGGGGACGAAAGCCGTCGAACACCTCGTCGACCCGCTCGGCATCCTTGACGTCGCCGGCGAGTGCGACGAGCGGGACGTCGGGCCGGTTCACCGCGAACCACTGCTCGAGCGAGTACAGCGCGAACTCGCTCTGTTCGAAGAGGATCAGCTTCGCGGGCTCGAAACGCGCGAGCTGGCGGCACAACTCGCTGCCGATCGAGCCGCCGGCGCCGGTGACGAGCACCGACCTGCCGGCCAGCATCGCGGAGACGTTCTCGGTGTCGATATGGACGGTGTCCCTGCCGAGAAGGTCGTCGATCTCGAGCGGGCGAATCGACGAGACCGCGACGCGTCCCGAGATGATGTCGTCGACCCCCGGTACCGTGAACACGTGCGCACCCGCCTGGACGGCGAGGTCGGCTGCCTTGCGGCGCACCGACGTTCCGGTCGAGGGCAATGCGAGGATGACGTGACGCGCCTTCTCCGCAGCGACGACCTTGGGCAGCGTGTCGATCGCACCGAAGATCGGAGCACCGAGGATCTCGCGCTTCCATTTCGCCGGGTCGTCGTCGACCAGGCCGACGACGCGCCAGTCGGGGTTGCGCTCTAGCTCGCGTACGAGCAGGGCTCCCCCGCGCCCGGCACCGACGATGACGACGGGCTTGCCTTGTGCGATCAGCCCGCCGTAGAGACGGTGCTCCTTCAACATCCGGTAGGCGGCACGGCCGCCGGCCATCCAGGCGACGAGGAGCAGCGGGTAGAGAACGAGAATCGAACGCGGCACTGCCGGATGGATTCGGTTCAGCGCCACGAAGACCAGGAGGACGACGGTAGAGGCAGCGACTGCGCGCAGCACGCGCTTGAGGTCCGGCAGGCTCGCGAAGATCCACAGCCCGCGGTACAAGCCAGCCCACAGACATGCGAAGGCGTGCGCGGGAACCAGGAACAGCGCACCGGCCACGATCTGCCGTTCGTAGGCCTCGGGCCATTCGAGGTTGAAGCGCAAGGCGAAGGCACCCACCCACGCAACGATCGGCGCGGCGACGTCGAACAGAAAGACCAGCAGGGAGCGGGCGGATACGTTCATGCGCTTGCGGGGGAAGGGAGCCGATGGTAACGCGATCCCGGTCATGGCCTGCAAGTGACCGACCCGGGATTGCCTCAACGCGCGAGAGGTTTCTCCTCACCCGCGTGGAGTCCGAGCGCCATCGCCAGCAAGGGGAGATACGCGATCGACAACGCCGTGAACGCATCGAGAAGGCCGAGTGCGACACAGGCCGCGATCGGGAACAGCCATAGCGCATTGATGAACGCAACGCCGAGCGTGACGGGAAGATGTCCACCGAAGCGGCGAGACGCGTGCTGGTAGGCGTGGCTCCGGTGCGCCTCGTATACGCGTTCTCCGCGCATCAGTCGGCGCACCAGAGTCACGGTGGCATCCACGACGAACACGCCCAGCAGGATCTGCCACGCCCAGAACAGCGTCGGCTCGATCCACCCCGCCTGCACGGACAGCGCGCCGAGCACGATGCCAAGGAAGCCACTGCCGGCGTCGCCCATGAAGATCCTTGCCGGGGGAAGGTTCCAATACAGGAAGCCGGCGGTTGCAGCCGCCAGCATCGACGGCGCAGCAGCAAGAGCCGGTTGCGCCGCTATCACGTACAGCAGCGCGCCGCCGACCAATACGCTGATCGCCTCCACGCTCGCGATTCCGTCGATGCCGTCCATGAAGTTGTAGAGGTTCAGCAGCCAGACCAGGTACACGGCCAGCAGTGCCGAACCGAGCCAGCCGGTGACCGGCCCCAGGAGCGGCAGCTCCAGCGGCGGCATGCCGCCCAGCCAGTGCATCGCCCACAGCGCTGCGACGAAGTGGGCCACCAACCGCCAGCGGGCTGCGACGTGCCTGTGGTCGTCGGCGAAGCCGACGACCGCGACGAGCGCGCCCGCGCCGCAGATCGCCCACACGGAATCCCATGGAAGAAGCCCGCGATGCGCCAACCAGGGCAAGGTCGCGAGCGAGACGATGACGATCGCGACCCCGCCGCCGCGGGGCGTCGCAACGGCATGCGAGCTGCGGGCGTTGGGAATGTCGAGGACGTGGTGCACGAGCGCATATCGGCGCACTGCGCCCGTGAGGAACGCCGATGCGCACGAGGTCAGCACCAGCGCAAGCAGCGCGGTCGTCGTCACGGCCTGCCCTGGCGGAGGAAATGCTCGGCGGTCCGGCGAAGGCCGTCGTCGACGCGGACAGGCGGCGTCCAGCCGAGCGTCCGGTGCGCCTTGGAGATGTCGGCTTGCAGGTTTCCGAACAGGCGCCGCGCCACCGAGCGCTTGCCGAGCAGCGCTGCCGCGCTTTCCAGCCACGACACCGGAACGGGCACGAGCCGCGCCGGCACGCCGAGTGCGGCAGCCAGTCGGCGAAGCAGCCCCGTGGTCGAGAGATCTTCGCCGTCTCCCGCGAGGAACACCTGGTTGGCCGCCGACGGATGCACGAGACAGGTAGCGACGAGGTCGACGAGATTGTCGACGCCGACCAGCGTGCGTCGATTGTGAATCGCGCCCAGCGGCAAAGGCACACCGCGATGCAGCCAGCGCATCATGGCCAGGAAATTCGCCTTGACCCCCGGTCCGTAGACCAGCGGCGGGCGAATGACGACCACTTCCATCGGCCCGTCACGGCCGAGCCGAAGCAGCACGTCTTCCGCCTCCCGCTTCGAGACGCCATACGGGTCCACGGGTGCGGGGAAGTCGTCCTCCGCGAACGGCGCGCGACCGGTCGTCGACTCGCCGTTGACCTTGATCGAACTGAGGAACACCAGGCGGCGAACGCCTGCCCGTGCAGCGGCATGCGCGAGCGCGCGCGTCCCTTCCACGTTGGCCAGGCGAAAAGCCGACAGCGGATCGGCAGCCGTGTCGCGCATCACGTGCACGCGCGCGGCAAGATGCACGATGCAATCCACACCGCGCACCGCATCTGCCCAGGCTGCAGCCTCGTCGAGTGAAGCAATGCGCACTTCGTCGTCCGCCTCGCGAGACACCCCCGCAGTGCGCACCGCGGCGCGTACCTGCCAGCCCCGCGCACCGAGCGCCGGGACGAGCGCCGAACCGATGAAGCCGCCCGCACCCGTCACGAGTACACGACCGTGCGTCGATGGCCCGGCCGACGCGCCTGTCACGACGGCTGCAACTCCGACGCGGTCGACAGGACGTCCCGCGCCATCTCCTGCATGATTCTCGACCGAGCAAAGCGCTGGCGGAATGCCGAACGGTCGTAATGTCGCGAAGGACCGTCCAGCAGTGCTCGGAGTGCCGCGACCATCTGCTCCGTGTCGCAAGGGGGGAAGACGCGGGCCCCCGGAACCTGCGACCGCAGGAACTCCGCCGGGTAGCCCGCGACGCCGGCCAGGACGGGCTTGCCCGTAGCCGCGTATTCGAACAACTTGGACGGCAATACCTTCCGAAAGGCTGCATGGTCGTTCAGGTGCAGGAACAGCACGTCCGCCGCTCGG
Source organism: Burkholderiales bacterium (assembly GCA_044507525.1). Lineage (GTDB taxonomy): Bacteria > Pseudomonadota > Gammaproteobacteria > Burkholderiales > Burkholderiaceae_E > Zeimonas. The sequence goes on from JBIQJM010000001.1 coordinate 84,490, forward strand.
TAGTGTTCCAGCAAGGTGTGACGAGGTACCGCGTCCCGTATTTCGACGTTCGAAAGGCCGGCACTCGACACGGCGTCTTCCAACGCCTTGCGACGCCCGCCATCGCCGATCAGCCGGAAGCGAACCTCGCCGTGCAACCGGCGCGCGGCCTCGGGGATGATGCGATGCAGCCCCTGGCCTTCGCCCATGTTGCCCGCGTAGACCACCAGCGGGAGAGCACCATCCGGGCGAGCGGAGCGGAAATCCTGCTCCAGGAACTCGTCGTCGATCCCGTTGGTGAAGGTCCGGCAGGCCTGGGAAGGCGCGAGCGATGCGACGTACGGCAGGAAGCCGGCCGACACCACGTTCAGCCGACGTGCCGAGCGGAAGGTCCATCGCTCGACGCGTCGGAAGACGGGCAGAAGGTTGCGCAAGGCGCTGGCGTTCAGCACATCGGACATGGTATCGATGAACAGGTCCCGGATATCCAGGTACAGCGGCGCGCCGGCTCGGCGCGCGACCCAAGCCCCCATTGCGGCGGTCATCAGCCGGGAGGACGAGGCGTACACCAGATCCCAGCGCTGACCCCGCGTCGCGTTCAGGGCCTGGCGGGCGAAGGCCGCGAACGCCCGGGCCTGATCGACCATGCCGCTGCGGTGCGCCGGCAACGGCAGGCGCCGTATCTGCACGCCGTCGACGGTCTCGCTGGGCAGCGCACGAACCGCGTGCGACTGGTAGCGGTTGGGCATCGTGGTCACCACGTGCACTTCCAGCGCCTCGCCACCCTCGCGGCGCAGCGCCTGGACGAGCGCGTGAGCACGAAACGAACCCGCCGAGAGATCGGGCGGGTAGTAGAAAGACAGGACCAGGATTCGCATACGTCGTCTGCGCCGTCACGCCCAGCGCCAGGAAACGCGGTTGCGCGCGGGCGAGCCCGCCGAAGCCGGCAGCCGGAACTCCAGGCAGGCGTTCGGAACCGCGACGCCAAAGCGGGGATGCCAACTGGCCGCTGCCACGGCAGCCGGCTCGTTCGGGCTGCAGACCTCGATGACCCGGTGGGCGCCCTGCAGCCGCCAGCCTTGCGCGGCTGCCTCGATCTGCAAGCCGGGGTGGCAGTGGTAGCGCGCCACGGCCTCGGAGAACGCGCCGGTGATCTCGTCGTCGACATCCAGGCGCCCCGGACGCAGGGTCCAGGTCCTTCGGTGAACCGGGCGCCCCGCCAGTCGCCGGTAGCCGTCGTGCGAAGCCTGCACGATGATGGCCTCGCCCTCGCGCAGGATCGAGACGTCGAATGGGCGGGCGCGACGTGCGACACGAAAACCCGCCCACACCTCGGACGAATCCTGTCCGTCGATCGTCACCGTCGAATGGGCCGCCGTCCCGCGTTCGGCATCGCGCTCGGGCCCGACACCGTAGCGCGAGGTTCCGCCGTTGACCACCACGCGCCGGCCATGCAGCGACAACTCGAAGCTCAAGGTGTCGGCGTGGGCATGCGCAGGAAGATAGTCCGGGCCTACCGGAGCGACGTCGATCAGCACCACGGCCGGCCCCATTTGCAGGCGCACGTAGCCGGAGGCGGCCAGGTGCGCGACATCGGTCGTCACCGCGGGCGCCGGGCAGCCCAGACGTGCTGCATAGTCGAACAGTTCCGCAGGCGAAGGCGCGATGCCCATCGCCGCGTCGTTGAACAACGCGATCTCGCCATCGGGGTGACACATGGCGCGCAGCCAATAGCCCATGCGTTCGACGACCGGGCACCACGCACGGATGCGCGATTCCCAGGGCCGACAGACTTCGCCGAACGCCGTCGTCGCATTGACGAGATCGAGCATGTCCTCGTAGGCGAGCGCGTGATACATGGTGCTTCGCTCGAACTGCCCGCCGTCGGGCAGGATCTGCTCGGCAATCTCGCGTTCGAGTATCCGCAGGCCCGTCGCGAGCCAACGGTGCGCTTCGGGACCGGAGAAGTACAGGCCCGCAAAGACCAGCGCCTTGGCATTGGCGAACAGGTGATTGCCCAGCAGATGGATCTCGAGGCACCGGCGCAGCCAGCGGACCTGGACCGCCAGGCTGTGCACGCAGGCCGGCGGCAGCGTATTGCCCGCCAGCGCCCACTTGATCCAGTTGACGATCCTCAGCGAGGTCGGGTACGGCTCCCAACCGTCCCCGTGCCCGGGGGGATTGGCCGCCACCCAGTCCCGCAGCAGGTCCAGGTGCCACGCGCTGCGCCGGTCGCCGCCCTCGGCGCAGAGATCATCGAAGTAGTGCTGGTTGTAGCGCCATAGCCTGTCTCGCCCCGGGCCACTCCAGCCGACGTCCGCCAGGGCAGCCTGCTCGTTCAGGAAGCGAAACTCGCCCGGCGCGATCAGACTGGCCTCGCGTTGCGCCGGAGACTGCCAGGGTCCTCGCCGACGCCGGACGGGCGGCTGCGGTGCGTGATCGGCCCGGGGCTTGCGCAGACCATGCCACAGTCGCCCGTAGAACTGGACCGGCCTGAGGTGGCGCAGCGTGTTCCAGTACCGCAGCAGACTCATGGAGTCCGGCGATCGTCGGCGAGCTCGATGCTGATCCTCGAAACCTCGAAGATCTCGTCCGCCGGAATAGGGGCGACCCCCGTGTCCATCGATTCGAGGAAGGCGGCCACGCACTTGCGTTGACCCTTGTCCTGCCTCCACAGGTTCATCTTCCGGAAGCCGGGCCATCCGTACCCCGTGAGCTTGCGGAAGTTGTCGAGCTGCAGCAGTCGGCCGCTGGCGAACACCTCCAGTCGCTCCTTCGGGAAGGCCTTGTTGCCATTGGCGAAGTAGTGAACGGTGCCGATGGAACCGTCGGCGAATCGCAACTGCAGCGTCGTCGTGTCCCGGGCGGTCGCATCCATGTCGTGGCGCGTCCATCCGGTGATGGCTTCACCGACGAGATGGCGCAGCAGGTCGATGAAATGACAGGCCTCGCCGACGATCCGCCCGCCGCCGACGGCAGGATCCTGCGTCCAATGCCCGGCCGGTATCGCGCCCGCGTTGACCGTCATCACGAGGGCCTTCGGCCCCGGCACCCCCGACAGCAATTGCCGCATGCGCTGCACTTGCGGGGCGAAGCGCCGATTGAATCCCACCATCAGCGTCGTCCCCGCGCCGCTCGAACATCGGCTGCGATACATCGATTCGATCGCTGCGAGCTCGTCCAACGTCAGGCACAGCGGCTTCTCCACGAAGACGTGCTTTCCCGCGGCCAGAGCCTTCAGCACGAGGCCGGCATGGCTGTCGTGGCGCGTTGCGACGACGACGGCCGAGGTCTCGGCATCGGAAAACAGGCGGGCGGTATCGGTCGTGGTTTCCTCGAAACCGAACTTGCGGGCCGCATGCAGGCCGCTGACGCCCCCGTTCGAGGCCACGCTGCGCAGGCGGCCACCGGCCGCCTTGAACGCGGGAATCAGCACCGCGGTCGCATAGTTGCCGGAGCCGACGAAGCTGACGCCGCCGCGGCCGGCACCGACGGCGGAAGCCGGGGCTACGGACGCGACGGACACCGTGCGCGAGGCGCCGTCGACGGCGATTCCCGGATAGCGCAGCAGGATGCCCAGCGAAGGACCGGCGCCGGCCACCAGCGCGTACGCCTGCTCGGCGTTCCCGATATCGAAGCGGTGCGAGATCAGCGGCTTCACGTCCAGGCGGCCGTCGGCCATCATGTCGAGGACGGCCTCGAAGTTGCGCTGCTCCGTCCAGCGCACGAATCCCACCGGGTAGTCGATCCCGAGATCTTCGTACGTGGGGTCGTAACGACCGGGACCATACGAGCAGGAAACCTGGAAGCTCAGTTCCTTCTCGTAGAAATCGCCGCGCGAAAGCTCCAGACCCGTGACGCCCACGAGAACGATGCGCCCGCGCTGGCGACACATCTGCGCAGCCTGGTGCATCGGCTCGCTGCTGTCCGTGGACGCGGTCACGATGACGGCATCCACGCCTCTGCCGCGAGCATAGTGCCGCGCTGCCTGCACGGGATCCTGGCCTTGCGACAGATCGACCACTTCGGCGCCGAACCCGCGGGCCAGCGCCAGCTTGCGCGAATCGAAATCCAGGCCGAGCACACGGCAACCGTGCGCACGCAGCAGTTGCACCGTGACCAGGCCGATCAATCCGAGGCCGGTCACGACCACCGTTTCACCCAGCGTCGGTTGCGCAAGGCGGATGCCCTGCAGCGCAATGGCGCCAAGGACGGTGAAGGCCGCCTCGTCGTCGGAGACTGCATCGGGCACGCGGGCGCACAGGTTCCTGGGCACGCTGACCACCTCGGCGTGTTTGCCGTTGCTGATCACGCGTTCGCCCACCCGGAACTCGCCGACCCCCGCACCCACGTCGACCACCCGGCCCACGTTGCAATACCCGAGCGGAAGCGGTTGCTGCAGCTTGTTGAGCACCGCCTCGATCGTCGGCAGCAAGCCGTCGGTCCGGATCTTGTCGACGACCATGCGCACCTTGTCGGGTTGCTGCCGGGCCTTGTCGATCCAGTTGGCCTTTCCGAACTCGACGAGCATGCGCTCGGTGCCCGCCGACACCAGCGTCCGCGAGCTCTCGATCAGGACGTGTCCGCGGCCGACCGCCGGAACGGGTACCTCCGCCACTTCGGTGCCGCCGTTCCTGAGACTCTGCAGGACCTGCTTCATGGCGCCGCCTGCTCCACGGAGCACAGGAGATCCTTCTCCCGGCGGTTGGGATAGTTGATCAGCACGGCGCGGTACTTCCCCTTGAAAACGAACAGGCTGCCCGCGGCGGCTCCGATGACCCGATACCGGCTGATCAACTCGCGCATGTGGTCGAGCGAGCCGGCGCCGCCCAGCACCGTCAACGGCAGTGTGGTGGCGGCGCGCACCTGCTGCACCAGATCGAGGTCGTAGCCCTTCATCTCGCCGTCGCGATCGACCGAGTTGACGACGATCTCGCCAGCACCCAGGGCCTGCATCTGCCGGGCGAAGACCTCCGGCGCCAGGCCGGTCCTGCGGGTGGCGTTCAGGGTGACCAGCTCCGGGCGTCGCAACAATCCGGTCTTCTTCACGTCCAGCACCACCACCAGGCTCTGGCTGCCGACCCTTGCCGCCGCCTGGGAGATCAACTCGGGGCGCTCGACCGCACCCGAGGAAATCGCGACCTTCTCGACCCCCAGGCTGATGATGCGTTCGATCTGTTCGACCGTCTTGATCCCGCCGCCATAACACAGCGGCATGCGGCACTCGAGCGCCAGCGTGGCGATCAGCGCATAGTCCGGTTCGCGCCCCTGGCGGCTGGCGTCGATGTCCAGCACCGTCAACTCGTCGACTTCCTTCTCGTTGAAGATGCGCACGGCGTTGAGCGGATCGCCGACGTACTTGGGACTGGCGAAGCCGACGGTCTTGACCAGACCGCCGTCGTGAACCAGCAGGCACGGAATCACTCTGGGGCGCAGCATCAAAGCTCGGCGAAGTTCTTCAACAGACGAACGCCCCACTGATGGCTCTTCTCGGGGTGGAACTGGACGCCGAAGATGTTGTCTCTCTGCACCGCACAGGCAAAGCGGTCGCCGTACACGGTAGTCGCCAGGACGTCCGCTTCGCGCTCGGGCGCGAAGAAATAGGAGTGCAGGAAGTAGAAACGCGCATCGTTGTCGAGGTCGCTGAACAGGCGGTGCGCCCGAAGCAGGCCCACGTCGTTCCAGCCCATGTGCGGCAGGCAGGCAGGCCCGTCGAAACGGGCCGGATCGAAGCGCCTGACACCCGCGTCGAACCACCCCAGGCCGGCTGCCTGCCCCTCGTCGCTGCGCCGGGCCATCATCTGCATGCCGACGCAGATACCCAGCACGGGCTTTCCCCCGCGCAACACGACATCGTCGAGGGCGGCACGCATGCCGGACTGTTCCAGGCGGGACATCGCCCAGTCGAAGGCCCCCACACCGGGCAGGATGATACGGCTTGCGGCGCCCAGGTCGTCGGCCGATCGAGCCAGGGTGGCCGCGATACCCAGCCGATCGTAGATGTTCGCGAAGGCGCGAACGTTGCCCAGCCCGTAGTCGACGATGGCGATCACCGCTTCCCCCCGAGTTCCAGCCCGAAGGCGCGCATGAGCTTCGCACCCAGCGTGTAGAACATCTGCTGCGAACGGTAATCCTTGTAGCTCTTGTTCGGCGCGTCGAAGTAAGCCTGCAACTCGGCCGTCGAGATGCCCAGCTTGTTGGCTACGTACTCGAACTCCTGGCGCACCGTTGCGTCGTCGAGAGCGGGGGTCTTCAGCTTCTCGAGTGCCTCGTCGCGCGACATCTGGCCGGTGACGATCAGGCTGGAGAACTGCACCTTGCGGGTGTCGAAGCCGAACTTCCGGGGCAGCCAGTAGCCTTCGTAGAAGCGCGTGAACCGCGACTCGAAGTGCTTCTGCGGATAGGGCTGCCAACCGAACCGGTCGGTCAACAGTTTCATCGCCTCGGCCTTGTCGTAGGGCACGAGATTGAGCGGGCGCACCACGCGTATGCCCTTCACGTACGGCAGCCAGATCTTGTGGCGAAAGATCGAAGTGGTGGGGAAGCTGACCAGCGGGCGGGTGCCGAAACGACGGTGGATGTCCTTGAGCTGGACGGCGTCGGACTGGTAGTACATCCACTCGATCGGGTTGCGAATGCACTCGGTCGAGTAGTTGGCGCCCGTAAGGATGTACTTCACGTCGTGCCTCTCGGCGAACTTGTACATCGTCGCGAAGAAGGCATGGTCCTGCGGCGTGTCGATGTGGGGCACCCCCGACTTGAAGAACGCGAGTTGCAGGTCGCGCATCTCGCCCCAGTCGATCACCTCCGTGTACAGATCCAGTTGCAGGCTGTCGACCAGGCGCTCGATGTTGTTCACCGCCTCCTGCGAATTCCAGCCGGCGTCGACGTGAAACACCAGCGGCCGCAGCCCGAACTCCGTGGCGATGTAGGTCAGGTACGAACTGTCGATGCCGCCGCTCATGCCGATGATGCAATCGAACTCCTTGCCCTTGCCGCGAGCCTTGATCGTGGCAACGAGTTCCTCCAGCGCCGCACGGCCGCGCTCGTCGGTATGCCAGTTGGGCTTCACCTCCCGATCGAAGCCGCGGCAGTGATCGCAGACGCCTTCGTCGTCGAAGGTGATTCGACCGTCGCTGGTGTCCATCACGCAGCGAGTGCAAACTTGAAACGATCTCATGCCTGTTGCCTTCATGGCACGACGTGCCGGCCCATGGTGAGAAGCCTGCCCGGCCTCAACGAAAGATCCTGACGTGCTTCCTGTACTCGCGATGCGCGTCCCTGGCCATCGTCCATCTACGACGGCTGGGCAACTGCTCCAGGGAGGCATGCCAGTGGTGTATCACCCGGATGGCCGGGTCGTAATACACCTGCTGCCCGACATCGGCGAGCTGCTTGCTGAGGAAATACTCCTCGGACATCATGAACGTCGGAGCCCACAACTCGTCGAACTGCTCGAAGAAGCGCGGACCCAGCAGGTAGCACGAGCCGTGCCCCTGGTAGATGGGCCGTGCGACCTCCCACTCGCGCTCGTCGCTCCTTTCGGAAACCGACGGGAACAGCTTCGCCAGTTTCTGTATCGCGAGGCCGAGGTAATAATTGGAGTAGTAGAGATCGTAGAAGATCTCGCGGATCGTGCTGATGCCGGAGATGACATGGGGGTTCTGGTGTTCCCCGTCGACGGTCACGATGTCCGGGGAAACCACTGCATGCCTTCGCAGTTCGCCGGAACGCCGGGCGAGCCGGTCGGCGAAATCGGGCGGGAACTCGAGATCGTTGTTGCCGACGACCATCCAGTCGAGGCCCGGGTGGTGCTCGCGTAGATATCGAATCCCGATATTCAGGCCCCGAAAATAGCCGACGTTGTCGTCGTTCAGGATCACCTTGACGTCCGGAAACTCGGACGCCAGCTCGTTCAGTCGGCGAATGCTCTCGGCCCCGGAATGGTTGTCGACGACGACGATGACGTGCTCGTGGCTCGATCCCGACCGCAACGTGCGGACCGCCTTGATCGTGTATTCGCTGTTGTTGAAATTGGTGCAGACGTATCCAATCTTCATCCGGGCCTCGGCCGCTTTCCGGGATTCGATCCGCAGGACCTGCTCACTCGCCGCTTCGGCGACTTCGCATCCTTCCGCCCCGGCCTTTCAGGCCGTCGACGAACCCGGCGGCGAGGTAACGCAGCCGCGCTCTCTTCTGCGACTCGAACAGCAATGCCTTGACGGGCAGCCTGAAGACGTCCAGAAGCAGATAGCCGCAAAGTGCCGGATCGAACGCAAAATGCTTTCTCGCGAACAGGAAGGTGTTGCGAATCTGATAATAGAGTCGGAACGGCGCGTGGTTGTATATCACGACGTCGGCGCCGAAGAAGCGATTCGATTCGGCATGGCCTACCTTGTGGACCATGCCGACCGTCTCCAGCAGCACGACCTGCCGTCCGGACTTTCTCAACCTGGTGCAGAAGTCGAAATCGACCAGGTCGATGAAAAGATGCTCGTCGAAGCCGCCGACCTCCTCGAAGAGGCGGACTTCGAAGAGGCATCCGGAGGTGATCAGCGTCCTCTTCATCACGAAGCCGCCGGCGCCCCGGGCAGGACGCTGCTCCTCGGCCGCACGCGGGTCCGTGCCGCGCGAGCATGCTACCAAACCCAGGCCGGGAACCTGCCCGCTCTCGGCGAAGCGAAGCACGTCCCGGACATAACTGGTGGACACCAGGGTGTCGTCGTCCAGCGTGATGACCCACTTGTAGCCGTGTCGAGCCGCTCGCTCGACGCCACGGTTCAGGGCGGCGGCAATGCCCAGGTTGGCCTCGTTGCGAACGAGGTCGAGATTCTCGATCTCCGGGAAATCGATCGCCGGGTGGCCTCCTGCGTCTCCCGAGTCGTCGACCACGATGACCTTCCCGACCTGGGCGGCGATTCGAAGCAGGTTGGCACGGGTGGAAGGCCCGGGACGAAAGGTCGTCACCACCGCTGCCACGTCCTCCCCGGGCCTCATGCAACGTCTCCGCGGACGGCGGAGCTGCCTCGGGTGAAATCGGTGGAGTTCAGGATGAGAGGGATGATCGAAAGGGAAAACAGGAAATCGAAGGACGAAAGATAGGGATTGGACGCGGCCGCGAGCGACATCGACACGAAACCCGTCATCAATGCGATGTAGACGGGTGCGTGCCTGGAAGTTCCTATCTTCCGGAACACCAGGAACACATAAGACGCGAAGAAAATGGCGAGCAAGCCGACCCCGAGCAGGCCCGAATTGAACAGCAGGCGCGAATAGGTCAATTCGTAGGTCCAGGGCCTCTCTTCCGAGCGAACCACCGGGGTTTCACCGCCGAACCCGGAACCCCAGACGTAGTGCCGGGAGAACCCCTCCAGCAGGGCGGCATGCTGCATCGGTCGCGGCGCGTCGGGATCCGCCGAGAAGACGCCCAACACGCGATCCGCGAAACCGCTGAGGGCGCCCGCGTCGAGGTACATCAGCAACGGGGTGGCCGCCATGGCGAGCACCAGCGTCCATCCGTAGAACCCCAGGAACCTGCGAAGGCCGGCGCGCTTCAACTGACCGCTCAGTGCCGTCAGGCCCAGGGCGATCAAGGGGACCAGGAAGATGAGCAACAGGACGATCCTTCGGGAGGCCAGGAGCGCGGCCAGGATCGCCGTCCCGAGGGCGAGCAGCAGGAGTCCGCTCCTTCCCGGAATCATCAGGTTCCTGCATAGCAGGTACGGCACGATGAACGTCAACATGCCGATGTTGATGTTGTTCATCTGGACATAACCGGAGTGCACCCCCACCTGCAGGTACATGGTCTCCTTGACCGATTCGGGAAGCCATCCGAGGTGGAGAACGTGATCGGCCAAAGCGTAGATGGCCACGATGCCGATGCCGAAGGCAGCCGCGGCGATCACCTTGTCGACATGGTCCTGGTAGGCGTGGTTGGAAATGTAGACGACGATCGCGCCATGGACGAGCATGTAGACGAAATAGAGCCGTACCGCCTCCACGATGGCCATCGTCGGGTTGCCTCGCAGCAGGCCCACGACGCACCATGTCAGGGCCAGCAGCGCGAAGATCAGGTAGTAGAAGAGAAACGCCTTCGACCTGATGTACCAGGCGTTTCGAAGGCCGCCCATCAGCAGCGAGAGCAGGACGATCGCCAGCAGCGGCAGCTTGGCCGGCATGAAGGACTGCGGCGCAATGAAAATCATCATGAGAAGCGCCACCAGGGCGGCGTCAATGACTGGTTTCAACTGCGCAACCTGCATCCGATGAAAAGCCACGTGGCCGGCGCGGGGCTCGCCGGCGACCTTCCTGTTCCGTCCGGCGCCGACGGAGGCGCGACGCAACTGCCGCGAATGCGCTCCCGGTCAGGCGACCTCGAGATGCGGCAAGGGAAACACCAGCTTTGCGGTCTTCCACTTTCGAGCGCCCAGGAAGAACTTCCGGAAGTGCCACGGCAGCACGATCAGGTAGTCCGGTTCGTTCTCGAGCAGGTCGTTCTCGTCGACGATCGGTATCCAGCTACCCGGCGTATGGCACCCGAATTTCTCGGCGTTGACCTCGCCGACACAGAGTACGTCGTCGCCGGTGAGCCCGCAGTATTGCAGCAGGACATTGCCTTTCGTGGAGGCACCGAGCACCGCCACGCTCTTGCCGTCGTTTCGCGCCCCCGCAAGGAACTCCAGGAGCTCGGTTCGCGAATCGGCCACGCGTTTCGCGAACGCGCGATAAGGCTCCAGGCTGCCGAGCCCTCGGGCGTCTTCGTCGTCGAGGATCCTTTGCACCGCAGGCGCGACGCTCTCGTCTCCATGCGCCTTGGAGACTGTCACCGAGAAGCTCCCGCCGTTGACGTCGTTGAATTCCACGTCGACGATCCTGAAGCCGACGCGGTCTGCCATCCATTTGATCTGGCGCAGTGCGTAGAACTCGAGATGCTCGTGACAGACGGTGTCGTACGAGTTCGCGTCCAGCATCGCGGGCATGTAGCTTTGCTCGAAGACCCAGATCCCGTCGTCGGACAGCACTTCGAAGACCTGCCGCATGAAGCCCAGCGGATCCTCGAGGTCGTAGAACATGGAAAACGAGGTCACCACCTTCGCCTTCTTCCCCGGGAACCGCGCCTTGACCAGTTCCGCTGAAAAGAAATCAGGGATCAACCGGATGTGGGGCGGATAGTACGTGTGGAACTTCACTCCCGTTGGGTCGATGCCGACCAGCGAAAGCCCTTCGGCAGGATAGGCCTGCAGCGTCGTGCTGTCGTTGCTGCCGATGTCGATGACCAGATCGCCTTCGCGCAGCTCGACGAGCGTCTTGATGCGTGCAACCTTGTCGTGAAGGTGCCTGACCATGCTGGCATTCAGACCCGAGCGGTATCCATAGTTCTCTCCGTACATCTCGCCGAGGTCGTAGGAGTGTTCCAGCTGGAGCAGACCGCACGCGTCGCCCTCGCCCATGCACTTCACCAGCCGCAGCGGCCCGGAAGTGATCCGCGCATCCCTTTCGCGAGGGAACACGCCCGTGAGCATCTGCTCGCCGAGGTCCAGCACGCGCTCGAGCTGCGAGCTGCCGCATATGCGGCACTTTTCAATCTTCCGATATGTCATCTCGATACCGCTTCTCGTTCGATCCACCCAGACCCTGCAGGTCCGCGTCGACCATCATGTTGACCAGCTCGTCGAATTCGACTTCGGGCTCCCACCCCAGGACGCGCCTGGCCTTGTCCGGCGAGCCGACGAGGAGCACCGATTCCGAGGGCCTGAAGGCTGCGGGGTCCTCGCGAACATGATCCCGATAGTCGAGCCCCAGACGAGCGAAGGCGAGTTCGCAGAACTCGCGTACCGAATGCGTCACCCCGGTTGCGACGACGTAGTCGTCGGCCATCGGATGCTGAAGCATCAGCCACATCGCGCGAACATAGTCCCCGGCAAAGCCCCAGTCGCGCCTGGCGTCGAGGTTGCCGAGCCTCACTTCCCCCGAGAGCCCCAGCCGGATCTTCGCAGCTTCGTGCGTGATCTTGCGGGTGACGAAATCGAGGCCGCGCCTGGGACTCTCGTGGTTGAACAGTATGGCCGAGCAGGCGTGCAGCCCATGTCGCTTCCGATAGATGCGGACCATGTTGTCCGCATAGAGCTTGGCGGCTCCATACGGGCTTCGCGGATTCGGCGGCGTCGTCTCGACCTGCGGGCACTGCTCGGGTTCGCCGAAGATCTCGCGGCTGGAGGCCTGGCAGAACCGGATGCTGCGGTCGACGGCCAGTATTGCCTCCAGCATCCGGGTAACCGCGATTCCATTGACCTCGGATATCCCAACGGGATCGTCGTACATCCCGGCACCCGACGAATGAGCCGCGAGATTGTAGATTTCGTGCGGTCGATGGCTTGAAAGGGTTGCCTCCATCGCCGACTGGTCGTGCATGTCCCAGAGGATCAGTTCGACGCGGTCGCGCAGGCGCCGGGGGAGACGGTCGCCTGCGAGCTTCGGAGCGCGCACCCCGCCCAGAACGCGATATCCACGATCGAGCAGATACTCGGCCAGATACGAGCCGTCCTGCCCGGCAACGCCCGTGATCAACGCTCGCTTCACAGCCTTCGCAGCCGCGCGAAATAGCGGCTGAATCGCGTCGCGAACCTGCTCCGGGAAAGATCGTAGAGGTCCGACCGCGCCCTGGTATTGATGATCGAACAATAGAAGCTGGCCAGGGAATTCAGGAGTCCCGGCGGCAACCAGGCGATCACGGCGTACGTCAACCGTTCGACGCCGCTCGTTCTCGGAGCGAGGAAGCGCTGGAACTCGTGCCTGCCGTAACCTCCCAGCGCCCGAAACAGCAATACCTTCTTCTTCGCTCGCCAAGGCTCTCGCGCATAGACTGCCGCCCTGCTTTCCGGGGTGAATCCGGAAAACGACCAGATCAGGCCGGGCCACTTGAACATCCATATTTCGAAGCCGCGCGGTGTCCACATCGCGTTGCCGTAACGGATCGCGATCAGGGGTTCACGGATCACGCGGATCAGGCGCTGCAGCGGAGCCTGGAACAGGACACCGACGTGGATGAACAGGCTTCCGTAGTAGGCGGCACGATCCCGCTCGAGCCACAACTGGCGACGGACGACGACGCAGCCGATGAAGGAAAGGTATCTCCCCACTTCCACGAAGAAGCGCTCGCCATCGGCGGGAAGGAACCTCTCCGCGCCCGCCGTCGCAAGCATGCTTGCCGCGAGCGTCGTGGACATGTCGACGGTCATCAGTTCCGAGTTCACGACGACGAGATCGGGTCCTTCATCGAGGGCATCGAGCACGGCTCCCACCGCACCCTCGCGCAGCAGATCGTCGTCGGTCATCAGCCAGCAGTATTCGCCGCGCGCATAGGCAACCGCCTTGTCGTAATCGCGGTCCACGCCCGAGTTCTCGCTCTCGCGGAAATAGCGGACGTGCGGGTGCTCGCCGACATACGCGTTCATCACTTCCGCCGTGTCGTCGGGGGACGCGCCGTCCACCACGAGAAGTTCGACGCCCGGGGAAAGCTGCGGCAGTATCGAGTCCAGGGTCTCGCCGATGAATCGCCCGCGGTTGTAGGTGGCGATGCAGATCGAAAGCCGAATGTCGGGCGAGGCCTCCGTGCCGTCGCTCCCTGCACCCAGGGTCGGATCAGACATCCACGAATTCCTGCGCTGCGATGAGCTGGAACTGTGCCCTGAAGTCGCCTTTGAACTTTCGAAGCTGATAGAGGTTCTCGGCGAACGACAGTCCCTCCACGTCGTCGAGGAACTCCGTCCCGAAGAACCGGGGGTCGACGAAGAACGCGTTGACGCCCTTCGAGTCGACGGTCACGAAGCGGTATCCACGCTCGTCGAAGAATTTCCTCCAGGCAGCGACCGAGACGCCGTAGTAAAGCCGGGTCGGGTGCGCATCGCCGAACGAAAAGTTCTCCCGGTACGGGACGGTCATGCACCTGTCCGGCCCGAACGCCGAGTTGTACTCGACGACGACTATCCTGGGGCGCAATCCGGCATCGAATATCGCCCGTGCGACGTAGAGGTCCATCCCGTCGATGTCGAGCGAAAGAACGTCGGGATCCGAATGCTGCGCCAGCGACGCGAGCTCGTGCACGTTTCCCTGGCCGACGAACATGTTCACGCATTCCGCTCCGATGCTGTAGTGCGGAATCAGTCTTCGCGCCCGTGCAACGAGTTTCGGATCGCCTTCTACCATCAGCCCCGCATACTGTTCCGCGACCACCAGCCACGAAGAGTTGTTCTGCATCCCGTCGGCGGACCCGATCTCGATGAAGTAGCGGTTGGTGCTCGTCAGCTGCTTGCGCAGCACGTCGAGGATTCCGTCCTCTCCGTTCTGGCTGAATGCCGAAAACTCCCACGTCCTCGGTTCGCGCAGGTCGACGCGCCTGCCCTGCAGCATCGCAGCGCCCTTGGCAACGGCGATCGCAATCTGCTGGCGATCCCGCAGATCCAGCATGTAATCGATCAATCTTCTAATCACGGTCCACTCGATTCGGTCGAAAGACTCCGGCTACATCGATCGGCTTGCTTCCGGAAGAAAGAACGTGATTCTCGAGCGACTTGTCGATGAACACGTAATTGAAGGTGCCCTTGTCGCTGGATCGACGCTGGATCCAGCTTGCGACGCTTTCGCGCGTCACGGGCGCCGGGGGTTCCGTTGCCGTATAGACCGCATAGCCCCGATCGAAGAACAGATCGAAGATCTTCTGGTAGTCGGGGTTCGCACCCTCCGGGTGGAACTCCTGCAGGCACACCTCCACGAGCCAGATCGGCTTGACGGCACGCCCGAGGGTTGCGTGCGCTCCGCTGAGGACCTGGTATTCGGCCCCTTCCACGTCGATCTTGATGAGGATGCGCTCCTCCTCGAACCGACCTCCGAGCACGGTATCCAGGGTCGAGACGGGAATCCGCTGACTGTGGCGCGACGAATAGCCTGCCCACCCCTTGACGAGCGAGGCCGACGGGCCACTGGCGCCGTAGAGCGTCATCACGCCCGGGGCGCCGCTCAACGCAAGGGGAAAGATTTCCACCCGATTCTCGAACCCGTTGATCACCAGGTTCTGCATCAGGCACTTCAGATTATGCTGCTGCGGCTCGAAGGCGATGGTCCGCTTGTCTTCCTGGGCAGCCAGGCAGGTGTAGTAGCCCAGGTTGGCGCCGACGTCCACGAAGATGCTCGCGACTCCGAGCATGCGCCGAATGATCAGCGTCTCCTCGACCTCGAAATCGCCGGTCCGCATCTGTCGATAGGCGGGGTGATAGCCGGATACCAGCTTGAACCCGAGAGGCGTCGTTACTTCGGTTGTCCTCTTCCATACTTTCGTCCCCCACCAGTCTTTCAGGTGGTGGAGCTTGCGCTCGGCTTTCTTGTACGGAACGTACAACCAGGCGTAGTTCTTCGCGTATTGCCTGACGGATCTCGGGATCAGGTTCATGGTCAACCATTTTCTCATGGGGCAACTTGCCGACGACGAGCGACGATTCGATCCAGTGATCGACCGGCGGGAGGGGCGGGGACGGCGGGTCAGTCGGCCATGAGATCCCGTCTCGTGCTGCGGCGCAGCGCCTGTTTGATGATGTTCGCGGCGTATGTGCGCAACTCGGCCGAAAGGAGGACCGATGCCAGAGGCGCCAGGGTGATGAGGAGAGCCCCCGCCGCGAGCCTCAGGTATTCACCGTCCACCCGCGGGACGATCAGGTAATACGCGCACGCGCCGACGGCCATAGCAAGCACCAACGGAACTCCGACGTCGTGGAGCAACCACTGCGCTCCCATTCGTCGAAGAAGGTGCCTGTGCATGAGCCAGGTGCCCGACAGCGTGTAGAAGCTCAGCGCCGCGAGCCATGCGGCGCCGCCGCCCACGGTTCCGAACTTCAAGGGGAGGAAGACGAACAAGGGCAACATGACCACGATCAGGATCACGTAGATGGTCAACGACAGCCGCGTGGCTCCGTGGGCGAGTTGCGCTGCGTAGGGAAAGTGCATGACGCCGTGCAATGCGGATCCCGCCGCCAGCAGGGCGATGATCGGAGCCGTCTCCCTGGCGACCACCGGGTCACCCGTCCAGACATGGACCAGTTCTTTCGAGAACAGTGCGAGGAAGGTGGCGGCCGGGAAGAGGACACTCGCAAGCAGTCGCGTCCCCAACCGGTACTGCCGCCCGAGCGCTGCACGGTCGCCTCTTGCGACGAGCTCGGAAAATCGGGGATAGATGAGATTGAAAGTTGGCGTGATGAAGATGTACAAGGCGCTCACGACGACCGTCGCCAACATGTAGTACCCGAAGTCCTCCAGGCTCAACACCTTGCTCAGGATGAGCTTGTCCAACTGGCTGAACAGCAAGCCGATCACGCCGATGGCGCTCATCCCCGCGGTGAACCGCCAGATGCGCTTCAGCTCCTGACCATCGAAGCGACCGACCTTCGACCGCCCGATCACTTGCCAGGTCACCCTGCGCAGGGTCAAGGCATAGGCAAAGCCGAGGCACGCCTGCCAGATGAAGAAGGCTTCGATCGTCGGTGAAACCAGGGCCAGCACCGTCACCGCGCCGACGGCATTGACCGTCACCATGGACATGTTGACGGCGCTGGAAACCGTCATCCGTTGCGCGCCGATCAACGCGGCCTGGTACAAGCCTATGGGCCAGCGCGAGGCCACGACCACGCCCATCAGCATCAGGGCGTGAACGACGGTCGTACCAGGCAATGCATCGGACTCGAGCCAGTGCGCCTGGATGAGGGGCGCGGCCGCCACGACGAGTGCGGCGATGGCGATCGCCACGCACCAGTAGATGACCGCCAAGGTGTGCAGCAGGTTCCCGGCCGCACTCACGTCGCCGGCCGCGCCGTACCGTGCCACCTCGCGGTTCATCGTCGGTGCCAGGCCCATGTCCAGGAGCTGGAACATGACCTGCGCCGTCATGAAGAAGCCCACCAGACCATACGCTTCCATCCCAAGGTACTTGAGATAGAAGGGCACGACCGCGAAACTGACCAGCGCGGACCAGACGGAGTTGGCCAGCCCGGCGAGCAGGTTGCGCCCGAGCGTCAAGCGCCGTCACTCGTGGTAGTCGTTGGCCGCATAGCCGTGCCTCTTGACGAGCTCGTCTCTCTCCGCGAGCTTGAAATCCTCCTGCACCATCTCCCGCACGAGTTCCCGGAAAGTGATCCTCGGTGACCACCCGAGCTTCTCGCGGGCCTTGGAGGCATCGCCCAGGAGCGTTTCGACTTCCGTGGGACGAAAGTAGCGCGGATCGACCGAAACGATGCACCGGCCTTGATCGTCGTAGCCCCTTTCGTCCACGCCCTCGCCTTTCCAGGATACGTGGATGCCCAGTTCCGAAGCGGCCTCGTTCACGAAATCGCGAACGCTGTATTGGACGCCGGTGGCGATGACGAAGTCCTCGGGTTGCGCCTGCTGCAACATCAGCCATTGCATCTCTACGTAATCCTTGGCGTGCCCCCAGTCCCTCCTGGCATCGAGATTGCCGAGATAGAGCCGCTCCTGAAGACCGAGCTTGATGCGTGCGAGCGCCCGCGTGATCTTTCGTGTAACGAAATTCTCGCCTCGCACCGGCGACTCGTGGTTGAACAGGATGCCGTTGCAGGCGTAGATCCCGTAGGCTTCCCGGTAGTTGACGGTGATCCAGTAGGCGTAGAGCTTTGCCACCGCGTAGGGTGAGCGCGGATAGAAAGGCGTGGTTTCCTTCTGCGGAAACTCCTGCACCAGGCCGAACAGTTCGGAGGTCGATGCCTGGTAGAAGCGAGTCTTCTTTTCCAGGCCGAGGATGCGGATGGCCTCCAGGACTCGCAACGCACCGAGGGCATCCGAGTTGGCCGTGTATTCCGGCTCCTCGAACGACACGGCCACATGACTCTGCGCAGCCAGGTTGTAGATCTCATCGGGCTGGATCTGCTGGATGATGCGAATCAGGCTGCTCGAATCGGTCAGGTCGCCGTGGTGAAGGAAGAAGCGCACTCCCGCTTCGTGCGGGTCGCGGTAGAGATGGTCGACGCGCGCCGTGTTGAACATCGAGGCGCGGCGCTTGATGCCGTGTACGACATAGCCCTTGTTCAGCAGGAACTCGGCCAGATAGGAACCATCCTGTCCGGTGACACCGGTGATCAGTGCAATCTTGCCCATCCGGGAATCTTTCGTGGCTATCATCGATCGGCGAAATCCGTAGTTCAGGAGAGTTGCTTCAGGCCCAGCGCGGAGCGCAACCGGGAAAACTTGGCGGCCAATAGAGGATCCTGCGCCGCACTGCGCCATGCCTGGGCAAGCAACACCCAGGAAAGGGCCGCGATGCCTGCGGCGAGGGCCCCCAGCAAGGCGAACAATCCCCGTGGCGGCGCGTCCGACGCGCTCGGTAGCGTCGGTGCCTGCACGACGATGGCGTCGCGTGAGAAACCGCGCAGCAGTCGAACGATCTCGAGCGTTTCGCTGAGCTGCTGCGTTTGCAGTTCGGCCGTGGTGAAGAGGGCTGCTCCGGTTGCGCCACGGAGTGACGCCCGCCCGGCATCGCCTTCGTCATCGCTCTCGTTCGCCAACTGCTCGATCATGCGACGCGTGGCACCGAGCGATGCCTCGGCGTTCTTGAGCACGTTCTCCAGGTCCGCTCGTTCCTGCGCGCCGAGTACCGTCGTCTCGAGCCAGTTGTCGATCAACGCGTTCGCCAGGTCCTGCGCCTGTTGCGGCGTGGGTGCCTCGGCTTCCATGCGCAGCAGCTCGTCCGGCCCGACTACCGCCTTGAACCGTTCGGCCACCTCGCGGCGCACTACGTCGATCGATCGACCGTTCGCCAGGTTCAGCTTCACGATGACGCGATCGAGCACCCGCGGCGACTTCATGATCTGTATCGCCTGCGCGGGCGTCTGATGCTGCACTCGCAACTGGATTTCGCCGGAAGGCGGCTTGGGCAGCGCCAGGAGCGCCGTGCTCACGTAGCTCCTGGGGACGAAATGGAATATCGCCGCCCCCAGCACAGCGCCCAGCAGGGACGCAACGACCAAGACCTTGGCGTTCTCGGCCAGCACGATCAACAGATCCAGCAGGCTCACCCCTTCGTTCTGTTCCAAGTCGCACTCCCGCAAGAACGTATCGGTCGTTCCACACTCGAGAACCAAGGCAAAGAGCCGAAACTATTCGAACACTTCTGCTTCATGGAGGGCCGCTCCGCGCTGGTCCTTGGCGGACAGCATCGGATCGGCGTCCAGGGGCCACCGGATACCCAGGCTCGCGTCGTTCCAGGCGACACATCGCTCGTGTTCGGGAGCGTAGTAGTCGGTGGTCTTGTAGAGAAAATCGGCGACGTCGCTGGTGACGAGAAAACCGTGCGCGAAGCCCGGAGGCACCCACAACTGGCGGTGATTATGTTCGCTCAATTCGACTCCCACCCATTGGCCGAACCTGGGCGACGTCCTGCGCAGGTCCACGGCGACGTCGAATACGCTTCCTCGCGCGGCGCGCACCAGCTTGCCTTGCGGCTGTCGGATCTGGTAGTGCAGTCCTCGCAGCACGCCCCTGCGACTGCGGCTGTGGTTGTCCTGGACGAAAGTGCACGTCAGCCCCGAGGCCTTCCGGAACTCGCGCTCGTTGAAACTCTCCAGGAAGAAGCCCCGGTCGTCGCCGAAGACTTTGGGTTCGAGGATCAGTACCTCGGGAAGGGCCGTCGGAATGACTTGCATGTTGCCTGTCTAGACGACTGTTCGTTCCTGCAGCAGGCGCAACAGATACTGGCCGTAGCCGTTCTTGACCAACGGTCGGGCCAACTGCTCCAGCATCGCGCTGTCGATCCAGCCGTGGCGCCAGGCGATCTCCTCGGGACAGGCGATCTTCAGCCCTTGGCGGTGCTCCAGCGTGGCGATGAACTGGCTGGCTTCGAGCAGGCTCTCGTGGGTGCCGGTATCCAGCCAGGCATAACCACGCTGCATGATCTGCACGCTGAGCTGACCGCGCTCCAGATAGGCCTGGTTCACCGCCGTGATCTCCAGCTCGCCGCGCGCACTGGGCTTTACTGCGCGCGCAATGTCCACGACCTGCTGATCGTAGAAGTACAGGCCGGTGACGGCGTAGTTGCTCTGCGGCCTCGCGGGTTTTTCCTCGATGTCGAGCGCCTTGCCCTGTCCGTCGAAGCTCACCACGCCGTAACGCTCGGGGTCCTTCACGTGGTAGGCGAACACGGTCGCGCCCTGCGCCTGGGCATCGGCGGACGCGAGCAGCGTCGTGAAGTCGTGGCCGTAGTAGATGTTGTCGCCCAGCACCAATGCACTGGGACGGTTGCCGACGAAGTCCGCACCGATGATGAACGCCTGCGCCAGGCCGTCCGGGCTCGGCTGCACCGCGTAGTGCAGGCTCATGCCCCAGGCACTGCCGTCCCCGAGCAGCTGCTGGAAGCGCGGCGTGTCCTGCGGCGTACTGATCACCAGCACCTCACGGATGCCGGCGAGCATCAGCGTCGACAGCGGGTAATAGATCAACGGCTTGTCGTACACCGGCAGCAGTTGCTTGCTGATGGCGAGCGTGGCCGGATGCAGGCGCGTGCCCGAGCCGCCGGCGAGGATGATGCCTTTGCGTTGCGTCATGCGCAGTTGTCCAGGATTTCGACGAGCATACGCCGCACCCCGACCCGCCAGTCGGGCAGCCGAAGGTCGAAGGTCTCGCGCACGAGCGCAGTGTCCAGGCGCGAATTCAACGGACGTCGCGCCGGCGTAGGGTAGGCACTGGTGGGCACCGGCACCACCTCCTGCGCCTTGAATTCGAGTTCGGGCTTGAGGGCGCGCGCGGTATCGAGCAGGAATCGTGCATAGCCGTGCCAGCTCGTTTCCCCGGCAGGCGACAAGTGGTAGGTGCCGGCACTCGTCGGCTCACGCAGTGTCTGGCGGATGGCATGGGCGGTGACGTCGGCGATCAGTTCGGCACTCGTCGGCGCGCCCCATTGGTCGTCGACCACGGTGAGACGTTCGCGCTCCTGCGCCAGTCGGAGCATGGTTCGCGCAAAGTTGCTCCCCCGCGCCGCGTAGACCCAGCTCGTGCGGAAGATCAGATGCCTGGCGCCGCTGGCTCGCACGAGATGCTCGCCGTCGCGCTTGGTGAGACCGTAGACGCCGAGGGGCGCGGTGACGGAATCTTCCCGCCAGGGATCGCGACCACTGCCGTCGAACACGTAGTCGGAGGAGTAGTGCACCAGCAGTGCTCCCACCGACTCGGCGGCTTGCGCCAGTGCCCCCGGTGCCAGGGTATTGACCAGGCGGGCGAGATCCGGCTCGCTCTCGGCGCGATCCACCGCCGTGTACGCGGCGGCGTTGACGATCACCTCCGGACGCAGCCGATGCACGGTCTCCCGCAGGCGCTCCAGCTGCGCGAGGTCACCGCACCCGCCCTCGGCGTCGACGCTGTGCCGATCGAGCGCCGTCAGATCGCCCAGAGGTGCAAGGCTGCGTTGCAGTTCCCAGCCGACCTGGCCGTGCTTGCCTAGCAGAAGGATCTTCATGCAGCGGCAGGCCCTCCGTACTGCCGTTGCACCCACTGCCTGTAGGCCCCGCTCTGCACGTGCGCCACCCAGTCGGGGTGATCGAGATACCACTGCACGGTCTTGCGAATTCCGGTCTCGAAGGTCTCGGCCGGTTTCCAGCCGAGTTCGGCTTCGAGCTTGCGTGCGTCGATCGCATAGCGCCGGTCATGCCCCGGACGGTCCTTCACGTGCGCGATCTGCGCGGTGTACGAGGCGCCGTCGCTCCGTGGGCGAAGTTCGTCGAGCAGGGCGCAGATGGTACGCACGATCTCGATGTTCGGCTTCTCGTTCCATCCGCCCACGTTGTAGGCGGCGCCTGGAGTGCCGGCTTCCAGCACTCGGCGAATGGCGCTGCAATGGTCCTTCACGTAGAGCCAATCGCGCACCTGCATGCCGTCGCCGTACACCGGCAGGGTCTTGCCCGCGAGTGCATTCACGATCACGAGCGGGATGAGCTTCTCGGGAAAATGGAAGGGTCCGTAGTTGTTGCTGCAATGCGTGGTCAGCACCGGCAGCCCGTACGTGTGGTGCCACGCGCGGACCAGGTGGTCGCTCGCCGCCTTGCTCGCCGAATAGGGGCTGTTGGGCTCGTAGCGGTGGGCTTCGGTGAAGGCCGGCGCTTCGGGCGTGAGGCTGCCGTAGACCTCGTCCGTGCTGACGTGGACGAAGCGGAACGCGGATCGATCCGACTCGGGCAGCGTGGTCCAGTGGCCGCGCACCGCCTCGAGCAGCCGGAAGGTGCCGACCACGTTGGTCTGGATGAAGTCCTCGGCTCCCTGAATGGAACGATCCACGTGGCTTTCGGCCGCGCAGTGGATGACCGCGCGCGGCCGATGGGTCGCCAGCAGCTCCGCCACCAGCGTGCTCTCGCCGATGTCGCCCTGGACGAAGCGGTGGCGCGGGTCGTCCGCCAGGCTGGAAAGGTTCTCCAGATTGCCGGCGTACGTCAGCTTGTCCAGATTGACGACCGGTTCATCGTGCAGCGCCAGCCAGTCGAGTACAAAGTTGGCGCCAATGAAGCCAGCACCACCAGTGACCAGGATCATCGATTGCCCTTTGGGGTGGAACACGCAAGAGCCTGCCAGCGCGCAGGCCCGGTCATTGTCTTCTATGCGAGGGGCCGGGCCGCGCGCGAGGCGCGTCCATCGAGCGTGTCGACGGACCCGTGCGTCGCCCCGCGAAGCCGACTACTGCTCCGCAAACGCCCTCTCGATCACGAAGTCCCCCGGCGTCGACGTATTGCCCTCCTTGAATCCCCGCGCCTCGAGCATCGCCTTGAGATCCTTCAGCATCGCCGGACTTCCGCAGATCATCACCCGGTCGAACGCCGGGTCGAGTTCAGGCACCCCGAGATCCTCGAAGAGCTTCCCGCTCTCGATCAGCTCGGTGATCCGCCCCATGTGCACGAACTCCTCGCGCGTCACGGTGGGGTAGTAGCGCAGCTTGCTCGTCACCAGGTCGCCGAGGAACTCGTGCGAGGGCAGGTGCTCGATCAGGTAGTCGTGGTACGCGAGTTCCTCCACTTCGCGCACGCCGTGCACGAGGACGATCTGCTCGAAGCGCTCGTAGGTCTCGGGGTCGCGGATCACGCTCATGAAGGGCGCGAGACCCGTCCCGGTGGACAGCAGGTACAGCCGCTTGCCGGGCAGCAGGTAGTCGATCAGCAGCGTCCCGGTCGGCTTACGGCCGACGATGATCCTGTCGCCCGGCCGGATGTGTTGCAGCTTCGAGGTGAGCGGCCCGTCGGGTACCTTGATGCTCAGGAACTCGAGGTGGTCCTCGTAGTTCGGGCTGACGATGCTATAGGCGCGCAGCAGCTTCTTGCCGCCGTCCTCCAGCCCGATCATCGTGAAATGGCCGTTGCTGAAACGCAGCGCGCGGTCACGCGTCGTCTTGAAGCTGAACAGCCGTTCGGTCCAGTGATGGACGCTGAGAACCTCTTCCTCGTGGAAGGCGCTCATCGCGAATGAAGTGGATGCGTCATTGGCTCGAATGCTACCGCAACCACCCCGGGGGACCGTGCCCCGAAGGGGAAAGCCTACTGTTCCACTCGGAGTCCGGCGGCCTCCTCCAGCTGCCGCGTCAGCGCATCGACGATCCGCTCCGCGGCCCTTCCGTCCCAGAACTGCGGCCGCCGCCCCGCCTTGCCCCGTCCGGCGAGCACCGCGCCGGCCGCCGCCACGATGCGCTCCGGATCGACGCCGACGATGGTGTTCGTCCCCTCGTCCACCGTCACCGGCCGCTCGGTGTTCTCGCGCAGCGTCAGGCAGGGGATGCCGAGCGCGGTCGTCTCCTCCTGCAGTCCGCCGCTGTCGGTGAGGATCAGGCTGGCGTCCTGCCACAGGTTCAGGAACTCCATGTAGGACATGGGTTTCGTCAGCAGCACGTTGGCGCCCAGGTCGATCCCGAAGCGCTCGAGATTGCCCCGGGTGCGCGGATGCACCGGGAAGACCAGCGGCAACTGCTCGGAAATACGCTGCAACGCTGCCGCAATTCCAGCCAACGTGGCCGCATCGTCGACGTTCGACGGACGGTGCAGCGTGACGACCCCGTAGCGCCCGAGCCGCTTCTTCAGCGCCTCGCTCTCGTAGCCGCCGCGATCGACCGAACGAAGCTTGTCCCGCTGGTAGAACAGATTGTCGACCATCACGTGGCCGACGAAGAACACGCGCTCGTCGGGCTTGCCTTCGCGCAGCAGGTTCTCCCGTCCGGCGGGCTCCGTGACGAAGAACCAGTCGCTGATCGAGTCGGTGACGAGGCGGTTGATCTCCTCGGGCATCCGCAGGTCGCCGCTGCGCAAACCCGCCTCCACGTGCGCCACCGGGACGTGCAGTTTCTTCGCGACGATCGAGCAGGCGAGCGTCGAATTCACGTCGCCGACGACGATGACGCAGTCCGGGCGCTCCTGCTGGCAGATCGCCTCGTAGGCGACCATGATCTTCGCCGTCTGCCCGGCATGGCTGCCGCCGCCGGCTTCGAGGTGGAAGTCCGGCTTCGGGATGCCGAGTTCCTCGAAGAACACGTCGCTCATCTCGCGGTCGTAATGCTGGCCGGTGTGAACGATCCGGTAGTCGAAGAGACCGGGCCGGGCCTGGAGCGCGCGCACGATCGGCGCGATCTTCATGAAGTTCGGGCGCGCGCCGGCGACGAGATGCAGGATCTTCTTCATGCCGGGATTCTACGGAGCACGCGCGCGAGGGACGCGGGAGAAGTCACATTCGACCTCGGGTCGCCGGCGATCCGGCTACAGCCGCCCCAACGCTGCGGTGATCTCCCCGAGCACCCGACCCAGCAGCATCCCCGAGATCCGCCCGATGCGCCTCGCCGATTCGGCCGGCACCGTCGCGAGTCGCGCCGTGCGGATCACCGCCTGCCCGGGCGTACCTGCCACCGCCGTGTCGAGGATCGGCACGTCGCCGCGCCAGGCCGGGGCTTCCGGCTTCGTGACGAGCGCCACCCAGAGCAGGCCACGCGTGTGCTCGAGATCGGAGGGCGACACGACGAGCCCCATCTGCTTCGCGTCGCCCGCAGCCGTCTCGCCCGGGAACGGCACTTCGACCACGTCGCCTCGCACGAATCTCGTCACGAATTCTTCCTCTTCGATGGGTCGTCGATCACGCGCCGGGGCCGCCTCATCCTGATACGGTTCGGCATTTCGTCGAGGACGCAGGGGAACCCGCTCGATGGTAAGCAACTTCCTTTCCGCGACCAAACCGGAGGCCGAGACCTGGGCGATCGGGGACGTGCAGGGCTGCCTCGACAGCCTCCACGCATTGCTGGCAAGGCTTCCGTCCGACGCCCGCCTGCGACTCGTCGGCGACCTCGTGAACCGCGGCCCGCGTTCGCTCGAGACGCTGCGCTGGGCGATCGATCAGGGCGACCGCGTCGTCACCGTGCTCGGCAATCACGACCTGCACCTGCTCGCGGTGGCCGCCGGCATCCGGCGCGCACACCGCACCGACACGCTCGACGAGATCCTCGCGGCTCCCGACCGGGATGCGTTGATCGACTGGGTGCGCAGCCGTCCGCTCGCGCATCTCGAGGACGGATGGCTGATGGTGCACGCGGGCCTGCTGCCGCAGTGGGATGCCGAGCGCACGCTCGAGCTCGCCGACGAGGTGCATCGGGTCCTCGCTGGTCCTGACTGGCTCGGCTTCCTGCGCGAGATGTACGGCAACGAGCCGGCGCAGTGGTCCGAGACGCTGCGGGGAAACGACCGCCTGCGCGTGATCGTCAACGCGCTCACCCGCATCCGCTTCTGCACGCCCGAAGGGCGGATGGACTTCGGCGCCAAGGAAGGCATCGATTCGGCGCCCGCCGGGCACCTGCCGTGGTTCGACGTCCCCGATCGTGCGAGCGCCGGCACGCCGATCGTCTTCGGGCACTGGGCGGCGCTCGGCTGGCTCGATCGTCCGGACCTGCTGTCGATCGACACCGGCTGCGTCTGGGGCCGCGCGTTGACGGCGGTCCGACTGCGCGACCGATGCGTGCGCAGCGTCGCCTGCGCGGAGGAATGACCCCGGTTCTGTTGTTTTGCGTGAAACGACGGTTCCCAACCACACTGTAAGTGTGGACAATGCGCGCGCCGAGAAGAACCACGACCGCGCTTTCGAACCTCCGCCATGCGAATGGAATCCATACCCGGCGTCCCGCAGCAGGACGAGATCAGCCTCGCCGACCTGTTCCGCGTCTGCGTTCGACGCCGCCGCCTGATCGCCGCGACGATCGTTGCCTGCCTGCTCCTCGGCGCGGCCGCGATCGCTTTCGTGACGCCGCGCTATGAAGTCGAGGTTCGCGTCGATCGGCCGTACGAGAACGAAGTCGCCCTGCTGAATCTCGGTCGCACCTCGGCAGCCGGCCTGGGTTCCTTCAACAGCGAGCAGGTGTTCGGCTACTTCATGCGCGAGCTGCTGTCCGGGCATGCGTTCCAGCACTTCTTCCACGATCTCTATCTTCCGTCGCTGGACGAAGAGCAGCGACAGACCCCCGAAGCGCGCCTGCAGGAGGCGGCGCGCAAGCTGATCGTCGTCAAGGCGCCCAACGAACGACAAGGCGGCCCGCGCCCGCTGTATTCGGTGACGATCGCAGCCGACGAGCCCGACAAGGCGGTGCAATGGACGACCCGGTTCCTCGAACGGGCGGCCGTCGATGCCAAGAAGAAGCTGATCGACGATGCCCGAGCCGGGCTCGCCGTGGGGATCCGCAATGCGCAGCGCGACCTGGAGGAGCTTCGTCTCACGGCGCAACGCAAGCGTCTCGATCGGGCGCAGCAGCTGAAGGAAGCGCTGGTCGTCGCCAAGGCCGTCGGGATGAGCGACCCGCAGGTGACCACCGCCCGCCCCCCGAGCTCCGACCAGGTGAGTCCGTTCATGGACGGCAGCTCGCTCTATGCGCGGGGGGCGAAATCGCTGTCGGCGGAGCTCGACGTGCTGGAGAACCGGCAGGACGACGACGCGTTCATCGCCGGACTTCGAGATACGGAGTCGAGACTGCGGCTGTGGGAGGCAGTGCTCGAGGACGACGTCGGCAGCTTCGACGTGTATCGGCTCGACGCGGAGATCGTCACGCCGGTCGATCCGGTGAAGCCGCGCAAGGCGCTGATTCTCGCGCTGGCGCTGGCGGTCGGATCGCTGGCGGGCCTGCTCGTGGCGCTTGCGGCGGAGGCGATCGCGAATTCGCGCTCGAGGATCCACCCGTTGGACGGCATGGCCGGGCATCGCGCTTCACCCGCCCGTCGAGACGCGCCGGCGAAGCACGACAGCGAAGTCCTCGCCTGACGGGACATGCGCTACGCCGCTGCGAACGGCCCGTGGGTCGCCGCTACGGCCGCCCGATCGATTCGTAGCGCAAACCCGCCGCCCTCACCATGCCCGCGTCGTACAGATTGCGCCCGTCGATCAGCACCGGCTGGCGCATCCGCTCGCGCAGCCGCTGGAAGTCCGGGCTGCGGAACTCGCGCCATTCGGTGACGACGAACAGGACGTCGGCCCCTTCCACGGCCCGGTACGGGTCGTCGACCGTCTCGAAGCCCGAGCGGTGGGCGAGCGCAGCGCGCATGTTCTCCGCCGCCTCCGGGTCGTAGCCGGTCACCGTCGCACCGCCGTCGAGCAGCCGATCGATCAGCACACGGCTCGGCGCTTCGCGGATGTCGTCGGTGTCGGGCTTGAAGGCGAGCCCCCAGACGGCCGCGTGCAGCCCCTTCACTTCCCCGTCGAAGATCTTCAGCGCCTTGGCGAAGAGGACCTGCTTCTGCCGCTCGTTCACGTCGAAGGCCGCCTGCACGATCGTCAGCGCCGCATCGTGCTCGCCGCTCGTGCGCAGCAGCGCACGCAGGTCCTTCGGAAAGCACGAGCCGCCGAAGCCCGCGCCCGGGTACAGGAAGCTGGCGCCGATGCGACTGTCGCTGCCGATGCCGCGGCGCACGTCCTCGATGTCGGCACCGAGCCGTTCGGCGAGCGCCGCCAGCTCGTTCATGAACGAGATGCGGACGGCAAGCATCGTGTTCGCGGCGTACTTGGTGAGCTCGGCCGAGCGTTCGCTCATGACGACGAGCTTCTCGTGGTTGCGCGAGAACGGCGCGTACAGGTTGCGCATGACCTCGATCGCGCGTGCATCGCTGCTGCCGATGACGATGCGGTCGGGCCGCATGAAGTCGCCGATCGCCGCCCCTTCCTTCAGGAACTCCGGGTTCGAGACCACCGCGAAGTCGACCTGCAGGCCGCGCCGCGCGAGCTCGGCGTCGATCGTCTCGCGCACGCGGTCGGCGGTGCCGACGGGAACCGTGCTCTTGTCGACGACGACGACCGGCGAATCGATCAGCGATCCGATCGTGCGCGCGACGGCGAGCACGTGCGAGAGATCGGCCGCGCCGTCCTCGTTCGGCGGAGTGCCGACGGCGATGAAGATCGCCTCGGCGTCGGCGATCGCATCGCGCGCGTCGGTGGTGAAGCGGATGCGGCCACGCTCGGCACCGCGCACGATCATTTCGGCGAGGCCGGGCTCGTGGATCGGCACTTCGCCGCGACGCAGGCGCTCGACGCGACCTGCGTCGACGTCGACGCAGGCGAGGTGGTTGCCCATCTCGGCGAAACACGCGGCGGTGACCAGGCCGACGTAGCCGGCTCCGAAGACGGCGAGTCTCATTGGTTCAATGCATGCGGTGGTAGTTGCGGAACCAGTCGACGAAGGCGCGCAGCCCCGTTTGGAGCGGCGTGCGCGGCACGAAGCCGGTGATCCGCAACAGCTTCGTCGTGTCGGAGTACGTGCGTTCGACGTCGCCCGGCTGCATGCCGACCTCGTTGCGCCGCGCAGTGCGCCCGGTGATGCGTTCGAGCAGCGCGATCAGCTCGTTGACGCTCACCGGATCGCTGCGCCCCAGGTTGACGACTTCGAAGGGCGCCCAGCTGGTGTCCGGAACGATCGCGTTCCAGTCGTCGGGGTCGGTGGAGCCGACCGGTGCGCGGGGCGAGTCGAGCAGCCGCAGCGTCGCCTCGACCGCATCGTCCACGTAGGTGAAGTCGCGCGAGAGCCTGCCTCCCGCGTAGACGTCGATCGGTTCCCCGCGCAGCAGCGCCTCGGTGAACTTCCAGATCGCCATGTCGGGCCGGCCCCACGGCCCGTAGACCGTGAAATAGCGCAGCGCCGTCACCGGCAGCGCGAACAGGTGCGCATAGCTGTGCGCCATCA
>JBIQJM010000182.1:0-3911 GCA_044507525.1 Burkholderiales bacterium
TAGCCGTGGTCGTAGAAGATGTCGACGCCGCCCATGCGTGCGCGCAGCTTCTCGGTGTTCAGGTGGTTCACCACGTCGGCGAGACCGACCGCCGCGGGGATCCCGACCGAGCGCGCACAGGCGGCGAGCAGGCCCGCCTTGGGTACGCACCAGCCGTAGGCGTTGGCGACGATGTGGCTCGCGCGGTACGCGACGGATTCGTAGCTGATGCGATACGGGTCGTAGCGGATCTTGTCGCGAACGGCGTAGAACAGGCGCACGGCGCGCTCGCGCGGATCGGCCGCCGATCCGATCACCGAGCAGACGAAGGACTCGACGCGCGGGTGCGTGTAGTCGAAGAACTCGGTAGGCGCGAGATAGGGCTCGAGGACGGCCGGATCGTCGGTGACCGGCGGCAGGCCGGGCAGGTGAATCGTTTGCATGCGGGACCTCCGCCGCGATTGTACGGGCAGGTTCCCATTCCGTACTTCCGGGCCGAGGTCGGCTACGATCTGGATCAAGTTTCCGCACACGAGAGGTGAATCGCATGAAGAAGACGATCGTCGTCCTGGCTGCTTCGCTGGCGCTCGCCGGCTGCCAGAACATGAGCGACACGCAGCGACGAACCGCTGTCGGTACCGGCGCCGGCGCGCTGGCGGGCGCAGCGCTCGGCAGCGCGATCGGTGGCAGCGGCACGGCCACGCGCAACATGGCGGTGCTGGGAGCCGCCGCAGGCGGCATCGGCACCTACGTCTGGTCGCAGCGGATGGAGCAGCAGAAGCAGGCGATGGAGCAGGCGACGGCGGGCACGGGCGTCGAGGTCACGCAGACCGCCGACAACCAGCTCAAGCTCAACGTGCCGAGCGACATCTCCTTCGCCACGAACAGCGCGCAGATCAACCCGAGCCTCTCGCCCGTTCTCGATCGCTTCGCGCAGACGCTGAACGCGAATCCCGGCACCACGGTGCGCATCATCGGCCACACCGACAGCACCGGGAACGATGCGATCAACGACCCGCTGTCGGTGAATCGCGCGGCGAGCACGCGGCAGTACCTCGCTGCCCGCGGCGTCGATCCGGCGCGCATCGCGATCGACGGTCGAGGCTCGCGCGAGCCGATCGCCGACAACGCGACGACGCAGGGGCGGGCGATGAACCGGCGGGTGGAGATCTACGTGGGCGAGGCGCCGGTCGCGCAGCGCTGACGACGAAGGGGCCCGCTGCCCGCGGGCCTCGTTCTCGCGCATCGCAGCGCTACGGCGATGCGGTGCCGGCCGCAGGCGACTGCGCGGGATGCTGCCGTTCGGCGGCGACGTCGGCGACGGCCAGCGCCGTCATGTTCAGCACGCGGCGCATCGTCGAGGTCGGCGTGAGAATGTGCACCGGGCGCGCCGCGCCGAGCAGGATCGGCCCGACGGTGACGCCGTGCCCCCCGGTGACCTTCAACACGTTGAACAGGATGTTCGCCGAATCGAGGTTCGGCAGGATCAGCAGGTTGGCCGATCCGCTCAGGGTCGATTCCATCAGGAAGTGCGCCCGGATCTCCTCCGACAGCGCGGCGTCGCCGGGCATCTCGCCGTCGGCCTCGATGTCGGGCGCGAGCCGGCGGAAGAGGTCGCGCGCGGCGCGCATCTTCAGTGCCGACGGCCGCCGGCTCGAGCCGAACATCGAGTGCGACACGAACGCGACTTTCGGGGGCAGGCCGAAGCGGCGCACCGCCGCCGCGGCCATCACGGCGATTCCCGCAAGCTGTTCGGCGCTCGGATCCTCGTT
Source organism: Burkholderiales bacterium (assembly GCA_044507525.1). Taxonomy (GTDB): domain Bacteria; phylum Pseudomonadota; class Gammaproteobacteria; order Burkholderiales; family Burkholderiaceae_E; genus Zeimonas. The sequence goes on from JBIQJM010000182.1 coordinate 1,752, forward strand.
GACGAAGGTATCGGCGATGAACAGCGTGCGCTGGTCGAGCATCAGCGCGTTCAGCGCCGCGAGGCACGGCGCGTCGTCGCGCCGGCCGATGATCCGCTCGACCTGCTCGAGGTGCGCTTCGTAGCGGCCGACCAGGCCGCACAGCATCGCGTCGGCGTCTCCCCTGCGCACCATCAACGCGGCGATCGCCGTGTTGGAACGCCGCAGCGTCGCCTTGGCCATGTCGGGCGTGACGCCGTCGCGCGCGGCGAGCCGGTGATACGCCTCCCAGTACTGCCGGTAGCGCGGATCGTCCTCGGGGTCGACGATCTCGTAGTCGCGCCCGCGCTGCAGCCGCAGGCCGGCGCGCTCGATGCGCTGCGAGATGATGGCGGGGCGTCCGATCAGCAGCGGCCGCGCGAGCGACTCGTCGACCACCGACTGCACCGCGCGCAGCACCCGCTCGTCCTCGCCGTCGGAATAGACGACCTGCTTCGGTGCGGCCTTCGCCGCCGAGAACACCGGGCGCATGAACATCCCGGTGTGCGTGACGAAGCGGGTGAGCGATGCGCGGTACGCGTCGAGGTCGGCGATCGGCCGCGTGGCGACGCCGGAGTGCGCGGCGGCGCGCGCGACCGCCGGTGCGATCCGCAGGATCAGCCGCGAGTCGAAGGGCTTCGGGATCAGGTATTCGGCGCCGAACACGAGTTCCTGTCCCGGATAGGCCGAGGCGACCTCGTCGCTGATCTCGGTCTTGGCCAGCGCCGCGATCTCGTGCACGCAGGCGAGCTTCATCTCCTCGGTGATCCGCGTCGCGCCGCAATCGAGGGCGCCGCGGAAGATGTACGGGAAACACAGGACGTTGTTGACCTGGTTCGGGTAGTCGGAGCGCCCGGTCGCGACGATGCAGTCGGGACGGACCGCGCGTGCGAGCTCGGGACGGATCTCCGGTTCGGGGTTGGCCAGCGCGAGGATGATCGGGCGCCGCGCCATCGTGTCGACCATCGCCGGCGAAACGACCCCGGGCGAGGAGCAGCCGAGCAGCACGTCGGCTGCGTGCATCGCGTCGGCGAGCGTGCGTGCGCCGGTCTCGCGGCACCAGGGTCGCTTCGAGACGTCGACCGAATCCCGTCGGCCCGCATGCAGCACGCCTTTCGAGTCGACGACCAGCACGTTGTCGCGAGCGATGCCGAGCTGCAGCATCATGTCCAGGCACGCGAGCGCGGCGGCGCCGGCACCCGAGACGACCAGCTTCACGTCGGCAATGCGCTTGCCGACCAGCTCGAGCGCGTTCAACAGCGCGGCCGAGGAAATGATCGCGGTGCCGTGCTGGTCGTCGTGGAAGACCGGGATGCCCATCCGGTCGCGCAGCTTGCGCTCGATCTCGAAGCACTCGGGCGCCTTGATGTCCTCGAGGTTCACGCCGCCCAGCGTCGGCTCGAGCGCGGCGATGATCTCGACGAGGCGGTCGGGATCGCGCTCGGCGAGTTCGATGTCGAACACGTCGATTCCGGCGAACTTGCGGAACAGGCAGCCCTTGCCCTCCATCACCGGCTTGCCGGCGAGCGGTCCGATATCGCCCAGCCCGAGTACGGCGGTGCCGTTGGTGACGACGCCCACCAGGTTCGCGCGCGACGTGTATTCGGCGGCGAGCGACGGATCTTCCTCGATCGCGAGACATGCGTACGCCACTCCGGGGGAGTAGGCGAGCGAGAGATCGCGCTGGTTCGCCAGCGCCTTCGTCGGCAGCACCGCGATCTTGCCGCGCGTGGGGGCGCGATGGTATTCGAGTGCCGCATCGCGCAGCGCCGCTTCCGCGGCGGAGAGCTCGTTGCCCGGTCGTTCCATTCCTGGTTCCCGGCGACGGTCGCCGCATTGCCCGCGCGATGAGGTCCGCCGTCGCGTTGCGCATCGGTCAGAGTGAAGCGGAGGATTCTATAGGCAGCTCGTTGCGGGCAGGCCCCCGCGACCGGCTCCGGGCGCAAAAAAAAAGAAGGGGCGGCCGGATGACCCGACCGCCCCTTCTCGAGCGAACGAAGCGCACGCGCGGCCGTTGCCGGCCGCGCCGCGGGACTTACATGTCCATCCCGCCCATGCCGCCCATGCCACCCATGCCGCCCATGCCCGGCATGCCGCCGGCCGGCTTGTCTTCCGGCGCCTCGGCGACCATCGCCTCGGTGG
>JBIQJM010000034.1:0-26874 GCA_044507525.1 Burkholderiales bacterium
TCTGGCGAAAGCGCTGCAGGGCGGTGATGGCGCTGTTCTGGGCGGCGATTCGCGCCCGCCGTTCAGTGTTCATCTTCTGGGCGAGCGTCACGCCCAGCATCAATGCAGATCCGATTGCGGTCGTTTGGCTGTTTGCAATGTCAAGAATCTCTCGGCTGAAGCCAAATGAAAATGCGATCTGAGCAATCGAACCCAATAGTGTGACGGTCCAGGAACCGATGTACCAGACGAGCTCTCGCGAGGGAGCTTTTATCGCGAGTCGAGTCAAAATATAAAAAACAGTAACAATTGTGAATGCACTCAGGACCCACAGACTCTTGAGTGAGTCCGTGGGACCCAGCAGCAATGCGGGAATGCACATTGCCACCGTCAGGTGCTGCAGGAAGACTATTGGATGGTGAAGGCGATGTGCCCTCAGTTCTTTATCGAATAAGGCTTGAAACAACGCCAGTGAAATCAAACTATGCGCGATATAGCTAAGTCGCAGGAACAACTGCAGGGGTTCGCCGCCTACCTGGATCGATAGCCAATGGAAATCCCAATCGCCGTTATAGGCGGCGATGCGCAGGGTGGTGAGAAGCCACGCCGCATACAAGAAGAAAACTCGATCACGATTGAAGATCGCCACTACCAGACTGAAGAAGGCGACCATCAGCAACGCACCGATTAACAGACCGCCCGTTCGTTCGAACTGAAAGTTCTGTGCGAGGATTTCGCTTCTCGAGCCAAGCGACAGCTGAATCCGGTTTATTGCATCCGGTTGGATCCGTCCGAAGATCTCCAAGCCGTTATTGTTATTCTGAGGAAGAGAGATCAATAGTCCGCTGCGAGTCTCCGCCCATTGGAGTTCTTCTGTTGACGCCCTACCTGTGGCTTCCGTTCTCGTGACGGACCAAAAGCGCGCCTGCCGCGCTCGAATCGATTCCAGCGCGAGAACCTGGTTTTCGGAGATCGCCTGTCCCGCTAGGTCAACGTGGATCCAGACCGTGCGGAAAGGAAGACTTCCTCCCTTCTGGAGAGGAATTGAACGACCTTCGCGGAAGTTGGCGATTGCGTCGAGAAGCTCCCACTCGTTCTTCGGATCAGGAAGAACAGCGCCGATCTCGTCTGGGAGGTTCGAGCGCTTCTCGGTGTTCGTGACGACGTACGCGACGGCGATCGCCGCAATAACGATCACCAAGAGAGCGATAAAGAGGTTGAAGCGAGAAAGTGCCTGCTCTGCCCGGCGAAGAAGCGGCGTCAGAGTCGGCATCGTGCTTCTCATTGTTGAGGCCATAGGCTCTACGGGCCTCAGATAAGACCGAGAGTCGTTTCTCAGAAAGTACGCAATGTACTGGAACGCCGGTCTTCACGCAGACGGACGGCTAGCTCGGGCAGGCGGGTGGTGTTGCAAGAATGCGACGACGCCTAGCTGATGTTGATTCTTCAAACCGCCATGATCTGGGTTCCGGCGAGGGTGAAATCGGTGTGGCGCCGGCCTCTTCTCGCCCGGCGGGGTGTGGCCCAGGCGCTGCTGACGGAAGAGAAGATTTCGATGTCGGGATGGGTCTTGCGAACCATGAAGTCATAGAGCGGGTGGCCGGTTCGGCGCCACTCGTGCTCTGCATCGAGAACACTGAAGTACAGCGGTCGGACGTCGACCTCCCCAAAGTCTTCTGGTCGGCGCAACTTCTCGCCCGCGGGGAGGATGTCCTGAAACCCCAAACGGTTCAGATCTCTGTCCACCGGATCGCGTGCTACGGCAAGTATCCACGAAATCTGAGTTGCGAAGCAGTAACGGTACAGCGCCTTAAACATCGCCACTTTGACGAAGCTGCCGTTTGCGCCGCTAGCTACTGCCAGTCGCGTCACGTAAGCGATGCCCGCGGACCTAAGAAAGTCGGGCAAAACAAGCGCTCTTTCCAGGTATGTCGGGCTGTCGAAGTTCGTATGGATACGTAGAGTGCCAACGGCGTCGCCAGTCACCTTGGATTCGCACAGCAACACTAGCGAGCTGGGTGACTTGTCATCGTCCTCTATTGAGCGAAGGGAATCCGCGAAAGCCGGGGTGTGCCGCCCGTAGGCGTCGGCCCGCACCTTGATTGCCTTCTGCAGTTGATTCTCAGTGCGAACAACTCGAACGCGGATCGGTAGTCCTTCGCCAGGCTGAACGTAGAACGGTTGGCCATCTGTCGGGGCGTCCGTGATGTCCTCGAACGCCGCTTGCGCGACCAAGAGCTTCGCGCGTTCTTCCCTCGACTCGAGCATATGACTCCCATGTCCCCGGGCGTCTATCGCCGACGCCTCTTTCTTCCGCACGTACTACCTACGGCTTAGGTAGGTTAGCCACGATCCTTCCCCGCAACAAGGTTTCTTTGGCAGGATTCTTTTAGGGGTTCGCCTACTTGTCTCTTTGAAACGACTTGCTGCAGATCGGAGCGCCTGTAGATGCAACAGCCGAGGACCGGGGTGATCCAAGCATTGCGGCCACCTCGACATTTCGAGGACTCGTCGCTCGAAGCGGCGTTCCTGGCCGTGTACCGACGCTCGGGGATGCGGTTGGCAAAGATCGCCTTTACGGTCGCTGCCGGGATGTTGCTCGCGTTTTGGGTTCTGCTGGTGACGTTCCCTATCGATGCCCAAGCTTCGACCGCGCGACAGGTTGCACGCCTAGCGCTTGCTGCGTTCTTGCTCCTAGCTGCCGCCAACCTTCACTTTCGGCCCGAGAGGGCGATTGGCTCCTTCCGGCAAAGCGTCGGTGTGCCAATGGCGATCGGCTGCTTAGTCGTTGCATCACTGGGCTTGGTGCCACTCGACTCCGGTCAACTTGCAGTCAATCGTTTTGTCGTTGGTACGACGTTGGCCTGTTGGCTTTGCTACGGCTTCACTCGGCTTCCTGTGACCCTAGTCGCTTCAGCGTGTATTCCAGCTTCGCTCCTGACCCTGGTGAGCGTGCATGTGCAGGGCGATGATCACGTATTGGCCCTTGGCGTGTACTTGATCGTCGCTAACTTTGTTGGTTGGATTCTATCTGTCGAAATCGAACGCCGAGAACGAGCCCTCTTCTGGAGTGCTCGCCAACTCGCCGACGCGAGAGCCAGGTCGGACGCCATGGCGCGGGAAGCGTTCGAGGCCGATGCCGCCAAGACCCGCGTTCTCGCTGCCGTGAGCCACGACCTGCGGCAGCCGCTCGCCAGCCTCACCTTGTACGCGCAACACCTCAAGGAGCAGGAGAGCGGCTTGAACGCGGGTGCGCGGCAAACGGTCGATCGCCTGGAGGCGTGCATCGGCGCCATCAGCGGTGATCTCGATCGCCTGTCGGAGCTCGGCCTGCGCGAGCGGGGAACGCCGTTGCCCGTCGACACGATCGACCTGCGCGGGGTGCTCCAGCGGATCGAGCGCGTCTATTCGGGGCTCGCGTCGCGGGCCGGCGTTCGCCTGGTCGTGCGGGTTCCCGCTCCGGGCGAGTACAGCGTCGTCAGCAACGAAAGCAGACTGTGGGACGTCTTCGTGAACCTGGTCGGCAACGCGCTGAAGTTCACGGCGTGTACGGCCGACGCCTGGGTCCTGGTGCGCGTCCGGACGCTGCGAAGCGGCCTCGAAGTGGTCGTTCGCGACAATGGGATCGGCATCGACGAGGCGAACCAGCGACGCGTCTTCGACGAGTACTTCCAGGTGGCCAACCCGTCGCGCAGCCCGAAGCAGGGGCATGGCCTGGGTCTCTCGATCGTCCGCGAAACCGTGTCGCGCTTGCCCGGCCACTCGATCCGGCTGTCGTCGACCATTGGCGCTGGCGCGGCCTTCACCTTGCATCTGCCGGGCACGCGGCGTCCTGCCGATCGCGATGCGGCCGCATGGGCGACGCGGCGCGCTGCCGGAGGCTTCGCCTATCCGCTGCCGGGCGAGGCGGGCTTGCGCACGATGCCGCATCATGTGTCCGACTGCGACAGCGCTGCGCTTGCTGCCGACCGAGGCAGCGTTGCCGTTCCCGTTCGGGCGGGGGGCGAGGTGCGGGTCGACGGCACCTGCGTGCTCGTCGTCGAGGACGACGAGGCGATGTGCGACGCCTTGTGCCGTACTTTCGAGCGCTGGGGCTTCGAGGTGCTGTGCGCCCAGAGCGGAGAAGACGCGATCGCCCTCGTCTCCGCCCTGCAGCGCTCCTTCGATGCGATCGTCTCCGATTTCCGCCTTCCGGGCGGCTGGGACGGGCTGCGCTTGATCGAGGAACTGCGCCGGCTCGAGGGATGGCGAACGCCCGCGATCGTGCTCTCGGGCGAGTTTCGCGTGGAAGCGCTTCGCTGCGATGCACCGGACGATGTCGATGTCATGGCGAAGCCGCCGGATGTCGCGAGGCTGCGCGATCTGCTGGAGAAGGCCGGCGCGCGTGCGGCCGCCGTCGGGCCGGCGGGCCCCGCCGCGGATGCGATCGCGGTGTGAGTCCGGGCTAGACGCGTTCGACGACGGTGGCGATGCCCATCCCGCCGCCCACGCACAAGGTGACGACGCCGCGCTCGAGGTTGCGGCGCTCGAGTTCGTCGACGAGCGTGCCGAGCAGCATCGCGCCGGTCGCGCCGAGCGGGTGGCCCATCGCGATCGCCCCCCCGTTGACGTTGACCTTCTCTTCGGGAACGTTCATTTCGCGCACGAATCGCATCACGACCGCCGCGAAAGCCTCGTTGACCTCGAAGAGGTCGATGTCGTCGACGCCGAGGCCTGCCTTGGCCAACGCCTTGCGGGTGGCGGGCATCGGGCCGGTGAGCATGATCGTGGGGTCGGTTCCGGTGAGGGCGGCCGAGACGATGCGGGCGCGCGGCTCGAGCCCGAGCCGCTTGCCCGCTTCCTCGTTTCCGATGAGAACGAGCGCCGCCCCGTCGACGATGCCCGACGAGTTGCCGGCATGGTGCACGTGCTCGATCCGCGCGACCTGCGGGTACTTGCGCAGCGCCACCGCGTCGTATCCCATCGCACCGATCTTCTCGAAGGACGGCTTCAGTTGTGCGAGCGCTTCGAGCGAGGTGTCGGGGCGCACCGTCTCGTCGCGATCGAGGATGGCGAGTCCGATCTCGTCGTGCACCGGCACCAGCGAACGGCCGAAGCGGCCTTGGCGCTGCGCATCGGCGGCCTTGCGGTGCGACTCGACGCCGAATTCGTCGAGCATCTCCCGGGAGAACCCGTCCAGCGTGGCGATGAGGTCGGCGCCGATCCCCTGTGGAACGAACTGCGTCGACAGGTTGGTTTCGGGGTCGAGTGCCCAGGCGCCGCCGTCCGAGCCCATCGGCACGCGCGACATCGACTCGACGCCGCCGGCGACGACGAGATCTTCCCATCCGGAGCGCACCTTCTGCGCGGCGAGGTTCACCGCCTCCAGTCCGGAAGCGCAGAAGCGGTTGATCTGCACGCCGGAGACTTTCAGGTCCCATCCGGCCGCGAGCGCGGCCGTCTTCGGGATGACCGCGCCCTGGTCGCCGATCGGCGTGACGCAGCCGACGACGACGTCCTCGACCTGCGAAGTGTCGAGATCGTGGCGCCGTTGCAGTTCCTGCATCAGCGTGGTGAGCAAGCGGATCGGCTTCACTTCGTAGAGCGAGCCCGACGCCTTGCCGCGGCCGCGCGGCGTGCGAATGGCGTCGTAGACGAAGGCTTCCGGCATGGGGTCACTCCGATGGATGCGCCTCCATTATGCTTGCGTCTGCTTCCCGACGCGACGGAGTCGCCATGATCGAGCGCACGCTGTTTTCCGACGAGCACCGGATGTTCCGCGATTCGGTCCGCCGGTTCATGGACAACGAGGTCGTTCCCCGCCACGAGCAATGGGAGGACCAGGGCTACGTCGACCGCGAGGTCTGGCGCCAGGCCGGCGAGCAGGGCCTGCTGTGCGCGACGATGCCCGAGGAATACGGCGGCGCGGGCGCCGACAAGCTCTATTCGATCATCGTCATGGAGGAGGTGGCGCGGGCGAACGCCACCGGGCTGGGCTTCGGGCTGCACTCGGAGATCGTCGCGCCGTACATCCTGCACTATGGCTCGGAGGAGCAGAAGCGCAGCTACCTGCCGAAGATGGCCAGCGGCGAGTCGATCGGCGCCATCGCGATGAGCGAACCGGCTGCCGGCTCCGACCTGCAGGGAATCCGCACGACGGCGATCCGCAAGGGCGACGTCTACGTGCTGAACGGATCGAAGACGTTCATCACGAACGGCTGGCACGCCGACCTCGTCATCGTCGTCGCGAAGACGCGGCCCGACGCCGGGGCCAAGGGGACGAGCCTGCTGCTCGTCGAGCGCGGGATGAAGGGATTCGAGAAGGGCAAGCGACTGAAGAAGGTCGGCATGAAGGCGCAGGACACCGCTGAGCTCTTCTTCGACGATGTCGAGGTGCCGGTCGGCAACCTGCTCGGCGCCGAGAACCAGGGCTTCGTCTACCTGATGCAGGAGCTGCCCTGGGAGCGTCTGCAGATCGCGATCAGCGCGGTCGAGAACGCCCAGGCGGCGATCGACTGGACGCTCGCCTACGTGCAGGACCGCAAGGTGTTCGGCACCACCGTCGCGTCGTTCCAGAACACGCGCTTCAAGCTGGCCGAGCTGCAGACCGAGGTACAGGTGGCGCGGGTCTTCGTCGACCGCTGCATCGAGCTGCTGATGCAGGACAAGCTCGATACGGCGACCGCGTCCATGGCGAAGTACTGGTGCTCCGACCTGCAGTGCAAGGTGCTCGACGAATGCGTGCAGCTGCACGGTGGCTACGGCTACATGTGGGAGTACCCGGTCGCCCGGGCGTGGGCCGACGCGCGCGTGCAGCGCATCTACGGCGGCACCAACGAGATCATGAAGGAAGTGATCACGCGTTCGATGGGGCTCGGCGGCACGCGTTGAACCTGCGCGCGGCCGACGGCCGCGTGCACCGAGCCGGGAAAGCGAAGGGCCGCCTCGAGGGCGGCCCTTCGCGTACCTGCCGGGGCGTTCGCGATCAGTCGTCGGTGACGTAGTCCGACACCACCTTCCAGCGGCTGTTCTGGATCTGCGACAGCCGCGACGCGTTGCTGCCGAGACGCTTCTTCGGTCCGAAGCTGTACTCGGCGCTGCCGAAGATGTCCGGCGGGAAGGTCATCGAGTCCGCCGCCTTGATGAAGGCGTCGGTGCTCAGGTTCGGGCCCGCCTGGTCGACGACCTTGATGAAGGCGTCGATGGCCGCGTAGCCGTACACCGAGAACACGGTCGGCTCCTCGTTGAACTTCGTCTGGTACTTGGTGGCCCAGAAGCGGATCGGCTGCGACGCCTCGTCGACGTACGGGTGCTGCATCGTCATCGTCGCGTACAGCCCGTCCATCGCCTTGCCGCCGAGCTTGTGGATGAGATCGGTGTACGCCGCGCTCGAGCCGAGGAAGGTCGGGTTGAATCCGGTCTTGCGCGCCTGTCCGATCGTGCCGATCGTCTCGCGGATGATCGTGCCGAGCACGACGAAGTCGCAGTCGGCCGCCTTCATCCGGGCGACCTGCGACGAGAAGTCGGTGGCGCCGCGCTTGAACGACGTCTTCTCGGCGAGCTCCATGCCGATCGTCTTCAGGCCCGCTTCGGCGCCCCGCAACACCTCGAGCCCGAACTCGTCGTCCTGGTAGATCGCGCAGACCTTCTTCGCGCCCTTCTCCTTCACCAGCTTCGGCGCGAAGCGGCGGATCTGGTCGTAGTAGGTGGCGGCGAACGCGTACTTCAGGCGGTGCCACGGCTCGTACATCTCGCGCGCGGCGGTGATCGGGAAGAAGTTCAGGACGTTCTTCTCGAACTGGATCGGCATCGCGGCCATGTTCTGCGCGGTGCCGATGTGGCCGATCATCGCGAAGATCCGGTCCTGGTTGACGAGCTTCTGCGCGGCGAGCACGGCCTTGCGCGGGTCGTAGCCGGAGTCCTCGACGACCAGCCGCAGCTTGCGCCCGTCGACGCCTCCCTGCTCGTTCAGTTCCTCGACGCGCAGCATCATGCCGTTGCGCACCTGCTTGCCGAAGCCGGCGAGGGGCCCGGACAGGTCCTGGATCGTCCCGACGACGATCTCGTCCTTGCTCACGCCCTGCGTGCCCTGCGCAAACGCTGTCGGCAGTGCCAGGGCGATCGCCAGTGCAACGATAGTACGTTTCATCTATGGCTCCTTTGCGACGAATGCGGACTGGGGCGCGAGCCCTTCATCCTCCCTTGTACATCGACTCGATCATCGGTGCGTACTTCCTCTCGACCAGCTTTCGCTTCAGCTTCATCGTCGGCGTCAGCTCCTCGTCTTCGGCGGTGAGTTGCGTCTCGATCAGCCGGAACGCCTTGATCTGCTCGACGCGTGCGAACCGGGCGTTCGCCTTGTCGATCTCGCGCTGGATCAGCGCGACCACCTCGGGCGCGCGGGCCAGGCTCGTGTAGTTCGAGAAGGGGACGTCGTTGTCCTGTGCATACTTCTCGACGTTCTCCTGGTCGATCATCACGAGCGCCGTCAGGTAGGCGCGGCGGTCGCCGATCACGACCGCGTCGGTGATGTACGGCGAGAACTTCAGCTCGTTCTCGATCTCGCTCGGCGTGATGTTCTTGCCGCCCGCCGTGATGATGATGTCCTTCATCCGGTCGGTGATGCGAAAGTATCCGTCGGCGTCGACGCTGCCGACGTCGCCGGTGCGCAGCCAGCCGTCGGCGTCGATCGTTTCGGCCGTCTTCTCGGGCTGGTTCAGGTATCCCATGAACACGTTCGGTCCGCGGATCAGCAGTTCGCCCGTCTCCGGATCGACGCGCACTTCGTTGTACGGGGCGGCGGTTCCGATCGAGCCGGGCCGGATGCCGGTGGGCGGCATTCCGGTCGAGGCGCCGCAGGATTCGGTCTGCCCCCAGACCTCGAGCATCGGCACGCCGAGTGCAAGGTACCAGCGAACGAGCTCGGGAGAAATCGGGGCCGCCCCGGTCACCAGATAGCGTGCGCGATGGATGCCGATCATCTTGCGCACGTTGTCGAGCGCGACGAAGCGTGCCGCCCGGAACGCGGCCTTCAGCGCGAAGGGCACCGGCTCGCCGGCGAGCACGCGGTCCGCCACCCGCTGGCCGACGCCGATCGCCCAGCGATAGGCGAGCTGCTGCAGCCGCGCCGCCTCGGACACCCCGATCGAGACGGCGGAATAGAACTTCTCCCAGACGCGCGGTACGGCGAGGAAGACGGTGGGTGCGATCTCGCGCACGTTCTCCGGAACGGTGTCGGGGTTCTCGACGAAATTCAGGCACGCGCCCGAGTAGATCGCGAGGTATTCGCCGCCCATGCGCTCGGCGACGTGGCACAGCGGAAGGAAGGCCATGCGCTCGTCGTCGTCGCGCTGGACGATGAGCAGGTTCAGCCCGCGCAGCGTGTAGACGAGCCCGCGGTGGCTGTGCATCGCGCCTTTCGGCTGGCCGGTGGTGCCCGACGTGTAGATCAGGATCGCGAGGTCGTCGGGTCCGCGCGAGGCACAGCGGCGCTCGAACTCCCCGGGGTTCCGTGCGTCGTGGTGGCGGCCCGCTTCGCGCAGTGCGTCGAGGCTCGTGACCATCGGGTCCTCGAAGCGCCGCAGTCCGTCCATGTCGAAGACGACGATGTGCCGCAACTGCGGCAGCTCATCCCGCACCGCGAGCAGCTTGTCGAGCTGTTCGTCGTTCTCGACGAAGACGACGACGGTGCCCGAGTCGGCGCACAGGTAGCGGACCTGCGACGGCGAGTCGGTGGGGTAGATGCCGTTGGCCACGCCGCCGGCGCACAGCACGCCGAGGTCGGCGAGGACCCATTCGACGACCGTGTTCGACAGGATCGACGCGCATTCGCCCGGCTGGAATCCGAGCGATGCGAGCCCCATCGCGATCTCGCGCACGGCCTGCTCGGTCTCGCGCCAGCTCCAGCTGCGCCACAGCCCGAGCTCCTTCTCGCGCAGGAACACGCGATCGCCGCGCAGTGCGACGGCGTTGCGGAACAGTTCGGGGATCGTCTCGCCGGGAACGCCGGCTTGCGGGTCGGGACGCAGGTGGTCGAGGTTCCAGAGGACGCTCATCGCATCACCGCCAGGTCTTCTTCTTCTTCCAGCGCCGCTCGCCGCGCGCGCCGGTCTCGCGGATGCCGAGATAGAACTCGCGGATGTCCTCCTTCTCGCGCAGCACGTCGCAGCGATCCTCCATCACGATGCGCCCGTTCTCGAGCACGTAGCCGTAGTCGGCCGCGTTCAGCGCCATGTTCGCATTCTGCTCGACGAGGAGCATCGTCGTTCCGCGCTCGCGATTGATGCGCACGACGATCTCGAAGATCTCCTTGGTGAGCTTCGGCGAAAGCCCGAGGCTCGGCTCGTCGAGCAGGACCAGCTGCGGCGCGGCCATGATCGCCCGCGAGATCGCGAGCATCTGCTGCTGGCCGCCCGAGAGCAGGCCCGCGTGCTGGTCGGCGCGTTCGCGCAGGATGGGGAAATAGCGGAAGACGGCTTCGAGGTCGCGTCCGATCGCGTCGCGGTCGCTGCGCGTGTAGGCGCCCATCATCAGGTTGTCGCGCACCGACAGCAGGGGGAACACTTCGCGGCCCTCGGGTACGTGGCTGAGGCCGCGCGCGACGATGTACGCAGGATCCTTCGCGGTGATGTCCTCGCCGCGGAACGACACCGAGCCGCGGCGCGGGTCGAGGATTCCGGAGATCGTCTTCAGGATCGTCGTCTTGCCGGCGCCGTTCGAGCCGAGCACGGTCACGATGCGGCTCTCCGGTACCTGCAGGCTCACGCCGCGTATCGCCTTGATGGGGCCGTAGGCGCTTTCCACGTTCTGCAGCTTCAGCACCGGATCGGTCATCGGCGGCGCGCCCTTCATGCGACGCGCCTGAGCGAAGTGGCGTCGTCCGCGGTTCCGAGATACGCCTCGATCACCGCGGGGTCGTTCTGCACCTGCTCGGGGGTTCCGAGCGCGACCACCTCGCCCTGGTTCATCGCGAGCACGCGGTCGGAAACCTTCGAGACGAGGGACATGTCGTGCTCGACCATCAGTACGGTGATGCCGAGGTCGTCGCGGATGTCCTCGATCCAGAACGCCATGTCGCCGGTCTCCTCGACGTTCAGCCCGGAGGACGGCTCGTCGAGCAGCAGCAGGCGCGGCTCCATGCACAGCGCGCGCGCCAGCTCGACGACCTTGCGCACGCCGTACGGCAGCCCGGCGACCCTGGTGTCGCGGTAGTGCTGCAGGTCGAGGAAGTCGATGACTTCCTCGACCTTGCGCCGCGTCTCGCGCTCGGCGCGGCGCACGCGGGGCGTGAAGACCAGCTCGCTCCAGAAACCCGTGCGCCGGTGCACGTGACGACCGATCAGCAGGTTCTGCAGGACCGTGGCGTGCTCGAACAGCTCGATGTTCTGGAAGGTGCGCGCGATGCCAAGATCGGCGATGCGGTGCGCCGGCGCGCGATCGATGCGCGCGCCGTCGAACTCGATCGAGCCCGAGGTCGGCGCGTAGATGCGGCTGATCACGTTGAACACAGTGGTCTTGCCGGCCCCGTTCGGACCGATCAGCGTGAATACGCCGCCCTCGGGAACGTCGAAGCTCACGCCGTTGACGGCGAGCACGCCGCCGAAGCGAACGGTGAGGTCGCGCGCGGACAGCAGGCTCTCGCTCATCGCAGTCGTTCCGACTTCTGGAACGATTTCTGCCGGCGGAACATGCCGGCCCGATAGAACGGAAAGAGATCGAACCAGGTGCGCATCTTCAGCCACCGCCCGTACAGCCCGAGCGGTTCGAACAGCACGAACGCGATCAGCACGATCCCGTAGACGAGCGCCTGCAGGCCGGTGGCGTCGGCGACCGTGGACGGGAGGTAGTCCTTTCCGATCGAGATCAGCTGCGGCATCGTGATCAGGAACGCCGCGCCGAGGAAGGCGCCGTGAATCGAGCCGAGGCCGCCGATGACGATCATCAGCAGCAGGTCGATCGACTGCAGGATGCCGAACTGGTCGGGCGAGAGGAAGCGGATCTGGTGCGCGTAGAGCGCGCCGCCCACGCCGGCGAGCGCGGCCGACACCATGAACGACAGCGTCTTGTAGCGCGCGAGGTGGATGCCCATGCTCTGCGCCGAGATCTCGGAGTCGCGGATCGCGACGAACGCGCGTCCGGTCGACGAGCGCAGCAGGTTCAGCACGGCGAGCGTCGCGGCCACCGCGACCACCAGGCACACGAAGTAGAACGACGCGGCCGTATCCGCCTTCCAGCCGACGACGTCGATCGTCGGCACCACCTTGCCGGCGTTGCCGCCGGTGACGCTCTCCCAGCGTGCGAGGATCTCCTCGACGATGAAGCCGAAGGCGAGCGTGGCGATCGCGAGGTAGATGCCCTTCACGCGCAGCGCGGGCAGGCCGACGATCGCGCCGACCGCCGCCGAGAGCGCCGCGGCGGCCGCGAGCGACAGCGGAAAAGGCCATCCCATCGACGCGAGCACCGTCTCGGTGTACGCGCCGACGCCGAGGAAGGCGGCGTGACCGAGCGAGAAGAGGCCCGTGTAGCCGGCGAGCAGCATCAGGCCGACGCCGACGATGCCGTAGATCAGGATGAAGGTCAGCTGCGCGAGCCAGTACTCGGGCAGCCACGCCGGCGCGAGGACGAGCAGGACGAGCAGCAGTCCGTACCAGAGGCGATCGCCCGCGTGGCGCGCGAGATCGATGTCCTGGTCGTAGCTGGTCTTGAAGACGAAGCGCATCGCGCTACACCTTCTTCGCGAGGTTCTCGCCGAACAGCCCGTTCGGCTTGATCGCGAGCATCAGCAGGACGACGACGTAGGCGGCGACGTCCTTGAAACCCTCGGGCAGGAAGAAACCCGACATCGATTCGACGACTCCGATGATCACGCCGCCTACGATCGCGCCGGGCAGGCTGCCGAAGCCGCCGACGACCGCCGCGGGGAAGGCCTTCAGCCCGATGAACCCCATGTTCGCGTGCACGAAGGTGATCGGCGCGAGCAGCAGCCCTGCGATCGCGGCGACGGCGGCGGCGAGTCCCCAGACGAGCCCGTTCAAACGCTTGACGGGGATGCCCATGTAGTAGGCGGCGAGCTGGTTCTGCGAGGCCGCCTGCATCGCGATGCCGATGCGGCTGAAACGGAACATCGCGTACAGCAGTGCGCACAGCACCGCCGTCGCAAGGATGACGACCAGCTGCTCGACGGCGAGCACGAGGCTGCCGAGCTCGACGATCTCGTTGCGATAGGGAACCTCCAGCGTGTGCGTCTCGGTGCCGAAGCCGGGGATCATCGTGATCGCGCCGCGCGCGACGTAGCCGATGCCGATCGTCAGCATCACGATCGAGAACGCGGGTTGTCCGAGGATCGGGCGGATGACGGCGAACTCGAGCGCGATGCCGAACAGCGCCATCGCGGCAACGGCGGCGAGCACAGCGAGCCAGAACGGGAAGCCGAAGGCCGCCATCAGCGCCAGGCCGAGGAACGCGCCGAGCATCATCAGTTCGCCCTGTACGAAGCTCACCGTTTCGGTGGCCTTGTAGATCAGCACGAAGCCGAGCGCGATCAACCCGTAGATGCAACCCTGGGCAATGCCGCTGACGAGCAACTGCAATACCTGCAAGTACCCTGTCTCCTCGTTCTATGTCTTGTGCGCCGGGCGAGCGCGCGACGATGGTAATACGGAAAGCGCCCGTTCGCGCGGATCGGGAAATCCCGAGGCAGGAATGCGAGCGGACGGTGCTCAGCTGACCACGTAGGCGGCCGAAGCGGTCGCGATCAAGGCCCCCGACTCGTTCTCGAGCTGGCACTGCACCGATCCGATGCGCCCGCCCAGGCGCGTGGTGCGCGCGCTCGCTTCGAAGCGCTGGCCGATTCCCTGCCGAAGATAGTCGACGCGCAGGTCGATGGTGCCCATTCGCGCGATCCGGTGCAGCACCTGCTCGGTGTCGTCGGCGGCGAACTTCTCGGCGATCGCGCACATCAGCGCGAGGCCGCCGGTGGCGTCGAGCACGGCGGAGATGACGCCGCCGTGCAGGCGGCCCGACTGGTAGTGGCCGACGAAGTCGGGGCGCATCGAGAAGGACAGGCGCGGATTCGCGGGATCGAGCGATTCGATGCGCAGGCCGAGCAGCCGGTTGAAGACGATCCGTTCCTCGAAGAGCTCGCGCAGCGCCTCGCGCAGGCGCCGCTGCTCGGAGGCCGAACGCGCGGGGGCGGCGCTGCCGCTCGGCGGCATCATCGGCCCCGGAAATGCGGTGCGCGGCGCTCGAGGAAGGCGGCAACGCCTTCCCGGAAGTCTTCCGTGCGCCCGGCGAGCGTCTGCAGCGAGGCTTCGCGTTCGAGCTGCTGCTCCAGCCCGCATTCCATCGTGCCGTCGAAGGCCTCCTTGATCAGCGCCAGCGCGCGCGTGGGCCGCTCGGCGAGCTGCGCGGCGAGCCGGCGCGCGGCCGGCAGCAGCGCATCGTCGTCGTGGACCTCCCAGACGAGTCCTGCGCGCTGCGCAGCCTCGGCGTCGAGGCGCTCGCCGAGCAGCGCGAGCGCGCGGGCGCGACCTTCGCCGACCAGCCGCGGCAGCATCCAGGTGCTGCCGGCGTCGGGCACGAGGCCGATCTTCGCGAAGGCCTGCACGAAGCTGGCCGATCGTGCGGCGAGCACGATGTCGCCGGCGAGCGCGATGCTCATGCCTGCGCCGGCGGCCGGCCCGTTGACGGCGCAGATCACCGGCTTGGGCATGCGGCGCAGCGCGAGGATCAGCGGGTGGTAGTGCTCGCGCAGCACTCGGCCGAGGTCGTGCGCGACCGTCGAATCGACCGATGCGAGGTCGGCGCCGGATGAAAAGCCGCGGCCGGCGCCGGTGACGATGACGGCGCGAACGGTGTCGTCCGCCGCGGCGCGCTCGACCGCCTCGAGCAGCGCGCGCGCGACCGCGGAGTCGAGCGCGTTGAGCACGTCGGGGCGGTTCATCGTGATCGTGGCGACCGCGCCTTCGACCTCGTAGCGCACGGGTGCTTCGCCGTCGGGCCCGGATGCGGCGGCCCGATCGTTCCTGCCGGCCATGGTTTCGTTCATGGGTGCACTCCGGAATCCGGTTCGATGCGCGCGAGAAGCGTAGCAGGCGAGACCTGCATGCCGGGCGACACGGCGAGCGCCGCGACGCGACCGTCGCTCGGCGCGGCGATGCGGTGTTCCATCTTCATCGCCTCGATCGACAGCAGCGTCTGTCCGGTGCGCACGTGCTCGCCTTCGGATACGGCGAGCGACGCGACGCGGCCGTGCATGCCTGCGCGCAGCTCGGTGCGTGCATCGGCACTCGTGCGCCGTGCCGGAAGCGACGAGGCGTCGACCACGCACGCGGCGACCCCGCCGTAGTCGAGCCACATGCGGAAGGCCCCTTCGTGCGGGTCGACGAACGCGACGTGCATCGGCCGGCGCAGTCCGTCGACCTGCACCGCGTCGGTCGACTCGATGCGCAGCCGTGTTTCCTGGCTTCCGTCGCGCACGACGAGCCCGCCGTCGACGGCCTCGACCTGCGCCTGCCAGTGCGTTCGCGCGTGCGCCGGCGTGCCGGCGGCATCGGCGGTCGCCTCGGGGCCGAGCAGCGCGAGCGACACATGCGAGAGCCGTGTACCGTTCGACGACCAGTTCGCCAGCGAAGCGTGTCGCCGGGCCGCCGCGTCGACGCGCAGCGCGCTCGCGACGGCTCGCCACTGCGCGTCGGGCGAGGGCGCCTGCCAGGCGGCCGAGGCGTCGGCGAGCCAGTCGGTATCGACGGCGGCGCGCACGAAGCGCGGGGCGCGCAGGCTCGCGAGCAGGAACGCGCGGTTGGTGGCGAGGCCGAGGATCGAGCTGCGTTCGAGCGCCGCGACGAGCCTTTGGCGCGCCTGCTCGCGATCGCGCCCGTGGGCGACGAAGCGGGCGAGCAGCGAGTCGAAGTGCGGCGAGACGCGTGCGCCCGGGCCGAGTGCGTGATCGACGAGAACGCCTTCGTCGGGTTCGACGCGCCAGGCGACGAGCGGCCCGCTCTGCGGGACGAAACCGCCGAAGGCGTCCTCGGCGCACAGCCGTGCCTCGATGGCGTGTCCGTCGAAGCGCAGCTCGTCCTGCGCGAAGGGCAGCGGCTCGCCGCGCGCGATGCGCAACTGCATCTCCACCAGGTCGATTCCGGTGATCGCCTCGGTCACGCGATGCTCGACCTGCAGCCGCGTGTTCACTTCGAGGAAATGGAACTCGCCTTCGGGCCCGAGCAGGAACTCGACCGTCCCGGCGCCGACGTATCCTGCCTCGCGCATCAGCCGCACGGCCGCATCGCCCATCGCTGCGCGCAGCCGCGCGGGGACACCGGGCGCGGGCGCCTCCTCGACGATCTTCTGGTGGCGGCGCTGTGTCGAGCAGTCGCGCTCGCCGAGATGCACGCAGTGCCCCAGCCGGTCGGCGAGGACCTGGATCTCGACGTGGCGCGCGCCGGCTGCGAGCTTCTCGAGCAGCAGGCCTGCGTCGCCGAAGGCCGACGCGGCCTCCTGGGCCGCGGCCTCGCACAGCGCGGCGAAGCCCGCGAGCGAGTCGACCCGGCGCATGCCGCGTCCGCCGCCGCCGGCGGCCGCCTTGATCATCAGCGGCGTGCCGATGCGCTCGGCCTCGGCCGCCAGCTCGGCGGTCGATCGTCCGTCGCCGCTGCAACCGGGCAGGCAGGGCACGCCGATGCGTTCGGCGAGCGCCTTGGCGCGGGCCTTGTCGCCGAGCGCCTCGATCGCTTGCGGCGGCGGACCGACGAAGACGATGCCGGCGGCTTCGCAGGCGCGCGCGAAGGCCGCGTTCTCGGACAGGAAGCCGTAGCCCGGATGCACGGCACCCGCCGCGCTGCGTCGGCAGGCGTCGACGATCGCGTCGATCGACAGGTATGCGGCGAGATCGGAGTCGGCGCGCAGCTCGACCGCTTCGTCGGCGGCCTTCACGTGCGGCGCGTCGCGCTCGCCGGGCGCGTGCACGGCGATCGTGCGCAGTCCGAGCGCACGCGCGCTGCGCAGGATGCGGCAGGCGATCTCGCCGCGATTCGCGACGAGCAGCGCGTCGAAGGCGCCGGCGAAGCCCGCGTCGCGCCTCATGCGCGGGGCAGGATGCCCATCGTCTTGGCGATGATGCCGAGCATCACCTCGTCGGCGCCGCCGCCGATCGAGCCGAGCCGCGAATCGCGCCAGTAGCGGTTCACCCGCGTGTCTTCGATGTAGCCCATGCCGCCCCAGAACTGCACGCACCAGTCGGCGATCTCGCGGGAGACCCGCCCTCCCTTGAGCTTGGCCATCGAGGCGAGCTGCGTGACGTCTGCGCCGCCGACGTACAGCTCGACGGCGCGGTACAGCAGCGCGCGCAGGCACTCGAGCTCGGCATTCAGCTCGGCGAGCTTGAAGTGGACGAACTGGTTGGCCAGCAGCGGCTGGCCGAAGGCGTGGCGCTCGCGCAGGTAGTCGACGGTCTCGGCGAGGATCTCGCCCGCCGCAAGCGAGATCGCCGCTGCCCAGAGGCGTTCCTCCTGGAACTGCATCATCTGGTAGGCGAAGCCCATTCCTTCCTCGCCGATGCGATAGCGCTGCGGCACGCGAACGTCGTCGAAGAAGATCTGCGCGGTGTCCGACGAGCGCATGCCGGCCTTCTGCAGCTTGCGCGCGACCTGGACGCCGGGCGTGTCCATCGGCAGGCAGATCAGCGTCTTGTTCCGGTGCGGGGCGCCGTCGGAAGTGTTCGCCAGCAGGCACATCCAGTCGGCCTGCGTGCCGCTGGTCGTCCACATCTTGCCGCCGCGGATGAGATAGTCGTCGCCGTCCTTGCGCGCGACGGTGCGGATCGACGCGACGTCCGAACCGGCACCGGTCTCCGAGACGCCGAGGCAGGCGACGCGCTCGCCGGCGATCGACGGTGCGAGGAACTCGCGCTTGAGCTCGTCGCTGCCGAAGCGGGCGAGCGCGGGCGTCGCCATGTCGGTCTGCACGCCGATCGCCATCGGCACGCCGCCGCAGTGCACGTGGCCGAGCGCCTCGGCCACCGCCACCGAGTACGAGTAGTCGAGACCCGAGCCGCCGTACTCGACCGGCTTTGTGACGCCGAGGAAGCCGAGCTTGCCCATCTTGCGGAAGAGCTCGCGGGCGGGGAACGAGCCCGCGCGCTCCCACTCGTCGACGTGTGGATTGATCTCCGCCTCGACGAAGCGGCGCACGGAGTCTTTCAGGCGTTCGTGTTCCTCGGTGTAGATCATCGCGTGTCCGTTCGTGCGGAGGAGGGGTTCAGGGCCGCGCGACGCCGAAGCTCGACGCGCGCAGCGTCCGCGCCGATGCCTGCGCGCAGGTGTCGAGCAGGAATGCGAGCAGCCTGCGCGTGTCGCGCGGGTCGACGATGCCGTCGTCGAGCAGGCGCGCGCTCGTGTGCAGGACGCCCGCCTGCGCCTCGAAGTGCTCCACGATGCGCCGGCCGAGCGCTTCGAGTTTCGCCTCGTCGACCGGCTCTCCGCGCCGGCGCGCGGCCGACTCGGTGACGATGCGCATGGTCAATGCGGCCTGTTCGCCGCCCATCACGGCGGTGCGCGCGTTCGGCCACGAGAACACGAAGCGCGGGCCGAAGGAGCGCCCGCACATTCCGTAGTTGCCGGCGCCGAAGGATGCGCCGCAATGCAGCGTGATCGACGGCACGGTCGCGTTCGAGACGGCCTGGATCATCTTCGAGCCGTGCTTGATCATGCCGCCCTGTTCGCTCGTGCGCCCGACGATGTAGCCGGTGGTGTTCTGCAGGTACAGCAGCGTCGTGCCGCTCTGGCAGCACGCCTGGATGAAGTGCGTCGCCTTGTTCGCGCCGGACGGATCGATCGGCCCGTTGTTGGTGACGATGCCGACGCGGTGCCCGTGCAGCTCCGCGTGGCCGCACACCGTCTGCGGGCCGAAGTCGGGCTGGAGTTCGAGGAAGCGCGATCCGTCGACGATGCGCGCGACCACCTCGCGCATGTCGAAGGGCTCGCGGAAATCGAGCGGAACGACGCCGGCGAGCTGCTCGGGCGGGTACAGCGGTTCGTCGAATGCAGCCGCGTTCCCCGCGTGGCCCACGTCCGCACCGGGCTGCGCACTCCCGGTAGCCGCGTCCCCGGCGAAACCGAGCCGGCCGACGACTTCGCGCGCGATGCGGATCGCATCGGCGTCGTCGTCGGCGAGATGGTCGGCCAGCCCCGACACGCTTGCGTGCATCTCCGCGCCACCGAGTTCCTCGTCGGTGGCGATCTCCCCGGTGGCTGCCTGCAGCAGCGGCGGTCCGGCGAGGAAGGCCTTCGCGCGCCCGCGCACCATGATCACGTGGTCCGACAGGCCCGGCAGGTAGGCGCCGCCTGCCGTCGACGAGCCGTGCACGATCGCCACCACCGGAATGCCCTCCGCCGAGAGCCGTGCCAGGTTGTGGAACAGGCGCCCGCCGTGGATGAAGTCCTCGACGCGATAGCGCAGCAGGTTCGCGCCGGCCGATTCGATCGCCTGCACGAGCGGCAGCCGGTTCTCGAAGGCGATCTGTTGCGCACGCAGGATCTTCTCGCCGCCCATGCTCTGGATCGCGCCGGCGTCGATGCCGGCGTCGTTGACGACGACGACGCAACGCGTGGAGGCGACGAAGCCGATCCCGCAGACGACGCCGGCGCCGGGGATGCTGCGCTGCGCGTCCGGATCGTCGAGGCGATAGCCGGCGATCGTGGAGAGCTCCAGCCAGGGGCTGCCGGGGTCGAGCAGCCGCGCGAGACGTTCGCGCGGCAGCAGCTGCCCGCGCCGTTCGAACATCGGTGCTGCGCGTGCCGACGCTTCGCGCGTGCGCTGCTCGAGTGCGCGCAGCTCGGCGATGCGCTCGAGCATGCCGGCGCGCCGGGACGCGAACTGGGTGCCGGCGGGGTCGATTCCCGTTTCGAGACGCCGCATGTCCCCAGGCCTCGGCGCCCGCTCAGGGTTCGTCGAGCACGCGAGGCCGGCTCGCGAGCGGGAAGGCGTCGAACGGCCGGGTCGCGGCGCTGTCGTGCTCCATCGGCTGCGAGGGCCAGGTGTGGCGGGCGTTCGGCACGCCGCCGTCGACGCGGATGCAACTGCCGGTGATGAAGGCCGCGGCTGGCGAGAGGAGGAAGACGATCGCCGCCGAAACCTCGGCCTCGGTGCCGAAGCGCTGCAGCGGCACGACGCGGCGCAGTCGGCGCATCCGCGCGATCGCCTCCGGCGGATAGCGGTCGAGCCCGCTGGAGGCGATCCACCCGGGAGCGACCGCATTGACGCGCACGCCGCTGCGTGCCCATTCGGCGGCGAGCGACTCGGTGAGGTTGAGCATGCCGGCGCGTGCCGCGCCCGAATGCGCCATGCCGGGCATGCCGTTCCACATGTCGGCGACGAGGTTGACGACGGCGCCGCCGTGCGCGCGCATCGCCTGCCGGTAGGCCTCGCGCGCGACCAGGAAGCCGCCGCCCAGGTTGGTCCGCACCACGGCTTCCCAGCCGTTGAGCGAGAGGTCCTCGGCGGCGGCCGCGAACTGGCCGCCCGCGTTGTTCACGACGGCGTCGAGGCGTCCGTGCGCTTCGAGCACCTCGCCGACCAGGCGCTGCACCGCGGTCTCGTCGCGGATGTCGAGCGCGTGGCAGCTGACCCGCACGCCCTTGCCGTCGAGTTCGGCCGCGACGGCTTCGAGCTTCCCGGCGGTGCGACCCGCGAGGGCGACCGACGCGCCGAGCGCGGCCAGCTCGTGCGCGGTGCAGCGCCCGATGCCCGAGCCGCCTCCCGTGACCAGGACCGCCTGGCCGTCGAACAGACCGGGACGGAACGCGCTGCGGTATTCGGCGGAGGGCATCGCGCGAAAGATAATGCACTTCCGCGGCAAGTGCGAGACGCTGCCTATAATCGCGTCGCGATGACCGGCGAAGACCGAAGCGTTCCGTTGTACGTCGATCTCGACGGTTGCCTGCTGCGCACCGACACGCTGTGGGAGTCGTTCGCGGCCGCGCTGCGCGCGAACCCCGTCGCCGCGCTGCTCGCCCTCGTGCAGCTGCTGCAGGGCCGTGCCGCGCTCAAGCGC
Organism: Burkholderiales bacterium; assembly: GCA_044507525.1. Lineage (GTDB taxonomy): Bacteria > Pseudomonadota > Gammaproteobacteria > Burkholderiales > Burkholderiaceae_E > Zeimonas. The sequence continues at coordinate 21,005 of JBIQJM010000034.1, forward strand.
CGGCTGGCGGCGATCGGACGTCCCGACGTCGCGTCGATGCCGCGCCACGAGCGCTTCGTCGGCTGGCTGTGCGCGCAGCGCGCCGGCGGCCGCCGGCTGGTGCTTGCGACCGCGGCCGATTCGGCGCTCGCCGAGCAGGCCGCGGATGCGGCGCGCATCGAGTGCGGTGGTGCGCTCTTCGATGCGGTGTTGTCGAGCGACGGTCGAAGCAACCTGAAGGGGCCGGCCAAGCTCGCCGCGATCCGCGCGCACGCGGGCGATGCGCCCTTCGACTACTGCGGCAACGGCCCGGAGGACGTCGCGATCTTCGCGCGCGCGCGCCGCGCGGTCGTCGTCGGCGCCTCCGCGCGCGTGCTCGAGGCGGCGCGCCGGCAGGCGGACGTGCGCGAGGTGTTCGATCTTCGTGCGCCGTGGCCGACGCGGCTGCGCGCCTGGCTGCGCGCGATGCGTCCGCACCAGTGGGCGAAGAACACGCTGGTGCTGGTCCCGCTGTTGACGTCGTTCCGCATCGGCGAGTGGTCCGCGGTCGCCGAGGCGATCCTCGCCTTCGTTGCCTTCAGCCTCGCCGCCTCCAGCGGCTATCTGCTGAACGACCTGCTCGACCTCGCGGCCGACCGTCGCCATCCGCGCAAGCGCGAGCGTCCGTTCGCCAGCGGCGAGGCGTCGGTGCGCAGCGGATTCGCGGTGGCGGCGGCGCTGTTCGTCGGGTCGATCGCGCTGGCGGCATCGGTGGGTGCGGCCTTCGTCGCGTGGGTGCTCGTCTATCTCGCGATGACCGGAACCTATTCGGGCTTCGCCAAGCGGATCGCCCTGCTCGACGTCGCGATGCTCGCGGGCCTGTACACGGTGCGCGTGCTCGCCGGCGGCGCGGCGATCGGCGTCGAGGTGTCGTTCTGGCTGCTGGCGTTCTCGGTCTTCCTCTTCTTCTCGCTTGCGCTCGTCAAGCGCTGCGGCGAACTCGTCGCGCAGATCGAGCGGGACGAGCAGACCGCCGAGGGCCGCGGCTACCAGGCGGGAGACCTTCCGGTGCTGCAGACGCTCGGCATCTCGACTTCGTGCGCCGCGCTCGTCGTCCTCGCGCTGTACGTGCAGACGCCCGAGGTCACGCTGCGCTACGCATCGCCGCAAGTCCTGTGGCTGATGCTCGTCGGGCTGCTGATCCTGCTCGGCCGGCTGTGGCTGGCGACCGCGCGCGGCCGGATGCACGACGATCCGCTGGTCTTCGCCGCGGAGGATCGCGCGAGCCGATGGATCGCATTGGCGCTGCTCGTGCTCTTCGCCGCCGCCGCCACGCTGCGCCTGCCCTTCTGATGCTGCCTTTCGCGCCGCCTGCCCGCGCCTAGCGCGCGTCGCGGTGCGCCGATCCTGCGGCCCCCAACCGTTGATTCACATCAAGGGAGCGGCGGGCGCCGGCGACCAAACTGTTTACCTGGTAAACAATTCATGCGGCGGCGCCGGTCGGCGCCGGCCCGAGGGAGGCGGCCGATGTCATCGATCCTGGCGCAAGACACTCCGGTGGCGGGAGGACCGGGCGCCGCGCGGGCACCCGGGAAGAAGAAGCGCGCACGCTCGATCCTGAGCGTCGTCGTCAACGGTCGCGAACGGGAAGACGTCGTTCCCGACGGCATGCTGCTGATCGACTACCTGCGGGAAGTGCTCGGGCTCACCGGCACCAAGCAGGGCTGCGACGGCGGCGAGTGCGGCGCCTGCACGGTGCTGGTCGACGACAAGCCCCGGTTGTCGTGCTCGACGCTCGCCGCGCAGATGGAAGGCCGGCGCATCGAGACCGTCGAGGGGCTCGCGCACGGCGGGCGGATGAACGCGCTGCAGCAGGCGTTCCACGAGAAGCTCGGTGCGCAGTGCGGCTACTGCACGCCCGGCATGATCACCACGGCCGAGGCGCTGTTGCGGCGCAATCCCGATCCCAGCCGCGACGAGATCAAGGAGGCGCTGGGCGGCAACCTGTGCCGCTGCACCGGCTACGTGAAGATCATCGAGTCGGTGGAGGCGGCCGCCGCCGCCCGCAAGGAGGCGCCATGAGCATCGCGCAGCTCGAGAAGACGCGCGTCGGTTCGGTCGGCGTGCGCACGCCGCTGATCGACGGCGTGGACAAGGTCACCGGTCGGGCGAAGTACACGGCCGACCTGCCCGCGGTCGGCGCGCTGTGCGGGCGCATCCTGCGCTCGACGGTGCCGCATGCGCGGGTGCTCGTCGTCGACACTTCGGCCGCCGAAGCCTTGCCGGGCGTCGTGGCCGTCGTCACCGGCGACGACTGTCGCATTCCCTTCGGCGTACTGCCGATCGCCGAGAACGAGTTCCCGCTCGCGCGCGAGAAGGTGCGCTACCGCGGCGATCCGGTCGCGGCCGTGGCCGCGGTCGACGAAGCGACCGCTGCGCGCGCGCTCGAGCTCATCCGCGTCGAGTACGAGACGCTGCCGGCGTATTTCACCGCCGCCAAGGCGATGAAGCCCGGCGCCGAGCCGATCCACGCGGAGAAGCCGAACAACGTGCTGCGCGAGGTGCACGCCGAGTTCGGCGATACCGCAGCCGGCTTCGCGGCCGCCGACCTCGTGCGCGAGAAGAGCTTCGACTACGCCGAGGTATGCCACGCGCAGATGGAGCCGAACGCCACGCTCGCCGAATACGACCCGGAACGCGACCACCTGACGCTGCACACGACCACGCAGGTTCCGTATTACGTGCTGCTGAAGGTGGCGCAGTGCCTGGAGATGGACCAGGCGCACATCCGCGTCGTCAAGCCCTTCCTCGGCGGCGGCTTCGGGCAGCGCACCGAGGCGCTGCACTTCGAGATCATCGCGGCGCTGCTCGCGCGCAAGGCGGGCGGCACCGTGCGCCTGCTGCAGACGCGCGAGGAAACCTTCCTCGCGCATCGCGGCCGTCCCGACACGAAGATCACCGTCAAGCTCGGCATGACGCGCGAGGGCAGGCTCACCGCCTGCCACCTGCAGGCCACGCAGGAAGGCGGCGCCTACGCGGGCTACGGAATCATCACGATCCTCTACACCGGCTCGCTGCTGCACGGCATCTACGACATCCCGGCGATCAAGCACGACGCCTGGCGCGTCTACACGAACCTGCCGCCCTGCGGTGCGCAGCGCGGCCACGGCACCGTCGACGCGCGTGCCGCCTTCGAGTCGCTGATGAACGAGATGGCCGACGAGCTCGGCATCGACCATATCGAGATCCGCCGGCGCAACCTGCTGCCCGAGATCCCCTACGTGACCGCGTACGCGCAGCGCGTCATGAGCTACGGCCTTCCCGAATGCCTGGAGAAGGTGAAGCAGGCTTCGGGCTGGGCGGAGCGTCGGGGGAAGATGCCGAAAGGGCGCGGGCTGGGCATCGGCTGCTCGCACTTCGTCTCGGGCACCACGACGCCGAAGCACTGGACCGGCGAGCCGCACGCGGTCGTCAACCTGCGGCTCGACTTCGACGGCGGCATCACGGTGCTGACCGGCGCCGCCGACATCGGCCAGGGCTCGAACACGATGGCCGCGCAGATGGTCGCCGAGGTCATGGGCGTCGACTGGCAGCGCATCCGCGTCGTGTCCGCCGACAGCGCGCTCACGCCGAAGGACAACGGCAGCTATTCGTCGCGCGTCACCTTCATGGTGGGCAATGCGGCGATCGACGCCGCCCGCCAGCTCGAACGGATCCTCATCGACGCCGCCGCCGGGAAGCTCGAAGCGAGCGCCGACGACATCGAGCGCGACGGCGAGATGTTCCGCGTCGCAGGCACCGACAAGGAACTGCACTTCCACGATGCCGTCAAGGCCGCGCTCGTCGACACCGGGCCGATCACCGTCAAGGGAACCTTCACCAGCCCGAAGGAATTCATGGGCAGCAAGGAGATCAAGGCGAGTGCGATCGGCGCGACGATGGGCTTCTGCTATGCCGCGCAGGTCGTCGAGTGCTCGGTCGACGAGATCACCGGCAAGGTCACGGCCGAGAAGGTGTGGGTCGCGGTCGACGTCGGCCGTGCGCTGAACCCGCTCGCCGTCGAGGGGCAGGTGCAGGGCGGCGTCTGGATGGGCATCGGCCAGGCGCTGTCGGAGAAGACCACCTGGAACGAAGGCCGGATGATGCACGGCAACCTGCTCGACTACCGGGTGCCCACGATGGTCGAGAGTCCCGACATCGAGGTCCTCATCGTCGAGAGCATGGACCCGAACGGGCCTTTCGGCGCGAAGGAGGCGAGCGAAGGGATGCTCGCCGGCTTCCTGCCCGCACTCGCCGACGCGGTGCACGAAGCCGTCGGCGTGCGCGCATACACGATGCCGCTGAGCGCCGAGTGCGTCAGCGACCTGCTCGAGGCCCGCGAAGGAGCGAAAGCATGAACCTGATGCCCGAACTGCGCCTGCATCGGCCCGAGACGCTCGACGAGGCGGTGCGCCTGAAGGCGACGCTCGCCGGCTCGCGCTTCGTCCACGGCGGCACCGATCTCCTCGTCAACCTGCGACGCGGGCTGGGCGAGCCCGCCGACCTGATCGACCTCGGCGCCGTCGCCGACCTCGCCTCGGTGCGGCGCGTGGAAGGCGCGCTGTGGCTGGGCGCCGGCGTCACGCTCGACGCGCTCGCGAGCCATCCGGAGGTGCTTGCCGACTACCCCGCGGTCGCGCAGGCCGCGCTGCAGGTGGCCGGTCCGAATCACCGCGCGTCGGCCACGCTCGGCGGCAACCTGTGCCAGGACACGCGCTGCGTGTTCTTCAACCAGAGCGAATGGTGGCGCCGGGGCAACGGCTACTGCCTGAAGTACAAGGGCGACAAGTGCCACGTCGTCGTCAAGAGCGATCGCTGCTATGCCACCTATCACGGCGACATCGCGCCCGTGCTGCTCGTGCTCGACGCCGAGGCGGTGATCGCCACGCAGGGGGGCGCGCGCCGCGCGAAGATCGTCGATCTCTACCGCGAGGACGGCGCCGCGCACCTGACGCTGGCGGCGGGCGAGGCGCTGGCCGCGGTCGTCCTGCCGCCCGCGGCCGGATGGCGCGTCGGCTACACGAAGATGAGAGAGCGCGACGCGGTCGATTTTCCGCTGGTTGGACTCGCAGCCGCGCTGCGGCGCGACGGCGATCGCATCGCGGAGCTGCGGGTGGCGGTCACCGGCACCAACTCGGCGCCGTTGCTGCTGCCGACCGCCGCTTTCGCCGGGCGCGCCTGGGACGCTGCCGCAGCGGCCGACCTCGTCGCCGTTCTCGTCAAGACGGGCAATCCGCTGCGCACGACCGTCGTGAGCGCCAAGTATCGACGGCGCGTGATGCAGGCCGTCGCCCGCCAGCTGCTCGACGCGCTGTGGAACGACGGAGCTTCTGCGTGAAGCGAGCGGCGGCGATCGCCGAGGACCGGCCGGCGGGCGCCGATGCAGCGGGCACGGACGCCGCGCGCGGCGCCCACCCGCTGTCCTTCGGCCTGTTGCCGCAGGTGCTGGGTTATCACCTGCGGCGAACGCAGGTGGCGATCTTCCGGCACTTCTCGCGTACGGTCGGCGCCGAGATGGACATCACGCCGGGCCTGCTCGGCATGCTGCAGGTGATCGAATCGAACCCGGGCCTCGCCCAGAGCCGGCTGGCCGAAGCGATGGAGGTCGATCGTTCGGCGATCGTGAAGGTGGTCGACCAGCTCGAGCGCCGCGGACTGATCGCGCGCGAGCCGTCGCCGCACGACCGGCGCAGTTATTGCCTGCGGCTCACCGAGGACGGCGCGTCGGCGCTGCAGCGGATGAAGACGCTGATGATGCGCCACGAGGACGAATTCACGGCGGTGCTGTCGGCGCAGGAGCGGCGCCAGCTGATCGAACTGCTGGCGCGGCTGCACGGCGGCAGCGAACGGCCCGACGTGTAGCGTCGGGGCCT
>JBIQJM010000183.1:0-3832 GCA_044507525.1 Burkholderiales bacterium
TCTTCATGTACGTGCTGCTCGACGGCTTCGATCTCGGCGTCGCGATGCTGTTCCCTTTTCGGCGCAACGCGCAAGACCGCGAACGGATGATCGCGTCGGTCGCGCCGGTGTGGGACTTCAACGAGACCTGGCTCGTGCTCGGCGGCGGCGCGATGCTCGCCGTGTTCCCGCTCGCCTTCGCGATCGTCATACCGGCGATGTACTTTCCGATCCTCGTGATGCTGCTCGGGCTCGTCTTTCGCGGCGTCGCCTTCGAGTTCCGCGAGGTGCAAGGCGCGCGCAAGCGCTTCTGGGACACGGGCTTCGTCCTGGGGTCGCTCGCGGCCACGCTGTCGCAGGGCATCGTGCTCGGCAACTTCGTCCAGGGCTTCGAGGTCGTCGACCGGCATTTCGTGGGCACCAGCTGGGACTGGGTCTCGCCGTTTCCGCTGCTCACCGGGCTGGGCCTCGTCTTCGGCTACCTGCTGCTGGGTGCGTGCTGGCTCGTGCTGAAGACGGAAGGCGACCTGCAACGGTGGTCGCGAAGCGTCGCGAGCCGGGTGCTGTGGGGCGTGCTCGCCTTCATCGCGCTGATGAGCATCTGGACGCCGCTCACCGACGCGCGCATCGCCGAGCGCTGGTTCAGCTTTCCGAACGTCGTCTACTTCTCGCCGGTGCCGCTGCTGACGATCGTGCTCGCCGTGACGCTGCTGCGCGCGCTGCGCCGCGGCAACGAACTGCTGCCCTTCGCGTGCGCTTTCGGCCTGTTCTTCCTGGCGTTCACCGGGCTCGTGATCAGCCTGTGGCCGCTCATCGCGCCGCCGTCGGTCACGTTGTGGGACGCCGCCGCCTCGCCGAAGGCACTCAGCTTCATGATGGTCGGAACGCTGTTCCTGCTGCCGGTGCTGCTGTTCTACGTCGCGTACTCGTACTGGGTGTTCCGCGGCAAGGTGCGCAGCGACATCGGCTACCACGCCTGAAGCGTCGGCGGTTGCGCACGCGCAGCGCGGAGCGAGCCTTGCGCGCCCGGGCCCGCTGATACACTTCGCGCTCCATGCGACCGGCCGCCTCCCGAACGCGTCTACCCGCTGCCGTCGTCGGTGCGCTCGGCGTCGTCTTCGGCGACATCGGCACGAGTCCGCTCTACGCGTTCAAGGTCGCCTTCGACCCCGATCGGGGCCTCGACCTCGTGCCGACGAACGTGCTGGCGCTGCTGTCGATGATCTTCTGGTCGGTGATGATCATCGTCTCGTTGAAGTACGTGACGATCATGCTGCGCTTCGGCAACCGCGGCGAGGGCGGCGTGCTCGCGCTGCTCTCGCATTGCGCGAACGCGCTGCGCGATCGGCCGCGCCTCGGTTGGCTGGTCACGATCCTCGGCGCCTTCGCGGTGTCGCTGTTCTACGGCGACGCGGTGATCACCCCGGCGATCTCGGTGCTCTCGGCCGTCGAGGGAATCGTCGTCGCCGAGCCCGAGCTCGACGTCGTCGTGCTGCCGATGGCCATCGGCATCCTCGTTGCGCTCTTCGCCATGCAGCGGCGCGGCAGCGGCCGCGTCGGTGCCCGTTTCGGGACGATCATGGCGTTGTGGTTCGTCGTCATCGCCGCGCTGGGCGTGCACAGCATCGTGCGCAATCCGCAGGTGCTGATGGCACTCGATCCGCGCTTCGCCTGGGACTTCGTCTTCGAAGCGCCGGCCGCGGCCTTCGTCGCCGCCGGCGCCGTGTTCCTGTGCATGACCGGCGTCGAGGCGCTGTACGCCGACATGGGGCACTTCGGCCCGCGCCCGATCCGCTTCGGCTGGTTCCTGCTCGTGTTTCCCGCGCTGATGCTGAACTACTTCGGGCAGGGCGCGCTCGTGCTGCTAGACCCGCAGGCGGTGCGCAATCCGTTCTACCTGCTCGCGCCCGAGAGCCTCCTCCTGCCGATGGTCGTTCTCGCCACCGCGGCCACCGTGGTCGCGTCGCAGGCGACGATCTCCGGTGCGTTCTCGGCGACGCAGCAGGCGTCGCGGCTGAACTTCCTGCCCCGGCTGCGCGTTCTGCACACCTCCGACGCCGAGCAGGGGCAGATCTACATCCCGGCCGTGAACTGGCTGCTGCTCGCGCTCGTGCTCGCGCTGGTCGTCGGATTCCGCAGCTCGGACGCGCTCGCCGCCGCCTACGGCATCGCGGTCGCGGGCGACCTGATGCTCACGAGCGTCATGATGCTGATCGCGCTGCCGTTCTTCGCCGATCGCCGGCTGCGCGTGCTGTGGCCGCTGTTCGCGGTCTTCGTCGCGCTCGAACTGGCGTTCTTCGCGGCGAACGCCGTGAAGGTCTCCTCCGGCGGGTGGTTCCCGCTGCTGCTCGCCGCGGTCATGTTCGTCGTGCTGACGACCTGGCGGCGCGGCATGGAGATCCTGCGGCTGCGCAAGGACATGCAGCCGAAGGCGAGCCGCGAGGGCTATCAGCTCGACCTGTCCGAGATCCCGCGCGTGCCCGGCTCGGCGCTCTTCTTCTCGTCGACGCCGCAGGGCTGGCCGAGCGCGTTCCTGCACAACCTGAAGCACAACAAGGTGATGCACGAGCAGACGATCTTCCTCACCGTCGTCTTCGACGATGCGCCGCGCGTGCTCGACGACGAACGCGTCGAGGTGATGCGCACCGGCGACGGCATCGCGCGCGTGATCGCGCATTTCGGCTTTCGCGAGAGCCCGCGCATCGACGGCGTGCTGCGGCAGGTGGCCCGAAAGGGCGTCGTCTGCACGATGAACGACACGTCGTTCTTCACCAGCAAGCCGACGCTCGTGTCGGTGAGCCGGCGCGGCCTGTTCGGCTGGCGCCGCTCGCTGTTCGGCTGGCTGCTTCGCAACAGCACGAGCGTGGCGAACTACTTCGGATTGCCGCCGAACCGGGTGGTGGAGCTGGGAACGCAGGTGGCGATCTGAGCCAGGCAAGGCGACCTCGCCCCGTCGCCTTCACCCCTCCAGCGCCGCCGCCAGATCCTCGACGAGGTCGTTCCCCGCCTCGATCCCGCAGGCGAGCCGCACGAGGTTCGGCGCGATCCCGGCGGCGCGCATCTGCTCGTCGTCCAGCGTGCCCGCAACCATCGCCGCCGCATGAACCGCGAGCGACTCGATGCCGCCGAGGCTCACGGCCTGCGTGAAGCGCGCGAGCTTCGAGACGAAGCGCGAGGTGCGCGCGTAGTCGCCGGCAATTCGTACCGACAGCACGCCGCCGAAGCCGCGCATCTGCGCGCGCGCGAGCGCGTGCTGCGGGTGGCTCTCGAGCCCCGGGTAGTGGACGGCTTCGACCGCCGGGTGCGCGTCGAGGAAGCGGGCGACCTGCATCGCGTTCTCGTTGGCGCGGCCCACCCGCAGCGCGAGCGTGCGCAGGCCGCGCAGCAGCAGCCACGCATCGAAGGCGCCGAGCGTCGCGCCGAGCGCGATCGTGCCGCGCCAGATGCGTTCGAGGATCTCGTCGCGCGAGACGACGACGCCCGCGATCAGGTCGTGGTGGCCGCCCAGGTACTTCGTGGCGCTGTGCACGACGACGTCGACGCCGAGCGCGAGCGGCTGCTGGTTCAGCGGCGTCGCGAAGGTGTTGTCGGCGACGGTGATCGTGCCGCACGCGCGCGCCGCGTCGGCGACGGCGCGCAGGTCGGTGAGCGCCATCGTCGGGTTCGACGGCGTCTCGAGCATCGCGAGCTTCGCGCCGCGGCGGATCGCCGCGATCATCGCGGCGGTGTCGGTCTGGTCGACGCGCTCGACCTCGACGCCGAAGCGCGGCAGCAGCTCGGTGAACCATTGCGTGCTGCCCATGTAGTGGCTGGTCTGCGCGACGACGCGGTCGCCGGCGCCGAGCAGCCCGAC
>JBIQJM010000035.1:0-26687 GCA_044507525.1 Burkholderiales bacterium
GATCGTGATCACGTAGGCGCCGAAGAACCAGTTCGCCACGTAGATGTGCGGCGTCCTGCGCTTCGCGATGGTGCCGAAGAACACGATTGCGTAGGCGATCCACACCAGTGCGATCAGCACGTCGATCGGCCATTCGAGTTCGGCGTATTCCTTCGTCGTCGACAGGCCCATCGGCAGCGTGATCGCCGCAGCGACGATCACCGCCTGCCAGCCCCAGAAGGAGAACGCAGCCAGCTTCGGCGCGAACAGCGGCACCTGGCAGGTGCGCTGGACGACGAAGTACGAGGTGGCGAACAGCGCGCTGCCGCCGAAGGCGAAGATCACCGCGTTCGTGTGCAGCGGGCGCAACCGGCTGTACGTGATCCACGGGATGTCGAAGTTGAGCACCGGCCACGCGAGCTGGGCGGCGATCCACACGCCGACCAGCATGCCGACGACCCCCCAGACCACCGTCATCACGGCGAACTGGCGGACGACCTTGTAGTTGTACGTGGCCGCGGCGTTCGAGACGCCCGAGGCGCCGGAAGCGCCCGAGGGGGCGCCGATCGCAACAGTGGTCATGCCTTTCCCCAGAACAAGAACTGAATTATCGGAACTGCCAGGTCGATTGATTTTGCCTTACGTCAAACGGCGTCGCTTTGCTCAGGCGGCGTCGTCGCCGCGCCGGCTTTCGTTGCTGTCGTCGTCGTCGGTGGGCGGGCGGTCGTCGTCGTGCAGGATGCTGTGCGCGGGTCCTTCCATGTCGTCGAACTGGCCGCTGTCGGACATCCGCAGGAAGATCCATGCGGCCAGCGCGACGATGGCGAGGCTCAGCGGTACGAGCAGGTAGAGCGCTTCCATTCAGGCGTTCGCGGCGGCCGTCGGGATGCTGCCGGCCTTCGCCGCGGCGGCCGCGACGGCGGGCCGCGCGAGGCCGCGTGTCGCGGGGATCAGGCGCAGCGCGTTGAGCACGACGAGCAGCGAGCTCGCCGTCATCCCGAGCGCCGCGAGCCATGGCGGTACCCAGCCAAGCGCCGCGGCCGGGATCGCGACCGCGTTGTAGCCGAGCGCCCAGCCGAGGTTCTGTCGAACGATGCGGCGCGTGCGACGCGCAAGCTCGTGCAGCGCGGCGAGCTCGCGCAGCGAGCCGCCGAGCAGCACGACCGAGGCCGCGGTGCGGGCGAGCGAGGTCGCCTCGCCGACCGCGACGGAGACATCGGCGGCCGCGAGCACCGGCGCGTCGTTCACGCCGTCGCCGATCATCGCGACCCGGCGGCCCGCGCGCTGCAGGCCGCGCACGTATTCGAGCTTGTCGGCCGGGCCGGCGTCGGCGGCGAAGCGCTCGATCGCCAGTCGTTGCGCGACGGCGCGCGCGCTCGCCGGGCGATCGCCGGAAAGCAGGTGCAGCTGCAACCCGCGGGCGGCGAGCGCGTCGACGACCTCGCGCGCCTCGTCGCGCAGCCGGTCGCGCAGATGGATGCGTGCGAGCGGCCCGCGTTCGTCGACGAGCCAGACGAGCGTTTCGCCGTCGAGTTCTTCCGGCAGCGCGAGCGACGGATGCCACTGCGCGGCGAAGGCGTGCGAGCCGAGGCGGTAGCGGCGACCGTCGACGCGCGCCTCGACGCCCAGGCCCGGCGTCGTCGTCGGCATGTCGTCGTGCGCGTTCGCCGTCGGCGCGAGGCCTTCGTCGGCCGCCGCGCGCACGATCGCCGTCGCGAGCGGGTGCGATTGGCCCGCTTCGAGGCTCGCCGCGAGGGCGAGCAGGCGACGCGCGGCGGGCCCGCCCTCGCCCGGGGCGTCCGCCTTTCGGCCGGCGTCATCGGCGACGGCGTCGCGCCGGTCGTCGTCGGCGCTCGCCAGTGCGACGATGCGCACGACCTCCGGCCGTCCTTCGGTGAGCGTGCCGGTCTTGTCGAAGACGACGTCGGTGCATCCGGCGATGCGCTCGAGCGCGTCGCCGCGCGCGACGAGCGTCCCCCGCCGGATCGCCGCCCCGGTGGCGGCGGCGAGCGCGGCCGGCATCGCCATCGACAGCGCGCAGGGGCAGGAGACGACGAGCACCGCGATCGCGATCGGGGCGGCGCGCGACGGGTCGATCTGCATCCACGCGAACCAGACGCCGGCCGCGAGCAGCAGCAGCGCCGCAACGAACCAGCGCGCGACGCGCTCGGCGACGCCCATCAGCCGGGGCTTGTCGGCCGCCGCGCGGTCGATCAGCCGCTCGATCGTCGAGATCGCGCTGTCGGCGCTCGCGCGCAGCGCTTCGCCGAGGAAGACGCCGCCCGCGTTGACCGAGCCGCCCGGCACTTCGTCGCCGGGCGCGCGTGCGACCGGAAGCGACTCGCCGGTGAGCAGCGACGCGTCGATCGCGGTGCGGCCCTCGACGATGCGCGCGTCGACCGCGACGCGCTCGCCGACCGATACGCGGAAGCGGTCGCCGGGGACGAGGCGCGTCGCCGGCACGCGCTCGACGGCCCCGGTGCGCGGGTCGATCCGGTCGGCGGAATCGGGCGCGGCGGCGGCGACGGCGTCGATCGCGCGGCCGGCGCGGCGGCGTGCGATCCATTCGACGTAGCGGGCGGCGAGCAGCAGGCAGACGAACATCGTCACGGAGTCGAAATAGACTTCGCCGCGCCCGAAGACCGTCGCGTGCACGCTCGCGGCGAAGGCGGCGAGCACGCCGATCGCCACCGGGACGTCCATGCCGGGACTGCGTGCGCGCAGGTCGCGCCAGGCGCCGGCGAGGAAGGGCGTCGCCGAATAGAACACGACCGGGATCGTCAGCAGCAGGCTGGCCCATCGCATCAGCGATTCGTGCGCCGGTTCGATGTCGCCCGGAGCCGCGATGTACGCCGGGAACGCGTACATCATCACCTGCATCATCGCGAGCGTGGCGACGAACAGGCGGCGGAACAGCGCCTTCGAGGTGCGCTGGATCTGCAGTTCGCGGCCGCGCGCGTCGAAGGGGCGCGCGGCGTAGCCGATGCGCCCGATCGCCGCGAGCAGCCGCGACAGCTGCGTCGTCGCCGCGTTCCAGCGGATCGTCGCGCGTTCGGTGGCGAGGTTGACCGACGCCTCGACGACGCCCGGCTGTCGCCGCAGCGTCTGCTCGAGCAGCCACGCGCAGGCGCCGCAGCGCATGCCGTCGACGAGCAGCGTCGCTTCGCGATCGTCGTCGCCGGCGCGCACGAAGCGCGCCTGGACCTCGTCGTCGTCCCAGATGCGCAGCGCCTCGATTCCGTCGGGCAGCACGCCGGCGGCGGCCGGCGCCGAGCGCGTGCGGTAGTAGTCGGACAGGCCGGCCGCGTCGATCGCCTCGGCCACGGCGCGGCAGCCCGCGCAGCACATCTCCTGCTCGATGCCGCCGATCGAGGCGCGCCAGGCGCCCGGTCGATCGACCGCCTCGCCGCAATGGAAGCAGACGAGGGCGTTCGTCATCGGAACCACTGCACGCAGGCGTCCACCGCCTGGTGCAGGTGCGCGATCGGGTCGATGCGCGCGAGCCCGGCGACGCCGAAGGCGACGATCAGCAGCCCGGCGACGACGCGTGCATCCCGCCGCGTGAACCATTTCGACGCGCGGTTCGTCGCGAAGCCGAGCGCGAGCAGGTTCGGCAGCGTGCCCAGGCCGAAGGCGAGCATCAGCAGCGCGCCGCCGGCCGTGCTGCCCGATACGAGCGCGGCGGCGAGCACGCCGTACACCATGCCGCAGGGCACCCAGCCCCAGGCGGCGCCGGCGGCGAAGGCGCCGGGCACGCCGGTCGCACCGAGCAGGCGCGAGGCGAGGGGTGATATGCGCTTCCAGGCGCCTGCGCCGAAGCGTTCAAGCACGCGAAGGCGCCGCAGCCCGCCGGTGAGTGCGAGGCCGAGGACGATCATCAGCAGGTTCGCCGCGACGAAGCCGACCTGCTGCACCGGCAGCACGCGTTCGGCGAGCCACGCGGCCGAGCCCACCGTGCCGGCGAGCGCGCCGGCGACGGTGTAGCTGCCGATGCGGCCGGCATTGTAGGCGAATTGCAGCAGCGCGCCTGACTGCATCGACGCCGTTGCGGCGCCGCCGGGTTGCAGGTGCAGGGGGACCATCCGGTGGCGGGCCCCGAGCAGCGCGACGATGCCGCCGCACATCGACGCGCAGTGCACGCCGCCGAACAAGCCGAGCAGGAACGCTGACATCAGCGAGAGAGTCATGCGCCGGATGTCATCGATTAGACTGGGACGCGACCGATGCTACCTGCGTCGAGGCGAAGGAATCCTGAGCCATGTCAAGGACATTATGGAGCGACGGCCTCGGCGTGCTGCGCACACTCGACCAGCGGCTGCTGCCGTTCGAGCGCCGCGAGATCGAATTGCGCAGCTGCGCGGACTGCGAGATCGCGATTCGCGAGATGCGCGTGCGCGGGGCTCCGCTGATCGGGGCGGTGGGCGCCTGGGGCCTGGCGCTGGCGATCGAGGCCGATCCGGCGGATCACGCGCTGCGTGAGGCCTACGAGCGCCTGGCGGCGGCCCGGCCCACCGCCGTGAACCTGCGCTGGGCGCTGGATCGCATCGTGCGCCGCGTAGCCGCGGCGCCCGTGGGCCAGCGCGCCGCCTTGGCACGCGCCGAGGCGATCGCGATCTGCGACGAGGACGCCGCGTGCAATGCGCACATCGGCGAGCACGGCGCGCGGCTGCTGCGCGTGCTCGCCGATCAGCGCTCGACGCTCGCCGGCATGGCCGGCGCCGACACCGTGCCGCTGAACGTGCTCACGCACTGCAACGCCGGCGGCATCGCGACGGTCGAGCACGGAACCGCGCTCGCCGTCGTCTACCGGCTGCACGAGCAGGGCGTGCCGGTGCACGTCTGGGTCGACGAGACGCGCCCGCGCAACCAGGGCGCGGCGCTCACCGCGTGGGAACTCGCCGAGCGCGGCGTTCCGCACACGGTGATCGTCGACAACGCCGGCGGACTGCTGATGATGCAGGGACGCGTCGACGCCGTGATCGTCGGCTGCGACCGCGTCGCCGCCAACGGGGACGTCGCCAACAAGATCGGCACCTACCTGAAGGCGCTCGCCGCGCGCGACAACCGCGTTCCCTTCTACGTCGCGTGCCCGACGTCGACGATCGACGTCGACACTCCCGACGGGGCGTCGATCCCCATCGAGGAGCGCGACGCGGGCGAGGTCACGCACGTCGTCGGCCGACTCGAGGAAGGGAAGCTCGGCGCCGTGCGCGTCGTGCCGGAGCGCACGACGGTCGCGAATCCCGGCTTCGACATCACGCCGGCGCGGCTCGTCACCGCGCTCATCACCGAGCGCGGCGCCTGCGAACCGACGCACGCGGCGATCGCGGCGTTGATGCGCCCCGCAGCCGAGCCGCGCCAGAGCGGGCCCGAGCGCGAGCGGGAGGGCCTGCGCGAAGGCCGGCGACGCGAATCGGCGGCATGACGACCGAGAACGAGGCGCGCGCCTCGCTCGTCGAGGTCGCGCGGCGGATGACACCGCTCGGCATCAACACCGGCCGCGCCGGCAACGTTTCGCTGCGCTGGCACCGCGGCGCGGAGGACGGCCTGCTGGTGACGCCCAGCGCGCTGTCGTACGAGCGCACGACCGTCGACGACATCGTCTGGCTTCCGCTCATGGTCCCCGACGACGAGGATCCGCTCGCCGAGTCGCCGCTGCGCGCGCACGGCAGGCGCGCGCCGTCGTCGGAGTGGCGGCTGCACCGCGATCTCTACGCGGCGCGGGACGATGCGCACGCGATCGTGCACGCGCATCCGGCGCACGCGACGGCGCTCGCCTGCCTGCCGCGCATCCACGCCGAGGGGATCCCCGCCTTCCACTACATGATCGCGGTCGCCGGCGGCGACGACATCCGCTGTGCGCCCTACGCGACCTTCGGCACGAAGGCATTGTCCGATCGTGCGCGCGCGGCGCTCGACGGACGCCGCGCCTGCCTGCTCGCGCAGCACGGGATCGTGGCGCTGGGCGGGAACCTGGAGGCCGCGCTCGAGCTCGCCGTCGAGGTCGAGGCGCTCGCGAGGATGTACGCGCAGGCGCTGCAGCTCGGCGAGCCGGTCCGGCTCGACGCCGCGCAGATGGAGGAGGTGCGCGCTCGCTTCGCGCGCTACCGGCGCGACGCGGCGTGATGCCGCGCATCCGCGCCGCTCACTTGCCCGTCGCGCCGCGCGCCTTGCCTTCCTCGGCCGCGCGCTCGAGTTCCTCGTCCGAGAGCACGCGCACGTCCGGATCCGCGGTAGCGGATCCGCCTGCGAAATGCAGCCTCTCCATGTACGGCGTGGGCAGCCCGCGCCGATAGTCGGCGAACTCCTTCGCGTAGTAGGCACGCGCCTCGTCGACGTTCTTCGTTCCGCTGACGATGTCGTGCGCGAGGTTCAGTGCGAGCCGGTTCGCCTCCTCGTCGTGGCAGCGTGCCGACATCTCGCCGACCGTGCGTTCGACGACGACGCTGCCGTCGAACTCGGCCAGCGCAGTGAAGTGCCCGGTGGGCACGCGGTAGTCGACGACGCTCTCCACCGAGTCGAAATGCGGCGCCGGGAAATCGTGCCGATGAAAGGCTTTCGTCGCGACGATGCGCTTCCACTCGCCGCGCCGGTGCCAGACCAGCTGCGTCGGCGTCGCCTCGTCCGGTTCGCCGTAGCGGTCGATCACCAGTTGCGCCGCCTCGCGCGATTCCTCCGGCCACTGCGCGATGCGACGGGTTGCGCTCGTGTCGCTCATGATCGCCTCCTGCGATGGCTTCGATCGAATCGAGACCTCGCGGCGGCAAGGGCGATGCCCGCGCGCCGTCAGCCGGCGGCGCTGCGCCTTCCGTCCGTTTCGGCAGCCACGGCGCGCCGCGGTTTCGCGGACCGCGCCGCGCGCTGCCCGGGAAGCGCGCGTGCGAGATACTGCCCCGTCGCGCTTGCCGCGCAGGCGGCGACCTGCTCCGGCGTTCCGGAGGCGATGATCTCGCCGCCGGCGTCGCCGCCGCCCGGTCCGAGGTCGATGACCCAGTCGGCGGTCTTGATGACGTCGAGGTTGTGCTCGATGACGACGACGGTGTTGCCCCGATCGCGCAGCGCGTGAATCACCTTCAGCAGCAGCGCGATGTCGTGGAAATGCAGTCCGGTGGTCGGCTCGTCGAGGATGTACAGCGTGCGGCCGGTATCGCGCTTCGAGAGCTCCTCGGCCAGCTTCACGCGCTGCGCCTCGCCGCCCGACAGCGTCGTCGCGCTCTGCCCGAGCCGCACGTAGCCCAGGCCCACCTCGAGCAGCGTCTGCAGCTTGCGCCGGATCGTCGGCACCGCCGAGAAGAACGCGGCCGCCTGCTCGATCGTCATCTCGAGCACCTCGGCGATGTTGCGGCCCTTGTACTGCACCTCGAGCGTCTCGCGGTTGTAGCGCCTGCCGCCGCAGACGTCGCAGGCGACGTAGACGTCGGGCAGGAAATGCATCTCGACGCGCAGCACGCCGTCGCCCTGGCAGGCCTCGCAGCGTCCGCCCTTCACGTTGAAGGAGAAGCGCCCCGGCCCGTAGCCGCGCTCGCGGGCCGTCGGCGTCTCGGCGAACAGTTCGCGGATCGGCGTGAACAGGCCGGTGTAGGTGGCCGGATTCGAGCGCGGCGTGCGTCCGATCGGGCTCTGGTCGACGGCGATCACCTTGTCGAGCGCATCGAGCCCTTCGATCGCGTCGTGCGCCGCGGCCTCGGCCGACGCACGGTGGATCGCGCGCGCGGCCGCCGCGTACAGCGTGTCGTTGACCAGCGTCGACTTCCCCGAACCCGAGACGCCCGTGACGCAGACGAGCAGGCCGAGGGGGAACGCGACGTCGACGTCCTTCAGGTTGTTGCCGCGCGCGCCGCGCACGACGAGACGTTGTTCGCCGGGCGGCTTGCGGCTGCGCGGAACCTCGATGCGCAGCGCGCCGGACAGGTAGCGGCCGGTGAGCGATTCCTCGCTCGCCTCGATCGCCTGCGCGGTGCCTTGCGCGACGACCTCCCCGCCGTGCTCGCCGGCGCCCGGCCCCATGTCGACGACGTGATCGGCGGCGCGGATCGCGTCCTCGTCGTGCTCGACGACGATCACCGAGTTGCCGAGGTCGCGCAGCTGGCGCAGCGTCACGATCAGGCGGTCGTTGTCTCGCTGGTGCAGCCCGATCGACGGTTCGTCGAGCACGTACATCACGCCGGTGAGCCCCGAGCCGATCTGCGACGCGAGGCGGATGCGCTGCGATTCGCCGCCCGACAGCGTCTCGGCCGGCCGGTCGAGCGACAGGTAGTCGAGCCCGACGTTGTTCAGGAAGCGCAGCCGCGACGCGATTTCGCGCCCGATGCGCTCGCCGACCGCGCGCCGCGCGCCGGGCAGCTCGAGCGATTCGAACCACGCGAGCGCATGCCGCAGCGTCCACCCGGAGATCTCGTAGATCGCCTTGTCGTCGCCGCGCGGGCCGACGCGGACGAAGCGCGCGTCCAGCCGCAGCCGCGTCCCGTCGCAGGTCGGGCAGCGCCGCGTATTGACGTACTTCGACAGCTCCTCGCGCACGTGCGGGGAGTCGGTCTCGCGGTGCCGCCGCTCGAGGTTCGGCAGGACGCCTTCGAAGGGATGCTCGCGCACCGTCGGCTTGCCGCCGTCGCCGACGTAGGTGAAGGCGACCTTCTCGTCGCCCGATCCGTACAGCACGACGTGGCGCGTGCGTTCGGGAAGCGATTCGAAGGGCGCCTCGACGTCGAAGCCGTAGAAGGCGGCGAGATCGGTGATCAGCTGGAAATAGAAGGCGTTGCGCCGGTCCCAGCCCTTGATCGCACCCGATGCGAGGCTCAGCGCCGGGAACGCGACCACGCGCTTCGGGTCGAAGTACGAGACGACGCCGAGTCCGTCGCACTCGGGGCACGCGCCGAGCGGGTTGTTGAACGAGAACAGCCGCGGCTCGAGCTCGGCGAGCGCGTGGTTGCAGATGGGGCACGCGAAGCGGCTCGAGAACATCTGCGTGTCGCCCCGATCGATGTCGGCCGCCACCGCGCGGCCGTCGGCCAGGCGCAGCGCGGTCTCGAAGGATTCGGCGAGCCGCTGGCGCGCCGACGGCGCGACCTTGATCCGGTCGACGACGACGTCGATCGAGTGCTTGTGGTTGCGCGACAGCTTCGGGAACGTGCCGCCTTCGTTGAGCTCGACGATGCGCGTCTCGGCGTCGTCGGCGGCCTCGGCGTTGGCGCCGATGCGGTGCGAGCGCACCCGTACGCGCACGAAGCCCTGCGCCTGCAGCGATTCGAAGAGGTCCAGGTGCTCGCCCTTGCGGCCGGTGAGCACCGGCGCGAGGATCATCACGCGCGTGCCTTCGGGCAGCGCGAGCACCGCGTCGACCATCTGCGAGACGGTCTGCGCCTCGAGCGGGTGCTCGGGGTGATAGGGGCAGTACGGCGTGCCGGCGCGGGCGAACAGCAGCCGCAGGTAGTCGTTGATCTCGGTGACGGTGCCCACCGTCGAGCGCGGGTTGTGGCTGGTGGCCTTCTGCTCGATTGCGATCGCCGGCGACAGCCCCTCGATCAGGTCGACGTCGGGTTTCTCCATCAGCTGCAGGAACTGGCGCGCGTAGGCCGACAGCGACTCGACGTAGCGCCGCTGCCCCTCCGCGTAGAGGGTGTCGAAGGCGAGCGACGACTTGCCCGAGCCGGACAGGCCGGTGATCACGACGAGCCGGTTGCGCGGCAGGTCGAGATGGACGTTCTTCAGGTTGTGCGTTCGGGCACCGCGAATCCGGATCGATTCCATGCGGGGGCGGCGGCGGGCGGCCGAAGGGCAATCGACTAATATACCCGGTCGTTCACGGTCGCCCGATGCCCCCCGTCTCCCCCGACTCCGCTCCGCGTCGCGATTCGCCGAACGCCGCCGCGCACGAACCCGGTCCGCGCGCCGGTCGCGACGAATCGCATATGACCCCGCTCGAATTGCGCTCGAGCGTCTCGCTCGCGTCGATCTTCGCGCTGCGCATGCTCGGGCTGTTCCTGATCCTGCCGGTGTTCGCCGTGCATGCGCGCGAGATTCCCGGGGGCAGCGACGCGATGCTGGTGGGGCTTGCGCTCGGCATCTACGGCCTCACCCAGGGCCTGCTGCAGCTTCCGTTCGGAATGGCCTCCGACCGATGGGGCCGCAAGCCGGTGATCGTCGCCGGCCTGTTGCTGTTCGCGTTCGGCAGCTTCGTCGCCGCCGCGGCCAGCGGCATCCTCGGCACGATCGTCGGACGCGCGCTGCAGGGAGCCGGGGCGATCTCCGCCGCGGTCACCGCTTTCGTCGCCGACAGCACGCGCGACAGCCAGCGCACGAAGGCGATGGCGATGGTCGGCGGCTCGATCGGCGTCACCTTCGCACTGTCGCTCGTCGGTGCGCCGATCCTCTACGACGCGATCGGCATGGCCGGCATCTTCGCGTTCACCGGGCTGCTCGCGCTGGCGGCGATCGCCGTCGTCGTCTTCGTCGTTCCGGAGGTGCCGCGCGCGGTCGTCGAGGACGCCTCGCGCACGCCGCTGCGGGACGTGGTGCGCGAGCCCGACCTGCTTCGCCTGAATTACGGGATCTTCTCGCTGCATGCGGTGCAGATGGCGATGTTCGTCGTCCTGCCGACCTGGCTCGCCGATCGAGCGGGCATCGCGCTCAGCGACCACTGGAAGATCTACCTGCCGGTCGTCGTGCTGTCGTTCCTGCTGATGCTGCCGCCGCTGTTCTGGAGCGAGCGGCGCGGCAAGCTGCGCGTCGTCTTCCTCGCGGCGATCGCGCTGGTGCTGCTCGTGCAGCTGGCGCTCATCGCTCAGCCGAGCGGACTACTGCCTTTCGCGGTCTTGCTGCTCCTGTTCTTCGCGGGGTTCAATGTGCTCGAGGCGAGCCTGCCGTCGCTGATCTCTCGCCTCGCGCCGGTCGACGCCAAGGGCGCCGCGCTCGGCGTATACAACACCACGCAATCGCTGGGGCTGTTCTTCGGCGGCGTGCTCGGCGGGTGGATGCAGCAGTTGTGGGGAAGGCCGGCGGTCTTCGTCGCATGCGCGGTGCTGATGGCCTCGTGGCTCGTCATCGCATCCGGGCATCGGCGCTGGCCGCGTTCCGCGCGCGGCCCGGCGCACGGCGCGGTCGCCTCGGCCAACGAGCCGGCATGACACAATCCTTCAACGCATTCGGGAGTAAGGCATGGCTTCGGTGAACAAGGTGATCCTGATCGGCAATCTCGGCCGCGATCCCGAATCGCGCTTCACGCCCAGCGGCAGCGCGGTCTGCAACGTGCGCATCGCCACCACGCGCAACTGGAAGGACAAGGCCTCGGGCGAGAAGCGCGAGGAAACCGAGTGGCACAGCGTCGTCTTCTACGACCGGCTCGCCGAGATCGCCGGCGAATACCTGAAGAAGGGGCGCTCGGTCTACGTCGAGGGCCGGCTGAAGACGCGCAAGTGGCAGGACAAGGAAGGTCACGACCGCTACACCACCGAGATCATCGCCGAGTCGATGCAGCTGCTCGGTTCGCGCGACGGCGGCGGAACGGCGCCGTCCGACGACGGCGGCTATGCGCGCGAGCGCGAACGCGAACCGATGGCGGCGCGCGCGCCGGGCGGTGCGGGTGCGGGGGGCGGTGCGGCGCCGGCGGCGCGCAAGCCGGCGCACGACTTCGACGACATGGACGACGACATTCCGTTCTGAGGGCGCGCGGTTCGACGCGCGGCGCCTGCCTGCCTCGCTTCGCGGCTAGCGGCTCGCAGGGGCTTCCCGCCGCGCGTCCGCGTCCGGGCACTTCGCCCGGATGCGGCGCAGCTTGCCGCTGGCGCGATCCAGCTGCGGCGCCTCGTCGTCGAGGCGAACGTGCACGGGCCGCGCCCCCTGGTCCGCGAGGAATCGTGCGAGCGCGTCGTGCGCGCGGTCGAAGGCGCGGCGGCGCTCGCCGGAATCGTCGGTCTCGATGCGCAGGCTCAGTTCGTCGCGCGCCGTCTGCGTGAGCTGGAAACGCGACAGGCCGCCGTCTTCCTCGAGCACCGTCTCGATCGCCAACGGCAGCACACGAACGAACTCGCCGTGGCTCGCGTCGAACTCGAGCACGTCGTCGGCGCGTCCGCTCACCCGCAGCGTCGGCCGCTCGTCGCCGCACGGACAATGCCCGGTTTCGAGCGTGACGCTGTCGCCCAGGTCGTAGCGCACGAGCGGCTGGACCCGGTTCGCCAGGTTCGTGACCAGTACGGTGAACGACGGCTCCCCGGAGGGAACCGGCCGCATCCGTTCGTCGACGGGCTCGACCACGACCCAGTCGTCGTGGACGTGCAGCCGGCCTTCGCCGCAGCCGTGCGCGATGTTCAGGCACTCGGAGGCGCCGTAGTCCTCGACGACCGCGCAGCCGAAGGCCTCCTCGATCGCGCGCCGGTCGTGGTCGGACAATCCCTCGCCGCCGCTGAGCAGGCTGCGCGGTGCGAGACGCAGGCGTCCCGCGCGCTGCTCGTCGGCGAGCTGCACCAGCACGGTCGGATAGCTCGCGATCGAGGTCGGATTCCATTCGGCCAGCGCCGCGCACAGCGCATCGAGCGGCTCGAGGATCGAGAACACGCGCGCCTGCGCGGCGAGCATCGGATACATGCGGCACAGGCGTTGCCACCAGACGAGGCCGGCGAAGTGGCCGCCGGTGGCGGCGACGAGCGCCATTCTCGCGGGGCCCCCGACGAGCGTACGCGGGTCGGCCGTCGGCGCGAAGTCGGCCTGCATGCCGAGGAGCGCACCGTAGACGGCGAGGGCGTCCTCGTCCTGCACGTAGATGCCCGGTACGCCGGAGGTGCCCGAACTCGTCCAGACCGCGTAGCGACCGAGGAAGGCCTCGCCGATGCGGCTGGGATCCGCGACGAAGCGGCGCAGCTCGTCCAGGCGGATCCGCGGATCGGTGACCCAGTCGTCGAAGTGCTGCATCAACTCGCGACGCTGGACCGGCGGATGCGCGGCGAGCGGCGCATCGGGCGGGACGTCCTTCCAGTGGCGCGCGTAGAAGCGGGAATGTCGCCGCGCGTGATCGAGCAGCGACGCGATGCGCGCCTCGCGTCTCGCGCGCCGCAGCTCGGCGCCGGCGAGGCGCTCGAGCCACATCTCCTGCAGCCGCCGGTTGCAGCGCAGCCATTCGCAGCCGCCGCGCCACCACTCGAGCGGATCGGGTGCGATGAAGGATCCGTGCGGAGGAAGGCTCGCCATCGGACCAAATCTAGCGCGGCCTGCCACCGCGGCCTTGATGCGAATCAGTGCATGCGGGGTCAACCGCGACCCTCGCCCGGACTTCGTGGCAGGGCCCTGCGCTACCATGGCGCCCGCGCGCCGGCCGGCGCGCGCGAGAGGCCCGTGAACGGCCGACCCAGGAGTGTGTGCGATGCAGGTGGTGTGTCTCGATCTCGAAGGCGTGCTCGTTCCCGAGATCTGGATCGAGTTCTCGCGCAGGACCGGGATCGCCGAGTTCTCGCGCACGACGCGCGACGAGCCCGACTACGACAAGCTGATGCGCTACCGCATCGACCTGCTCGCGAAGCACCGGCTCGCGCTCGCCGACATCCAGCGGGTCATCGAGGGCATGGGGCCGATGGCGGGCGCGCGGGAGTTCCTCGACGAGCTGCGTGCGCGCTACCAGGTCTTCATCCTGTCGGACACGTTCTACGAGTTCGCCGATCCGCTGATGCGCGCGCTCGGGCGCCCGACGCTGCTGTGCCATCGGCTCGAGGTCGACGAGGCAGGCTACGTGCGCGGTTACCGGCTTCGCATGCCCGAGCAGAAGCGCGCGGCGGTACGGGCCTTGCAGGGCTTGAACTTCCGCGTGATCGCTGCCGGCGACTCGTACAACGACACCGGCATGCTCGCCGCGGCCGACGCGGGCTTCTTCATCCATCCGCCCGAGGCGATCGCGAAGCAGTTCCCGCAGTTTCCCGTCACGCGCAGCTACGACGAACTGCGGGCGGCGGTCGATGGCGCGGCCGCGCGCCTGCGCGACTGAACGCCCGATATACGGCGACGCGAAGCCGTATCAGTCCCCGATCACGTCGCCGAAGCGCACCCACGACTTCCCGTCGAAGCGCGTGAGCTGCAACGCTTCGAAGGGCGCGTGGTCGTCGGGGCCCGTGTTCACCGTCACGCCGGGCAGCATCATCGCCGGCGCGTGGTTGCGCAGGTTCGTCGCCTGTCGCATCACGTTCTCGCGCGTGAGCTCGTCGCCCGCCTGGCGCAGCACCTGCTCGACCATCTGCGCGGTGACGTAGCCGTAGACGTTCAGATAGTCGGCGGTGTCGCCCTCGGGGTAGTACTTCGCCATCCACTCCCGCCAGCGCAGCATGTCGGGGTGCGTCTCCCATTCGGGATCGCCCGGGTTCATCAGGTAGGCGGCCGAGACGATGCCGACGCCCTTCTCGAGCCCCGCCGCGCGCATCACCGACGACACGCTCACCGAGACGGCCGCGAGGTACTGCGTCGGCCGCCATCCGATGTCGTACGCACGGCGGATCGCCTGCGCGGCGAACTTCGGCGTCGTCACGTTGACGAAGACGTCGGCGCCGGCGCCCTGCAGCATCGCGATCTGGGAGTCGACGGTCGGATCGCTCACGCCGTACGACACCTCGGCGACGATCATCGACGACGCGCGCTCGCCGAGGCCGTCGCGCAGTCCGGCCAGGTAGTCGCGGCCGAAGTCGTCGTTCTGGTATAGCACGCCGATCCTCGCGTCGGGGCGCGTCTGCAGGATGTGGCGCGCGTAGATGCTCCCCTCGGTGCGGTAGTCGGGCTGGCCGCCCATCGTCCACGGGAAGTGCTCCGGGTCGTTCCACTTCGCCGCGCCCGTCGCCGCGAAGAGTTGCGGCACGCCGCGTCCGTTCAGGTACTGCCGGATCGCCGAGTTCGACGGCGTACCGAGCGTGCCGAACACGAACAGCACGGGATCCTGCTCGACCAGCCGGCGCGTGGCTTCGACCGCCTTCGGCGGGCTGTAGCCGTCGTCGAGCGACACGAACTCGATGCGCCGGCCGCCTATGCCGCCGCGTTCGTTGAGCATGCGGAAGTACGCCGCCTGTGCCTTGCCGATCGTGCCGTAGGCGGACGCGGGCCCGCTGTACGGCATCGTCTGGCCGATGCGGATCGTCGAGTCGGAGGCGCCGGGGTCGTAGCGCGCCTGCGCGAGGCAGGCGCCGGTGGCGAGGGAGAGTGCGAGAGCGGTGAGCAGCGATGCGAAGTGCGATTTCATGGGACCTGTTCGTGCCGGCGGCCCGGCGCCGCCGGCACGGATTATCCCGTCACTTCGCGACGTCCCCCATCACGTCGCCGAAACGGACCCACGACTTGCCGTCGAAACGCGTGAGCTGAACCGACTCGATCGGCGCGAAATCGCTCGCCGAGGTGTTGATCCGGATGCCCGGAATGATCGTCGTCGGCGTGAAGTCCTTCAGGCTGGCGGCCTGCTTCATGACGTTCGCGCGCGTGAGGTCGTCGCCCGCCTGGCGCAGCACCTGGACGACCGTCTGCGCGACCGTGTAGCCGTAGACGTTCGTGTTGTCGTTCAGGTTCCCCTCGGGGTAGTACTTCTGCATCCACGCGCGCCAGTCCTTCATCGCCTGCGTGTCCTGCCAGGCCGGATCGGTCGGCTCCATGAGATACGCGGACGAGATGATGCCGATGCCTTTCTCCGGACCCGCCGGTTGCATTACCGAGGCGACGCCGACCGAGACGTTGGTCAGGTATTGCACCGGCTTCCAGCCGATGTCGTAGGCCTTGCGGATCGCCTGCGCGGCGAACTTCGGGGTCGTGACGTTGATGAAGACGTTCGCGCCAGAGCCCTGCAGCGCGACGACCTGCGAATCGACGGTCGGGTCGGTGACCTCGTACGAGACCTCGGAGACGATCATCGACTTCGCCTTGTCGCCGAGCCCCTCGTGCACGCCGCCGACGTAGTCCTTCCCGAAGTCGTCGTTCTGATAGAGGATGCCGATCTTCGCGTCGGGCTTCGTCTTCAGGATGTGCTGGGCGTAGATCTTCCCTTCGGTGTGGTAGTTCGGCTGCCAGCCCATCGTCCACGGGAAGTTCTTCGGATCGTTCCACTTCGCCGCGCCGGTGGCGACGAAGAGTTGCGGCACCTTCTTCGCGTTCATGTATTTCTGGATCGCCGTGTTCGACGGCGTGCCCAGCGGCCCGAACAGGAACAGGACCTGGTCCTGTTCGACGAGGCGGCGCGCCATCTCCACCGCTTTCGGCGGGCTGTAGCCGTCGTCGACCGAGATGAACTCGATCTTGCGGCCGTTGATCCCGCCCTGTTCGTTGATCATCGCGAAGTAGGCCGCCTGGGCCTTGCCGATCGTTCCGTATGCCGACGCGGGTCCGCTGTACGGCATCGTCTGGCCGATGCGGATCGTCGTGTCCGTGGCACCCGGATCGTATTTCTTCTGGGCCCAGGCCGGCGCGACGCCGAGCGATAGTGCGACGAACCCGGCGAGCGAAGCGAGCCATGCGTTCATGTCGACCTCCTTCGAAGGTGCGCTTCCGCGCGGCCGCGGCGGGGTGCCGCGAGCTTCGCGCGAAGCAGGGCCAAGCCGCCGGCGACGCCGGCCGGCATCAGGTACACGGAAGCGATCATCGCCATCCCGTAGATCGCCCAAGGGGCGGCCTTGGAGATCGAGTCGGCGAGGTTCGGGACGAACTGGATGAACAGCGCACCCCAGACGGCGCCCTGGATCGACGCCACGCCCCCGATGACGCTGCCGACGAGGAAGATGATCGACAGGAAGATCGTGAAGCTGTCGGGTGCGACGAACTGCACGGCGATCGCGCCGAGCGCGCCGGCGATGCCGGTGAACATCGCCGACACGCCGAAGGTGAGCGACTTGAACAGCGCGGTGTCGATGCCCATCGCCTGCGCGGCGATCGGGTGGTCGCGGATCGCGACGATCGCCCGTCCGATGCGCCCGCGCAGCAGGTTGTGCGCGACGGCGAACAGCACGACGGCGATCGCCAGCGTGAAGTAGTACAGCCACTGGTCGGGGTTCAGCGGCAGGCCGAAGGGCGCGTCGGGCTTGAGCAGCACGAGCCCCTGCACGCCGCCGGTCCACTCCTCGAAGTGCTTGTACTTCAGCAGCTGCGGCATCGCCAGCGCCAGCGCGAAGGTGGCGAGCGCGAGGTACAGGCCTTCCAGGCGCAGCGCCGGCAGCCCGAACAGGAAGCCGGCGACGCCGCAGACCAGGCCGGCCAGCGGGATCGTCGCCCAGTACGGCAGCCCGGCCTGGTCCATGGCGATCGCCGCCGCGTAGGCGCCGATCGCATAGAAGGCGCCGTGGCCGAGCGAGATCTGTCCGTTGAAGCCGGTGAGCACGTTCAGCCCGAGCAGCGCGATCGCGTAGACGAGCACCATCGTCAGCTGGAACAGCCGGTAGTCGCTGGCGACGAGCGGCAGCGCGCACGCCAGCACGACGACGACGGGCACGAGCGCGCGCGCGGTCATACGCGCGTCACCTGCCGCGAGCCGAGCAGGCCCGTGGGTCGCACCAGCAGCACGCCGACGATCAGCGCGAGCGCGACGGTCAGCTTCAGCTCGTTGCCGATCACGTAGGCGCCGAGCACGTTCTCGAGCACGCCGACCGTGAAGCCGCCGATGACGGCGCCGACCGGGCTGTCGATGCCGCCGAGCAGCGCGGCGGCGAATGCGTAGAGCAGGATGCCGCCCATCATGTTCGGCTCGAGGTAGACGATCGGCGCCACCATCATGCCGGCGACCGCACCGACCGCACCCGCCAACCCCCATCCCAGCGCGAGCATCCAGCCGACCCGGATGCCGACGAGCCGGCTCGATGCCGGGTTCTGCGCCACCGCGCGCATCGCCAGCCCGAGCGGCGTCCAGCGGAAGAACGCGTAGAGCAGCGCGAGCACGACGAGCGTGACGCCGACCGCGCCGAGCTCGTGCGCCGACACGAGCGTCTGGCCGAACACGGGCGTCGACGGGAACGGGCTGGGAAAGGTCTTGATCGTGTACGACCACAGCCACCCGGCGAGGCTGTTCAGGATCAGCAGCAGCCCGATGAAGACGACGACGACGGCGAGCACCGGCGCCTTCTCGACCGGACGGATCACGATGCGCTCGATCGCCGCGCCGAGCACGAACGCGGCGGCGACGGTGAGCGCGAAGGCCGCCCAGTACGGCAGGCCGGCTTCGATCATCGTCCACGCGAGGTAGGTCGAGAACATCGCCATCTCGCCCTGCGCGAAGTTCACGAGGTGCGTCGCCTGGTAGATCATCACCAGCGCGAGCGCGACGCTCGCGTAGATGCCGCCGGTGGCCAGTCCGGCGAACACCTGGTGCAGGAAGCTCTCCATCTTCAGCCGCTCCCCAGATAGGCGCGGCGCACGGTGTCGTCGCGCCGCAGGTCGTCGGCGCGTCCGCCGAGCACGATGCGCCCGGTCTCGAGCAGGTATGCGTGGTCGGCGAGCTCGAGCGCCATCGAGGCGTTCTGTTCGACCAGCAGGATCGAGACGCCCTCGCGTTCGTTGATCCGCCGCATGATGGCGAAGATCTCGCGCACCACGCGCGGCGCGAGGCCGAACGACGGCTCGTCGAGCAGCAGCAGCCGCGGCCGCGACATCAGCGCGCGCGAGACGGCGAGCATCTGCTGCTCGCCGCCCGAGAGCGTTCCCGCCTGCTGGCGCCGCCGTTCGCGCAGGCGCGGGAAGTAGCCGTAGATGCGGTCGAAGTCGGCGGCGACCTCGCGTCGGTCGCGCCGCGTCCAGGCGCCCAGGCGCAGGTTCTCTTCGGTGGTCAGGCCGAGAAAGGTGCCGCGGCCGTCGGGCACGTGTGCGACGCCGAGCCGGGCGATGTCCTCGGTGGCCTTGCCGTCGATGCGCACGCCGTCGAGCAGCACCTCGCCGCTGGTGCGCACCGTCATCGCGCACAGCGCGCGCAGCGTCGTCGTCTTGCCGGCGCCGTTGGCGCCGAGCAGCGTGGTGATCGAGCCGGCCGCCATCTCGAAGCCGATGCCGTGCAGCACGCGCGTCGTCCCGTACGACGCGACCAGCTCGCGAACGGCGAGCAGCGGGGGCGGGCGCGCGTCCGCTGCGTTCAAGCGGCACCCGTTCCCAGGTACGCCTCGACGACCTCGGGATGCGTGCGCACGTGCCCGGGATCGCCCTCGGCGATCTTGCGTCCGAAGTTCAGCGCCACCACCTGGTCGGAGACGTTCATGACGAGGTTCATGTGATGCTCGACGAGCAGGATGGTCAGTCCGAGCCGGTCGCGCAGTGCGCGGATCGACGCGGCGAGCGCTTCGACCTCCTCGTGGTTCAGCCCGCTGGCCGGCTCGTCGAGCAGCAGCAGGCGCGGCTCCGCGGCGAGCGCCCGCGCGAGCTCGACCCGCTTGCTCGTGCCGAAGGGCAGGGCGGCGACGCGCGTGTGCATCACCTGCTCGAGCCCGAGCAGCTCGATGCGCTCGATCGCCCGGCTGCGCGCCTGGCGCTCCTCTGTGGACACGCGCGGCAGCCGCAGCGCGTTGGCGAGAAAGCCGGTGCGCGTGCGGCTGTGCAGTCCGATCAGCACGTTGTCGAGCACGGTCATCGTGCCGAACAGCGCGAGGTTCTGGAAGGTGCGGCCGATGCCGAGCGAGGCGATGCGGTGCCGCGGCAGCGTGCCGAGGTCGACGCCGTCGAAGCGGATGCGTCCCGAGTCGAGCTCGTAGAGCCGCGACAGGCAGTTGAACAGCGTCGTCTTGCCGGCGCCGTTCGGCCCGATGAGCCCGCAGACGACGCCGCGCGGCACGGCGAACGAGACGCCGTCCAGCGCGACGATGCCGCCGAAGCGCACGCTGACGTCTTCGACCGCGAGCAGCGCATCGTCGTGCAGGCTTCCTCGCGTCATCTCTCCCCCGCAGCCGCACCGCGGCGCGCCGGCCCGATGCGGCAGGGCGCGCCGCCGGTCGGCGGCCGTTGCGCTCGAGCCGGTTGCGCGGCGCCCGACGATCTTCCGCTCACTTCGGCGACGGGCAATGCTCGCATTCCCGGAGCAAGGCGCGCAAGCTGCCGCCGAGTCGACAGGGATTTCTTTTATAATTCAAGGTTTTCCGTGGTTTTGCCGTCGCCGGGCCCCGGCGGCGCCATGCGAGCCGAACAAATGCCGATCTACGCGTATCGCTGCTCCGCCTGCGGGGCCGAGAAGGACGTCCTGCAGAAATTCTCCGACGCGCCGCTCACCGCCTGCCCGGCCTGCGCGGCAGAGTCCTTCCATCGTGTCCTCACCGCTCCCGCCTTCCAGCTGAAGGGCAGCGGGTGGTACGTCACCGACTTCCGCGACGGCAACAAGCCGAAGGGCGCGTCCGGCAAGGGCGATGCCGCGGGCGGCGAAGGCAGCGCTCCGGCGAAAGCCGCCGAGGCCGGCGCATCGAAAGCGGGCGACGCGAAATCCGGCGACACGAAGTCCGGCGACGCGGCGGGCGGCGGCAGCGCCTCCAAGGCGCCCGAATCGTCCACCGCATCGGCCGCCTCGGGTTCGGGCACGGCCTGACGCAGCCCGCCTCGTCCGGCGCGGCGACGGGAAGTTCCCGCGTCGCCGGTCGGGGCGCGCCGTCGAAAGGCATCGAGCGGTCCTGCCGCCTGGCACAACGAGAATGCGCAAGTATCTGGTCACGGGGCTGCTGATCTGGATTCCGCTGGTCATCACGATCTGGGTGCTCGACCTGATCGTCGCGACGATGGACCAGAGCCTGCAGCTGCTGCCGATGCAGCTGCATCCCCGCGCCTGGCTCGGATACGACATTCCCGGGCTCGGAGCGCTGCTGTCGATCGCCGTCGTCGTGCTCACCGGGGTCGCCGCGCGGAACTTCATCGGCGAGCGGCTGCTGCTCTACTGGGAAGGGCTGCTCGGGCGCATCCCGATCGTGCGCTCGATCTACTCGAGCGTGAAGCAGGTGAGCGACACGATCCTCTCGCCGAGCGGACAGGCGTTCCGGCAGGCGCTCCTCGTGCAGTACCCGCGCAGCGGCGTGTGGACGATCGGCTTTCTCACCGGCTCGCCGGCCGACGAAGTGCGCCGCCACATCGACGTGGACATGATCTCGGTCTACGTGCCGACGACGCCGAACCCGACCTCCGGCTTCTTCCTGATGATGCCGCGCGTGGAAACCGTCGAGTTGAACATGAGCGTCGACCAGGCGCTGAAATACGTGGTGTCGATGGGTGTCGTCGCACCGCCCGACCGGGGCGCGCCGCTGCCCGAGGCGTCCGCCACGCCGCCCCGGCCCCTGCCTGAACCCGTCGTGCCCACCGTGGCACCGCCGCTGAACCGGAGAACCTGATGCGGACCTGCTATACCGGCGAAATTTCGACCGAGCACCTGGAGCGGACCGTCACGCTGTACGGCTGGGTGCATCGCCGGCGCGATCACGGCGGCGTGATCTTCATCGACCTGCGCGATCGCGAAGGGCTCGCGCAGGTCGTCTGCGACCCCGATCGTCCCGAGATGTTCGCGACGGCCGAGCGCATCCGCAACGAGTATTGCGTGAAGGTCGTCGGCCAGGTGCGCCGGCGTCCGGAAGGCACCGCGAACCCGGCGCTGCGCAGCGGCGAGGTCGAGATCGTCTGCGAGCGGCTCGAGATCCTCAATGCGTCGGTCACGCCGCCCTTCCAGCTCGACGACGAGAACCTCTCCGAGACGACGCGGCTCACGCATCGCGTGCTCGACCTGCGCCGGCCGCCGATGCAGCAGAACATGATGCTGCGCTATCGCGTCGCCCGCGAGGTGCGCCGCTATCTCGACGACAAGGGCTTCGTCGACATCGAGACGCCGATGCTCACCCGCTCGACGCCCGAAGGCGCGCGCGACTACCTCGTGCCCTCGCGCGTGCACGCCGGGGAGTTCTACGCGCTGCCGCAGTCGCCGCAGCTCTTCAAGCAGATGCTGATGGTCGCGGGCTTCGACCGCTACTACCAGATCACGAAGTGCTTCCGCGACGAAGACCTGCGCGCCGACCGCCAGCCGGAATTCACGCAGATCGACTGCGAGACCTCGTTCCTCGGCGAGGGCGAGATCCGCGCGATCTTCGAGGAGATGATCCGCGTCGTCTTCCGCAACGCGATCGGCGTCGAGCTGCCCGACCCGTTCCCGACGATGACGTACGCCGAGGCGATGCGCCGCTTCGGCTCCGACAAGCCCGACCTGCGCGTGAAGCTCGAGTTCACCGAGCTCACCGACGTGATGCGCGACGTCGAGTTCAAGGTGTTCTCGGCGCCGGCGAATGCGAAGGACGGGCGCGTCGTCGCGCTGCGCGTGCCGGGCGGCGGCGCGCTCACGCGCGGCGAGATCGATGCCTACGGCCAGTTCGTGTCCATCTACGGGGCGCGCGGGCTGGCGTGGATCAAGGTCAACGATGCGGCGCGCGGTCGCGAGGGGCTGCAGTCGCCGATCGTCAAGAACCTGCACGACGCGGCGATCGAGGCGATCGTCGCGCGCACCGGCGCGCAGAACGGCGACCTGATCTTCTTCGGCGCCGACCAGGCGAAGATCGTCGACGCCGCGATCGGCGCGCTGCGCACGAAGATCGGCCACTCGGAGTTCGGCCGGCGCAACGGCGCGAGCGAAGCGGGATGGATGCCGCTGTGGGTCACCGACTTCCCGATGTTCGAATACGACCAGGACGCCGATCGCTGGGTGGCGATGCACCATCCGTTCACGTCGCCGAAGGAAGGCCACGAGGACATGCTCGAGACCACGCCCGGACGCTGCGTGGCGAAGGCCTACGACATGGTTCTCAACGGCTGGGAACTCGGCGGCGGCTCGGTGCGGATCCACCGCGAGGAGGTGCAGAGCAAGGTCTTCCGCGCGCTGCGCATCGGTGCCGAGGAGGCGCGCGAGAAGTTCGGCTTCCTGCTCGATGCGCTGCAGTACGGTGCCCCGCCGCACGGGGGAATCGCCTTCGGCCTCGATCGCATCGTCGCGATGATGGCAGGCGCCGATTCGATCCGCGACGTCATCGCCTTCCCGAAGACGCAGCGCGCGCAGGACCTCCTCGTGCAGGCGCCGTCGCCGGTCGACGAGCAGCAGCTGCGCGAGCTGCACATCCGGTTGCGCAAGGTCGAGGCGCACACCGCCTGAGCGTAGGGAGGAAGCGCGGGCGATGGCAGTGAAGATCCCCGAGTCGGTCCTGGTCGTCGTGCACACCGACGACCTGCGCGTGCTGCTGCTCGAGCGCGCCGACCACCCGGGGTACTGGCAGTCGGTGACCGGCAGCCGCGCCTGGCGCGACGAGCCGCTCGTCGAGACCTGCCGGCGCGAGGTGCGCGAGGAGACGGGCCTGGACGTCGACCGCTTCGCGCTGTGCGACTGGCAGCACGAGAACCGGTACGAGATCTACGCGCACTGGCGCCACCGCTACGCCGACGGCGTCACGCACAACCTCGAGCACGTGTTCGGGCTCCGACTGCCCGCGGTGCAGGACGTCCGGCTCGCGCCGCGCGAGCACCTGCGTTTCGAGTGGCTTCCCTGGGAAGCGGCCGCCGAGCGCTGCTTCTCGTGGAGCAACGCGCAGGCGATCCGGCAGCTGCCGCAGCGTTCGGCGCAGTGTCGGCCATGAAGTCCCCGGCACATCGCAAGGCCGCGCAGGCAAGGGCGGCCCGCCTGCGGGAGACGGGGCGCGGCACGCGCAGCGCCCAGGTGCCGCGCCGCGCGTCGACGCCTTCCGTGTCTCCCGCAGCCGACGGCGGGCCACTGCAGGTGCCGGCCGCCGACCCGCGGTCCGAACGCCGCTTGCGCGTCTCCACCTACAACATCCACAAGGGCGTGCTGCGCGACTTCACCGGGCTGCGGCGCGTCGCGCGCATCCACGAGCTGCGCACGCGCCTGCACGAGCTCGACAGCGACCTCATCTTCCTGCAGGAGGTGCAGGGCCAGCACCAGCGATACGCGCGACGATTCGCGCACTGGCCGGCCGAGTCGCAGGAACTCTTCCTGTCGAGGTCGCCGACGACGCAGCAGGCCTTCGAGACGGCGTACGGTCGCAACGCGAGCTACCTGCACGGCCACCACGGCAACGCGCTGCTGTCGCGTTTCCCGATCGTCGGGCTCGAGAACCGCGACGTCTCCGATCATGCACTCGAGAAGCGCGGCGTCCTGCATTGCACGGTCGACGTCGCCGGCCGGCGGGTGCACTGCTTCGTCGTGCACTTCGGGCTGCTGGCGGCCAGCCGCGAGCGGCAGCTCGACGCGCTGCTCGGCTGGATCGAGAGCGAGGTGCCGTCGGACCAGCCGCTGATCGTCGCCGGAGACTTCAACGACTGGCGCAACACGCTGTCGCAGCGGCTGTGCTCGAGCATCGGGGTCGTCGAGGTCTTCGACGCGGTGCGTCCGCGCCTGGAGTCGCTGCACCGCGCGGCCTACTTCGTTCGCGACAGGCTTGCCGAGGCCGGCGGGCTGCCGCCGGTGTCGATGACGCGCCTGCCGCGAATGGTGCGGACCGCGCGCACCTATCCGGCGCTCGTTCCGTGGTTCCGCATGGACCGCATCTACCAGCGCGGCTTCCAGGTGGCCTCGGCGCGGGTCCTGCGCGGCCTCGAGTGGGCGCGGCTTTCCGACCACAGCCCGCTGGTCGCCGACCTCGAACTGCCCGACGACCCTGCATGAGCGGGCGGCGCACGTCCCGTCCGGGCGGCGCGGCGGCGTTGCGCGACAGCGCCGCGAACGCGCCGCAGGCCGGCGACGGACAGCCGGTCTCGCTGCGCTGGTACGAGAGCCTGAAGCCGCGCATGCAGCGCGGCCACGAGATCGAACTGCTCGAATCGGGCGCGCAGTACTTCCCCGCGCTCGAGCAGGCGATCGACGCGGCAAGCGAGAGCGTCTTTCTCGAGACCTACATCTTCGAGGACGATCCGAGCGGCCGGCGGGTGGGCGCCGCGCTCGAGCGCGCCGCCCGCCGCGGCGTGCAGGTGCACGTCGTCGTCGACGGCTTCGGCACTTCGCACGTCGATCCGGAGCGCGCGCGCACGCTGCGCGAGGCCGGCGTGATGATCGAGGTGTTCCGCCCGGAGCGCAGGCGCTATTCGCTCGACCGGCAGCGCCTGCGTCGCATGCACCGCAAGCTCGCGGTCGTCGACGGCGCGGTCGCCTTCGTCGGCGGCATCAACGTGCTCGACGACCACCACGACCCCAACCACGGCGCGCTCGAGCACCCGCGCCTCGACTACGCGGTGCGCGTTCGCGGACCGCTGGTCGCGCATGCGCACGTCGCGGCCGCGCGCCTGTGGTGGGAAACCGCCACCGTCAACCGGCTGGCGCGTTCCGGCGGGACGAAGGGCGCCCCGCACGGCGATTCGCTGCGTCCGCCCGAGGCGATCCGCAGCGACGTCGCGTCGTCGGGGCGCACGCGCGCCGCGCTGATGCTGCGCGACAACCTTCGGCATCGCCGCACGATCGAGCGCGCGTACCTGCGGGCGATCGGCCGTGCGCGCAACGAGGTGCTGATCGCCTGCGCGTACTTCTTCCCCGGCGGGCGCTTCCGCCGGGCGCTGCTGTCGGCCGTGCGCCGCGGCGTGCGCGTGCGGCTGCTGCTGCAGGGGCGCGTCGAGTACCGGTTGCAGCACTACGCGTCGCAGGCGCTGTACGAGCCGTGGCTGCGCGCCGGCATCGAGATCGTCGAATACCGGCGCAGCTTCCTGCACGCGAAGGTCGCCGTCATCGATGACTGGGCGACGGTCGGCTCGTCGAACATCGACCCCTTTTCGCTGCTGCTCGCGCGCGAGGCGAACGTGGCCGTGCACGACGCGCGCTTCGCGCGCCTGCTGCGCGAACACCTGAACCGGGCGATCGACGAAGGTGGCGTTCCGGTGGTGCTGCAGCGCCACGCGAAGCGGCCGTGGCCGGTGCGCATGATGAACGCCGTCGCGCTGGGGCTCGTGCGGGTCGGGATCGCGCTCACGGGGCGGGGGGCTGATTATTGAGGTTGGGGGTTCGACGCCTTTTCGCGGACAGGTCGGGTTTTCGTCCGCGAGGCGGTCCGAGGTGCTGCGCCGCAGACTTGCCCACCGGCGGCGTGGCGCATGCCACGCAGACGCCGCCGGTGGGCAAGTCGTGTTCGATGGCGCGACTGCGACGGCCTACGCGCACCGCAAGACTCCCGTTATCCGGCACATCCGGCGCGCAGCGAAGCGGGCGGGCGCGAAAACGCCCGAAAGGCGGGCGCTATCGCGCACGCAGTTCAGGAGCCGCGCCGGAAGTGCCGGGTCTCGGCACTTCTCGACAGACGAGATGGCGCTCGAGGGCCTCGGCATGGCGGAGATGCGCCTCGGCACTTCGCCGGCGTGGCAACGAAGACGCCGACCTGCCTGCGGAAACGAGGTCAAGCCCAAGGTGCCGAATGTCGGCACTTCTGGCGCAGGTCGTGAATCGCGTACGTGAAAGCGCCCGTTTTTCGGGCGTTCCTGCGCATGCTCGCTTCGCTGCGCGCCGGATGTGCCGGATAACGGGAGTTTCGCGGTGCACGGTCCGTCACAGCGTCGAACACGACTTGCCCACCGGCGGCGTCTGCGTGGCATGCGCCACGCCGCCGGTGGACAAGTCTGCGGCGCAGCAACTCGGACCGCCTCGAGGGCGAAGACGCCAACCTGTCCGCTGAAACGGGTCAACGCACTCCGACCACAAGCGCAGCATCTTGCGGTCAGCCCCGCTCACCGCCCGCTGCCCCGCGCCCGCGTCGCCAGCACGACCGCGATCCCGCCGAGGATCGCCGCCGACCCGA
>JBIQJM010000036.1:0-24970 GCA_044507525.1 Burkholderiales bacterium
GGTCCGCCTTGTCGATCGGCTTGTTCACGTACAGATGGAACGGCACGCCGTCGCCCGTGCGGGCGAGGTATTCGACGTTCATCTTCTCGTTGTGCAGCTTGTTCAGGTACGCCCAGGCGCCGCTCTTGCGTTGCTCCTGGATCGTCTGCGTGGCGAGCTTCAGCGCCTCGGCTTCGGGCATCAGGTTCGTGTAGAACGCGCTCGTCACGTTCGCGATGTCGACGACCCCCGACTTGACGGCATTGCCGACCTCGAACGGCGGCATCGCCTTCGGCCCGCCGATGTACTGGATCTGGATGACGCCCTTGCCGTCGGCGTTGACCTTCGCGATGAAGTCCTCGAACGGCTTGGCGAACGCGGTTCCTTCCTGGAACGCGTTCACGCCGCGCAGGGTGATCTGCTGCGCCCAGGCCGAAGTGCCTGCGCATAGCGCGAGCGCTCCGGCGAGCGCACGAAGTGTCCATCGGCGATGCATCGTCCCCCCTCCTCGTCTCGTGCCGTTCGAATGGCGCAGAGTATATCGGCTGCGCGCTACACTGTCGGGTTTCCTTCCGCTTGCGGATCGCATGACCCACGCGACTCTTCGGCCGGATGCGCCTGGCTCGTCCGCGGCGCGAGCCGCCCGCGGGCCGGTGCCCGGCCGGTTGCGCACGCCTGCACTCCGGCCGCCTCTTGCCTTCGTGCTCGTTCTCGGCCTCGCGCTCTCCGGCTGCGCCATCGTGCCGCCCGACACCCGCACGCCCGCGGTCGCTCCCGCCGGCTGGTCTGCGCCGCTGCCGCACGCCGGGAGCGCGGATGCGCTCGTCGACTGGTGGAGCCGATTCGACGACCCGCTGCTCGTGCAGCTGGTCGATGCCGCGCAGCGCACCCATCCTACGCTCGAGCAGGCGGCGCTGCGCATCGCCGAGGCGCGCGCCAACGCGCGCATCGCCCGCGCCGCACTGGCGCCCGCGCTCGATGCGAACGCGAGCCTCAGTCGCGGCAACACGCTGCTGATCGCGGCCGGATCGCCGGCGGCGGCGACGATGACGAGCGGCACGCTCGATGCGCGCTGGGAGCTCGACGTGTTCGGCGCCGCGCGCAACCGCGCGGCCGCTGCCGACGCCCGCGTCGACGCAAGCGCGCTGCAATGGCACGACGCGCGCGTGAGCCTGGCCGCCGAGGTCGCCGACACCTACGTCGGCCTGCGCGCCTGCGAAGCGCTCGTCGACATACTCCAGTCGCAGGCCGAGTCGCTCGCGCAGACCGAGGCACTGACCGTGCGCAAGACCGATGCCGGCTTCGAGGCGCCGGCGAACGCGGCGCTGGCGCGGGCGAACGCCGCCGATGCGCGCGCGCGCGCGACCGCGCAGCGCGCCGACTGCGACGTCGCGCGGGCGCAGCTGGCCGCGCTCACCGCGATGCCGCCGGCCGACCTGCGCGACGCGATGGCGGCTTCGCGCGCACGGCTGCCGCAGCCGAGCGCCTTCGACGTCGATGCGGTGCCGGCGCGCGTGCTCGCGCAGCGCCCCGACCTGATGGCCGCCGAGCGAGCCGCCGCGGCGGCGGCGGCCGAGGCGGCCGGTGCCGAAGCCGATCGGTATCCGAGCCTGACGCTCGCCGGATCGATCGGGCGTTCGTCGCTGCGGCAGGGCGGACAGACGTTCACCGGGTCGACCTGGTCGATCGTTCCGGCGCTCGTCGCGCCGCTCTTCGATGCGGGGCGCCGCAGCGCTGCCGCCGAGGCCGCGCGGGTCCGCTTCGGGATCGCGCAGGCCGACTGGCGTGCCCGTGCGCTCGATGCGATCCGCGAGGTCGAGCAGGCGCTGGTGCGCCTCGACTCGGCCGACCGACGCCTGGACGACGCGCGCACCGCGGAGCAGGGCTATCGACAGTTCCTCGAGGCGGCGACGACGCAATGGGAGGTGGGCGCGATCAGCCTGCTCGACCTCGAGCAGGCGCGCCGCAACGCGCAGAACGCCAGCGCCGCGCTGCTGCAGACGCAGCGCGAGCGCGTCGGCGCCTGGCTCGCCCTGTACAAGGCGGTCGGCGGCGGCTGGCAGCCCGGGCAGCCCGCGCCGACGGCCTCGGTCCCTTCTTCCCTCTCCGAGCGATAGCACGCCGATGCCGAGAATGCAGATCGCACGTTTCCTGTTCGCGCTGCTCGCGGCGCTCGCCATCGTCGTCGGCGCCGTCGCCTGGCGCACGTCGGCAGGCGACGGCGATCCGCCGATCGAGGCGGGCAGGGGGCGCGCGGACGAGGCGCCGCAGTCGGCCGGCGCGCGCCCGGCGCTGACGGTGACGGTCACGACGCCGCGCAGCGAGTCGTGGCCGATCGAACTCTCCGCCAACGGCACGATCGCGGCGTGGCAGGAAGTCGTCGTGGGCAGCGAGGTCAACGGGCTGCGGCTGGCCGAGGTCGCCGTCAACGTCGGCGATCGCGTCAAGCGCGGCCAGTTGCTCGCGCGCCTGTCCGACGAGACCGTGCAGGCCGACCGTGCGCAGATCCGCGCGGCTCTGGCCGAAGCCGAAGCGACGCTGGCCGACGCGAACGCCAACGCGGAACGCGCACGCAAGCTCGAGAAGAGCGGCGCGATCAGCGCGCAGCAGATCGAGCAGTACCTGACGGCGGCGCAGACGGCCCGCGCACGCGTGCAGGCGCAGCGCGCGCGGCTGCAGGCCGAGGAGGTGCGCCTGGGCAACACGCGCATCGTCGCCCCCGACGACGGCGTGATCTCGTCGCGCAGCGCGACGATGGGCTCGATCGTGCAGCCCGGCACCGAGCTGTTCCGGCTGATCCGCGGCGGACGCCTCGAGTGGCGCGCCGAGCTCCCGGCGGCCGACCTGGCACGCGTGCGGCCCGCGCAGCGCGCCCGCGTGCACGCGGCCGAAGGCACGACGATCGAAGGGCGCGTGCGCGTCGTCGCGCCGACGGTGGACCCGCAGACGCGGATGGGCATCGTCTACGTCGACCTGCCGGTACCCAGCCCGGCGCGCGCCGGCGTGTTCGCGCGCGGCGAGCTCGAGCTCGGGCATTCGCCGGCGCGCAGCGTCCCGCAATCGGCGCTGGCGCTGCGCGAAGGCTTCGCCTACGTGTTCCGCGTCGACGACGACGGGAAGGTGATGCAGACGAAGGTCTCGCTCGGCCGGCGCCTGGGCGACCGCGTGGAGATCGTCGAAGGGCTCGCCGACGACGCGCGCGTCGTCGGCTCCGGCGTCGGCTTCCTCGCCGACGGCGACGTCGTTCGCGTCGTGCCGAACGCTGCGCGATGAGCTTCAACGTCTCTTCATGGTCGATCCGCAACCCGACGCCGTCGGTGTTGCTCTTCGTGCTGCTCACCGTCGCGGGGCTGCTGTCCTTCCATTCGATGAAGGTGCAGAACTTCCCCGACATCGACCTGCCCACGGTGATCGTGCTCGCGCAGCTGCCGGGGGCGAGCCCCGGCCAGCTCGAGACCGAGGTGGCGCGCCGGATCGAGAACTCGGTCGCGACGGTGCAGGGCGTCAAGCACATCTACACGAAGCTGCAGGACGGTGCGGCGACGATCACCGTCGAATTCCGGCTCGAGAAGCCGACGCAGGAGGCGGTCGACGACGTGCGTGCGGCGGTGTCGCGCGTGCGCAGCGACCTGCCCGCCGACCTGCGCGATCCGGTCATCACGCGGATGGACCTGGCGGGGCTGCCGATCCTCACCTACACCGTCGCATCGACGCGCATGGACGACGAGGCGCTGTCCTGGTTCGTCGACAACACGGTGAGCAAGGCGATGCTGTCGGTGCCGGGCGTCGGCGCGGTCGCGCGCGTCGGCGGCGTCACGCGCGAGATCGCCGTCGACATCGATCCGCAGCGCCTGCTCTCGATCGGCGCCACCGCGGCCGACGTCTCGCGACAGCTGCAACGCATCCAGCAGGACACGCCGGGCGGACGCACCGACGTCGGCGGCGCCGAGCAGTCGGTGCGCACGATCGGGACGGTGCGCTCGGCCGAAGAGCTCGCGCGCATGTCGATCACGCTGCCGGACGGACGCGGCGTTCGGCTGTCGGACATCGCGACGGTGCACGACACGGTCGCGGAGCGCCGTACGGTGGCGCTGCTGGACGGCAAGCCCGTGGTCGGCTTCGAGATCAGCCGCAGCCGGGGCGCCGGCGAGATCGAGGTCGCCGAAGGCGTGCGCGCGCGGCTCGACGAACTCCGGGCCGAACGTCCGGACCTGCGCATCGAGGAAGCCTTCAATTTCGTCGACCCGGTGCAGGAGAACTACGACGGATCGCTGCGCCTGCTCTACGAAGGCGCGCTGCTCGCGGTGATCGTCGTCTGGTTCTTCCTGCGCGACTGGCGGGCGACGATGGTCGCGGCCACGGCGCTGCCGCTGTCGATCATTCCCGCCTTCGCGGGCATGTACCTGTTCGGCTTCACGATCAACGTCGTGACGCTGCTGTCGCTGTCGCTGGTCGTCGGCATCCTCGTCGACGACGCGATCGTCGAGATCGAGAACATCATGCGCCACCTGCGCAGCGGCAAGACGCCGTATCGCGCGGCGATGGAGGCGGCCGAGGAAATCGGGCTGGCGGTGATCGCGACCACCTTCACGCTGATCGCCGTCTTCCTGCCGACGGCGTTCATGAGCGGCGTCGCCGGGAAGTTCTTCGTGCAGTTCGGCTGGACCGCGTCGCTCGCTGTCTTCGCCTCGCTCGTCGTCGCGCGGATGCTCACGCCGATGATGTCCGCCTACCTGCTCCGGCCCGACACGCCGCGCGAGGACGGGCGCGTGATGCGCGCCTACCTGGCGGCGGCGCGCTGGTGCCTGCGCCACCGCGTGGCGACGACGCTCGCGGCGGCCGTGTTCTTCGTCGGATCGCTGATGCTGGTGCCGCTGTTGCCGACCGGCTTCATGCCGCCGGACGACCTCTCGCAGACGCAGGTGCACGTGGAGCTGCCGCCCGGCAGCACCTTCGAGCGCACCTTCGCCGCCGCCGAGCATGCGCGCGAGCTCGTGCAGCGCAATCCGCACGTCGTCCGCGTCTACACGGCGGTGGGCGGCGGCTCGGCCGGCGCCGATCCCTTCGTTCCGCGCGGCGTCCCGGAGGTGCGCAAGGCGACGCTGACGATCAACCTGACGCCGCGCGCGGAGCGCGGCGGGGTGAGCAAGCAGGCGATCGAGGACGAGTTGCGTCGGGCGCTCGAGGCGTTGCCGGGCGCGCGCGTCGAGGTCGGCCTCGGCGGCTCGAGCGAGAAGTACATCCTCGTTCTCGCCGGAGAGGACGGCGAGGCGCTCGCGCGGCACGCCGCCATCGTCGGTCGCGAGCTGCGCACGCTGCCCGGGATCGGCAACGTGACCTCGACGGCGAGCCTGGTCCGCCCCGAGCTGATCGTGCGCCCCGACTTCGCGCGCGCCGCCGATCTCGGCGTCACGTCGGCGGCGATCGGCGACACGCTGCGCATCGCCACGGCCGGCGACTACGACCAGGGGCTCGCGAAACTGAACCTCGCGCAGCGCCAGGTCCCGATCGTCGTGCGCCTCGCGCCCGAGGCGCGCGAGGACCTGGCGCTCGTCTCGCAGTTGCAGGTGCCCGGAGCCAACGGGCCGGTGCCGCTCGCCAACGTCGCCGACGTGTCGATCGGCAGCGGCCCGGCCGAGATCGACCGCTACGACCGTCTTCGCAACGTGAACTTCCGCATCGAGCTGAACGGCCAGCCGCTGGGCGACATCGAGCGCAAGGCGCTCGCGCTGCCGAGCCTGCAGAAGCTGCCGCCGGGCATCATCCAGCGCACGGTCGGCGACGCCGAGGCGATGGCCGAGCTCGGCGAGAGCTTTGCGCTGGCGATGCTCACCGGCGTGCTGTGCATCTACGTCGTTCTCGTTCTGCTGTTCCGCGACTTCGTGCAGCCGGTCACGATCCTCGTCGCGCTCGTGCTGTCGGTGCCGGGCGCGTTCCTCGCGCTGTTCCTCGGCGGCTTCGCGATCTCGATGCCGTCGATGATCGGGATGATCATGCTGATGGGGATCGCGACGAAGAACTCGATCCTGCTCGTCGAGTACGCGATCATGGCGCGGCGCGACCGCGGGCTGACCCGCATGGAAGCCTTGCTCGACGCCTGCCACAAGCGCGCGCGTCCGATCGTGATGACGACGGTGGCGATGGGCGCCGGCATGACGCCGATCGCGATCGGCCTCGGCGTCGACCCGAGCTTCCGTTCGCCGATGGCGATCGTGGTCATCGGCGGGTTGATCACGTCGACTTTCCTGAGCCTGCTGGTGGTGCCGGTGGTGTTCACCTACGTCGACGACGTCGTGCAGGCGCTGCGTCGACTGCGCGGGTCGCCGCCGCAGGAGGTGTCGTCGGAGGGACGATCGCAGGCTTGACGAGCTTCGTGGGGGCGGGGAAAGTTGCCGGCGCGAAGCCGCATCAGTCGGCTGTCGGCGTCCGTGCCTGCGTCGGCGCATGCATGTCCCAGCCTTCCTGCTGCGCACGCGAGCGCCACCGTTCGGTGACGCGCTGCATCGCCTGCTCGAGCTCGCGTTTCTCGCGTGCTTCCTTTTCCTCCTTCGTTTCGGCATCGCCCTGCGCGGACGGCTCCGGCGAGGCCTGCGCGACGGCCGAGTCTCCGCTGGAGCCTTCGATCCGCGACTCCGGCTGCGCCGGCGGCGTGCGTGCCGGGAACACCGGCGGACGCTGCAGGCCGGCCATGCTGGTCGGCGTCTTCTGCATGCCGGCGCCGCCCGCTTCGGCGGGTTGCGGCTGCATCGAGGCGCTGTTCGCCGGGGCGGGTGCGGCGCCGCTGCCCGACGGTTCGTCCTGTGCGTGCGCCGTCCCGGCGGCGAAGGCGAGCGTGAGCGCGAAGACCGGCGCCAACGTCGACGCGAACGCCGACATGCGCACAGACGCGCGCCCGTTTGCGCGCGATCCGGCCCCGGCGTCGGCAAGGCCAGGGCCAGGACGGGAAGGCGCGGCGTTCGGCATCGACGGATCGTCCCTGTGCATGGTCATTGCTGCTCGGCGGACTTCCTGCCGGCGCCGGCGACCGAGGACTGGCCGTCCTGCGAGCCGCTGAGTTCGGCGCCGCCGACGTTGCCGCCGCCACCCTTCGGAATGCCGGGCGTGCCCTGGTCGTTGCCCTGCGCCGTGAACTCGCCGGCCGCGGCCATCACTTCGCCGCTCGTTCCGCCACCGGCAGTCACCTGCCCGGGGAATCCGGTGGGGATCACGTCGACCGCGCTCGCTTCGGGCGCGGTGGAGGCGGGCCTGTGGCAGGCGGCGAGCGAGGCAAGCGACAGCGCTGCGGCGACGGCGAGCACGGCGTGCCTGGAAGTCGTCCCTTTGCACGCCTTCATCGCGAAGCTCCAGCCGGCCGCCCGCGCGGCGTGATCGGCGCGGCGCCGGGCGCCGAGCGGGGATCGCCGAGCGGCGGCGTTCCGGGATCGCCCCGTACGAGCTCGTCGTGCCACAGCTCGTGGTGTGCGCGGGCCCAGTTGCGATCGACCGTTCCGTGCGCCATCGCGTGCCAGGCGCCGGGGCTGCCGATCGTGCCCAGGTAGATGTGGCCGAGCGAGACGCCGATGTACAGCGTCGCCCCCGCGATGTGCAGGTAGTCGGCCCACTGCAGCACGTAGCGGCCGAATCCGGTGACGCTGCCGACTTCGCCGAAATAAGGGAAGTTAAGCACCAGCCCGGTGACCGCCATCAGCAGCCCGATTCCCGTGACGATCCCCCAGAACCACAGCTTCTCTCCGGCGTTGAAGTAGCCGGATGGAATGTGTTCGTGCGAGAACATGCCGCCGAGCTTGCGCAGCCACGTACCGTCGGCGGCGACGAAACGGTTGTGCCGCACGAAGGTGTAGAACATCAGCAGCGACAGCAGCACGAACAGCGGCCCGCCGAAGTTGTGGACGTACTTCGAGGCCAGCGCCACCGCTCCGAAGGCGT
The DNA here is from genome assembly GCA_044507525.1 of Burkholderiales bacterium. Classification (GTDB taxonomy): domain Bacteria; phylum Pseudomonadota; class Gammaproteobacteria; order Burkholderiales; family Burkholderiaceae_E; genus Zeimonas. Next base: position 7,906 of record JBIQJM010000036.1, read on the forward strand.
CGTGCCCGATCAGCGGCAGCAGCGTCTTCTTGCCGTACAGGAGCAGCAGCCCGGTGAGCGCGAGCAGCACGAAGACGATCGCCGTCGACCAGTGCACGAAACGCTGCCATCCGGAGAAGCGCAGCACGCGTTCGCCCGATTCCGGCGGCGAAGGAAGAGGCCCCTTGACGGCGTAGTACCAGAGGATCGCGCCGAGCACCGCCAGCATCAGGCCCGCCGCGGTCGCCGCGATCGGACCGTTGCGCAGCAGGCGCCACGTGTTGCCGCCGCGCTGCAGGATGACGCTCTGCTCGGTCATGTTCCCGGGCGGGACGATGTAGTGCCGGTCGAAATGGTGGATGCCCGATTCCGGCGAGGTGAATCCGGGCTCGTCGAGCCCCTTCTCGAGCTGGCGGATGGTCTGCTCCTCGGCGTAGGCGGGCGCCGCCGATTCGTGCGGAACCGCGGCACGCGCGTCGGGCGGCAGCAGCGTCGCAAGGAAGAGGAGCAGCAGCGAGACGACGGCGTGCATCGGCGGACCTCCGGTCACGGCGTGAAGCGGCGGTATTCGTTCTGCAGGTGGTTGCGATCGACGATCGCGGCGTTCCACGCGAGGCGATCGCCGGCGTAGTGGCGCTCGTGCGGCAGCGAATCGGTCTTGCCGTCGTAGGCGCCGCCGTCCCAGGCCGGATGCTGGTCGACCTCGAGGCAGCCCCCGAGCAGCAGCGCCGCGGCGAGCGGCAGCGCGAAGCGCAGTGCGTTGCTCACGTCGGCAGGCTCCCGGTGTCGTTCTGGTAGTCGCCCTCGATGAAGTTCTCGCGCGGGCCCCCGCTCGGCGCGTGCGGCGGCAGTGCCGGCGTGTCCGAATATGCGATGTCCCAGCCCCAGAGTTCGGGGCCGTAGCCGCGCTGCTCGACGCGTTCCTTGTAGATGGCGGCGATGACGTTCGCTTCGCCGCCGAGCAGCGCCTTCGTCGCGCACTGCTCGGCGCAGACCGGCAGCTTGCCCTCGCTCAGGCGGTTGCGGCCGTACTTGCCGAACTCGGCCTGTGAGCCGTCGGGCTCGGGGCCGCCTGCGCAGAACGTGCACTTGTCCATCTTGCCGCGGTGATTGAACAGTCCCGTCGCGGGGAACTGCGGCGCGCCGAAGGGACACGCGTAATAGCAGTAGCCGCAGCCGATGCAGATGTCCTTGTCGTGCAGAACGACGCCGTCGGTGGTCCGGTAGAAGCAGTCGACCGGACACACCGCCATGCACGGCGCGTCGGTGCAGTGCATGCACGCGACCGACACGTAGAACTCGCCGGGATGCCCGTCGTTCACCGTGACGACCCGGCGCCGGTTCACGCCCCAGGGCGTCTCGTTCTCGTTCTTGCACGCGGTGACGCAGCCGTTGCAGTCGATGCAGCGTTCCGTGTCGCAGATGAACTTCATTCTCGCGGCCATGTGCTCTCCTTCGGCGCGAGCGGTTCAGGCCCGTACGACGCGGCACAGCGAGCACTTCGTCTCCTGCATCATCGTCACGACGTCGTAGCCGTAGGTGAAACCGGTGTTGCAAGCCTCGCCGCGCACGATGGGTGCGGCACCCTTCGGGTAGCGGTCGAGCTGGTCCTCGCCCATCCACCAGCCGCCGAAATGGAAGGGCATCCAGACGAGTCCTTCGGGCACCCGCTGCGTGACCATCGCGTGCATCTTCAGCCGCGCGCCGCTCGGCGTCTCGACCCAGACGAAGTCCCCACTGTGCACTTCGATGCGGCCGGCATCGAGCGGGCTGATCTCGACGAACATCGCCTGCTGCAGCTCGGCGAGCCACGGGTTCGAGCGCGTCTCGTCGCCGCCGCCCTCGTACTCGACGAGGCGGCCCGAGGTCATGATCAGCGGGAACTCCCGCGAGTAGTCCTTGCGCTGCACGCTCTCGAAGAGCGTCGGCAGCCGCCAGAACTTCGCGCGGTCGTTGTAGGTCGGGTAGGCCTCGACGAGATCGTGGCGCGGCGTCATCAGCGGCTCGCGGTGCACCGGCACCGGGTCGGGGAAGTTCCAGACGTTCACGCGCGAGCGCGCGTTGCCCCAAGGCGCGCAGCCGTGCGAGATGACGACGCGGATGATGCCGCCCGAGCGGTCGGTCTTCCAGTTCATGCCCTCTGCGAGGGCCTTCTCGTCGGGGGTGAGTTCGCTCCACCAGCCCAGGCGCTTCAGGAACACGTGGTCGAATTCGGGGTAGCCGGTGTCGATTTCGCTGTCCTTCGTCGCCGATCCCTCGGGTGCGAGCAGCGACTCGCCTTCGTGCTCGACGCCCCAGTTCGCGCGGAAAGGCAGGCCGCCTTCGATGACCGGTTTCGACTGGTCGTACAGGATCGGCGTTCCCGGGTGGCCGAACTCGGGCGTTCCCCAGCACGGCCACGGCAGCCCGTAGTACTCGCCCTTGCAGGGGCCGTACTCGGCCAGCAGCGTCGTCGGGTTGAAGGTGTGCTTGTTCTGCTGCTGGCGCTTCAGGCGCTCGGGCGAGCAGCCGGTGTAGCCGATCGTCCAGCAGGTGCGATTGATCTCGCGGAGGATGTCCTCGACCACGGGCTCGTCGTCGACCACTTCGATGTTCGCGCACAGCTGCCCGTCGAAGCCGAATTTCTTCGCGAACAGGTACATGATCTCCTGGTCGGTCTTGCACTCGTAGATCGGCTCGATGACGCGCTCGCGCCACTGGATGCTGCGATTGCTCGCCGTCACCGAGCCGGCGGTTTCGAACTGGGTCGTCGCCGGCAGCAGGTAGACGCCGTCGCTGCGCCCGTGCATGGCCGCGGTCATCGTCGGGTACGGGTCGACGACGGCGAGCAGGTCGAGCTTATGCATCGCGGCCTTCATGTCGGGCAGCCGCGTCTGGCTGTTCGGCGCGTGTCCCCAGAAGACGCAGGCGCGCACCGGATTCGGCTGGTCGATGTACTCGCCGGGCTCGAGCACCGCGTCGAACCAGCGCGACACCGTGGTGCCCGGCTTCTCCATCAGTTCCTTCGAGCCGAAGCGCCCGAGCAGCCAGTCGTAGTCGACGCCCCAGCCGGCGGCGAAGTGGCGCCATGCGCCTTCGGCGATGCCGTAGTAGCCGGGCAGCGAATCGGGGTTCGGGCCGACGTCGGTCGCACCCTGCACGTTGTCGTGGCCGCGGTAGATGTTCGCCCCGCCGCCCGAGACGCCGATGTTGCCGAGCGCCAGCTGCAGCGTGCACAGAGCGCGCACGTTCGCCGTGCCGCAGTGGTGCTGCGTGATCCCCATGCACCAGACGATCGACGAGGGGCGGTTCTTCGCCAGCAGCTCGGCGGCGAGCTTCACCGTCGCCTCCGGTATCCCTGTGACGTCGGAGACGCGCTGCGGCGTCCACTTCGCGACTTCCTCGCGCACCTCCTCCATGCCCCAGGTGCGACGCGCGATGTAGTCGCGGTCTTCCCAGCCGTTCTCGAAGATGTGCCAGAGCACGCCCCAGGTGAACGCGATGTCGGTGCCGGGGCGGATGCGCACGTAGTGGTGCGCGAAGCGCGCGGTGCGCGTGAAGCGCGGATCGACGACGATCATCTTCGCGCCGCGCTCCTTCGCGTGCAGGAAGTGCAGCATCGAGATCGGATGCGCTTCCGACGGGTTCGACCCGATGAACATCACCGCCTTCGAGCGGTGCAGGTCGTTGAACGAGTTCGTCATCGCGCCGTAGCCGAAGGTCTGCGCGACACCGGCGACCGTCGTCGAATGGCAGATGCGCGCCTGGTGGTCCATGTTGTTCGTGCCGAACATCGAGACGAACTTGCGCAGCAGGTACGACTGCTCGTTGCTGTGCTTCGACGAGCCGACCCAGAAGGTCGCGTCCGGCCCCGATTCCGCGCGGATCTCCAGCAGCCGGTCGCCGACCTCGTCGATCGCCTGTTGCCAGGAGATGCGCTGGTACTCACCGTCGACGAGCTTCATCGGGTAGCGCAGCCGGTGCTCGCCGTGACCGTGCTCGCGCACGGAAGCACCTTTCGCGCAGTGCGCGCCCAGGTTCAGCGGGGAGTCGAAGGCGGTGTCCTGGCGGATCCAGACGCCGTCCTGGACGATCGCGTCGACCGAGCAGCCGACCGAGCAGTGGGAGCAGACGCTGCGCCGAAGCTGCGGCGTGCCTGCGGCGGGCTGTGCCGACGTCTGCGCATCCGCCGGCTTCACGACGCGCAAGGGCAGGTTCGGCGCGAGCGCAAGGCCTGCCGCGGCGATGCCCGAGCGCTTCAGGTATTGGCGCCGGTCCATCGTCGCCTGCGTGAGCCGCGCGAGCGCACGCCGCGCGAGGTCCTTCGATGCGTAGTGCGGGCGGGTCGCGGAGCGGACGAGGGTCATGCTGCGGAATCCTCGGCCGGCGCGCCGATTCAGAATCGGGCGAGCCGGTAATAGGTACGGACCCGGTCGGTCACGTGGTAGCCGCGGACTTCGGCGCTTTCGCTTTCGTCGTCGGCAGGCGACGGAGCGGAGCGGCGCGCCGCGGCCGGCGTCACCACGAGCGCCGGGGCGACGAGCGTCGCGCCCACGAAGGCCCTGCGCATGGTGTCGGTCGGCTGCGGGGCGTTGGGGCGGTCATGCTTGCTCATCGATCGCTCCGGTTCGGGCCGACGATCGAGGTCGGCCGGATCAGGCGCCGCCCGGGTCAGGTGGCCGCAGCTCGAAGGCCTCCGACTCGAGCTCGAAGAACGCGTCGGAGAGATCGGCAACGCTGCGATAGAAAACGGCGGCGCCTGCGTCGTGCAGGTCGTGCGTGCAAGCGCGATACCAGGGTGCGATCCACGCGTCGAAGAACGCGCGCTGGCAGTCGAGCGGACGCGGCGCGAAGCCGTCGGTGCCGACGATCAGCAGCCGCATCGTCTCGCACAGTGCGCCGAGGTGGTCTTCGGTCTCGGCGACGCCGCCGCTGCGCGAGAGTCCGAGCGAGCGAAGTTCGGCGCGCAGTGCCGCGAGCGGAGCGTCCATGCGAAAACCGCTGAGATAGAGCGAGGCGCTGGGGTCCACCTGCGGCGTGCCGACGGCGAGGAAGAGGCGCGCGTACTCGTCCGCGGCGCAGGCCGCGTCGATCGCGCGTGCGGCACGAGCGAGCCGTTGCCACGCCTGCTCGAAGGGAGCGAGGTCCTCGAGGGATGCCGAGGCGTCGTCGTCCGATGCGTGCGCGCTTCGCAGCGACTGCAGCAGCGCTTCGTCGGGCGGCGCCAGCAGCAGCGAGGCGATCAGCGAGTAGATCCGCGCCCGGCCGACGTCGGCGATGTCGAGTGTCTCGGCGTCGCGCCAGGCCGCTTCTCGCCGTCGGGCGGATGCGTTCATGCGGGTCGACGTGCGCGGCGGTTCAGCTCGGCCGCATCTGTGTCGCGCCCATGCCCTGCAGCATCGAGCTGAGATCCTCGGCGTGCTCCTCCTCCTTCGCGAGGATCTCCTCCATCACGCGGCGCGTCGTCGGGTCCTTGTCGGCGAGCCACTGCACGATCTCGCGATAGCTGTCGATCGCGATCCGCTCGGCGACGAGGTCCTCGCGGATCATGTCGACGAGGTCCTTGCCTTCGACGTACTGCGAATGGCTGCGCGAGGCGAGCCCCTCGGGGTTCAGGTCGGGCTCGCCGCCGAGCTGCACGATGCGCTCGCACAGCTGGTCGGCGTGTTGCTGTTCCTCGTTCGCGTGCTCGAGGAACTCCGCCTTCACCGACTCGGAGGCGATGCCCTGCGCGGCGAAGTAGTGACGCTTGTAGCGGAGCACGCAGACGAGTTCGGTGGCGAGCGCCGTGTTGAGCGTTTCGATCACTGCCTGCCGGTCGGCTCCGTAGCTCGGCGTGACGGCGCCCTGTTGCATGTTCTCGCGCGCGCGCCGGCGCAGTGTCTCGATGTCGGTCAGGAAGGCGGACGACGCGGACGAAGAAGAGGCGTCGGCGGTCGCTGCAGCGCGCTTTCCGGGCATGGCGGGTTCTCCTCTCGTTGGGGACGGGGGCGAACGACGCGGGGTCGTTCCACGACCCCTGCCCGAAGCATTCGGCGCGCCCGCAGCGGCGCGCTGCCCCGGGGCCGGACGCGCTGCGTTCCCGCCCGGCGTTCAGCCGGCGGACGCGCTGCGCACCGAGCGCTGCTCGGCCGCCAGCGCCAGCCGCGCGAGCCAGGCGACCACCTCGCCGGCTTCTTGCTCGGCGAGCGCGAAGCTCTCGTCGCGTGCGACCGACAGCACGGCATCGAGCGTCTCGCCCAGCGCTTCGAGCGGCTTCTGCGCGTCGACGAGCAGGTGCAGCGGATCTTCGGCGCCTGCGATGCGCGCGCGCTCGTCGTCGGTCATCGCGTCGGCGCGCGCCGCGCCCTTCGCGCCGTGCGCCTGGACGAAGGCATCGAGCAGTGCGGCGCCGGAGTCGTCGCCGAGCTCGCGCAGGCGCGACGCGAGCAGGCGATGGCATTGGACGATGGCCGCGTAGCGGTCGGCGAGGAATTCGCGCAGCTGCTGCGGCGATTCGGCGATCCGGGCGACTTCGTGCGACGTCGGTGCGCGCGTCCCGCCTTCGTTGCGGGCACGCTCGCGGTGATAGGCCTCGCGCCGCCACTGGCGCACCCGTGCCGCGTGGCGCAGTTCCTCGGCGGCGAGTCGCTCGGCCTGCGCCGCCACCGTGCGGTCGCCGGCGTGCGCGGCGAGATAGGCGTAGAACGCGAAGGCGCGCTGCTCGTTCTCCACCGCGATCGCGAAGGCGCGATACGGCGTGAGGAGCGCGCTGCCGGCGATCGCGTCCCACGAGGTCGACAGGTCGCGCGGCAGGATCCATTCGAAGGGCTCGCTGTCGGGGATCGCCACGCCCAGCTCGGCGGCCCACCTCGCCACTGCACCGACGTGCTCGCGCTCCTCCTCGAGCATGCGCCGAAACGCGGAGGCGGTCTCGAATTCGCCGCGCTGCTGCATCGTGCGCTCGAGCTGCGCGTAGCGGCGCACCGCTTCCTGCTCGATCGCGTTGGCGACGCCGACGAGCGTTTCGATCGTCACCGGACCCGTCTGTGGATCGTGTTCGAGAAGCGATGCGCGCAAGGGGTACTCCTCCGGGCGTCCTACTCGGGCGTCCTATACTCACCCGACCATGATGATCGCACCCGGGTTCGTTCAATGGTAGTCGCGGCTCGTATCCGGCCGGTGGCGCCGAAGCGGATGTTGGGCGTTCTCGTCGCACTGTGGCTGGCGCTCGCGTGCGCCGCCGCTCTCGCGCAGCCCTCCGCCGCGCAGAAGGCACCGCTGCTCGATTCCTTTCTCGCGAAGCTGCCGGCGGCCGACGTGTTCCCCGGCGCCGATCGTTTCGGGCCGGTGCAGGGCAGTCCGCCCGTGGCGCCCGTGTTCCGGGGGCAGGAACGCGTCGGCTTCGCGTTCCTCACCTCGGATTTCGTCGACACCGAGGGATATTCGGGCAAGCCGATCCACACCGTCGTGGCGCTCGACAACGCCGGCACGATCGTCGGCATGAAGATCGTCGAGCACAGCGAGCCGATCGTCCTGATCGGCATCCCCGAGCAGCGCGTCGTCGACTACCTGGGCGCATTCGTGGGGTTCAACCCGTTGCAGGCGAGTGGACCGCCGCAGGCCGACATCGTCAGCGGCGCCACCGTCACCGTGCTGATCCTCGGCGAGAGCATCGTGCGCTCCGCGGTGCGCGTGGCGCGCACGCTGCAGCTCGGCGCCGCCGCCGCGGGCGCGGCAGGCGCCGCCGGCGCGAGCGAGCGCGTGCTCGATCCCGAAGCGGGCGGCGTCGTCGACTGGAGCACGCTGCTCGAGCGCGGCGCCGTCGCGCACCTGCACCTCACCGTCGGCGAAGTGAACCGCGCATTCGAGGCGTCGGGCAACGAGGCCGCCGCCAGGCGGCCGGAGCGGGGCGAGCCCGGCGATCCGTTCATCGATCTCTACGTGGCGCTGGTCTCGCATCCGGCGATCGGTCGCAGCCTGCTCGGCGACGAGGAATTCGCGAACGTCCGGCAGATGCTCGCACCGGGCCAGCACGCCGTGCTCGTCGCCGGCGACGGACGCTACTCGTTCAAGGGCTCGGGCTACGTGCGCGGCGGAATCTTCGACCGGATCGAGCTGGTGCAGCGCGCCGAAACGATCCGTTTCCGCGATCGCCAGCATCGGCGCGTGGGAACGATCGTCGCGCCCGGCGCGCCCGCACTGAAGGAGATCGGCGTCTTCGCGATCCCCGAGGGCGCCGAGTTCGACCCGGTTGCGCCGTGGGAGCTGCAGCTGCTCGTGCAGCGCGCGATCGGCGCGCTCGACAAGGCCTTCGTCAGCTTCCCGCTGCCCTACGAGCTGCCCGCGCAGTACACGAAACCGGTCGCGTCGCCGCCGGCGCAGGCCGCGGGTGCGGGCGCGGCCGTAGGCACGCCCGCCGTGCCGGCGGCTGCCGGTGCCGCCGCGCCGGCACTGCCGGCCGATGCGGGCGCCACGGCCTTCGACGAACTCGAGGCGGTTCCGCTGTGGCAGCGGATCTGGGAGAGCAAGACCGCCCCGATCGCCGTGCTGGCGCTGATGCTGGCCGCGCTGACGATCATCTTCTTCTTCCAGAACGTCATCGTGCCGCACGAGAAGCTCTTCGACGGCATCCGGCTCGCGTTCCTGGCGGTGACGCTGTTCTGGCTGGGCTGGGTCGTGCAGGCGCAGCTGTCGGTGGTCAACGTGCTCACCTTCGTGCACTCGCTGCTCACGGGTTTCCGGTGGGAGTCGTTCCTCGTCGACCCGCTGATCTTCATCCTGTGGTGCTCGGTGGCGGCGGCGCTGCTGTTCTGGGGGCGCGGACCCTTCTGCGGCTGGCTGTGCCCGTTCGGTGCGCTGCAGGAACTGACGAACCGCGCGGCGCGGGCGCTGAAGCTGCCGCAGCTGAAGGTGCCGTGGGGCGTGCACCAGCGGCTGGTGCCGACGAAGTACATCATCTTCCTCGGGCTGTTCGGCGTGTCGCTGGGCTCGCTGGCGTGGGCCGAGCGGCTGTCGGAGATCGAGCCCTTCAAGACGGCGATCGTGCTGCGCTTCCTGCGCGACTGGGGCTTCGTGGCCTTCGCGCTGGCGCTGCTGGCGGCGGGGCTGTTCATCGAACGCTTCTTCTGCCGCTACCTGTGTCCGCTGGGCGCGGCGCTGGCGCTCCCGGGACGGCTGCGCATGTTCGACTGGCTGCGACGCTATCGCGAGTGCGGCAACCCGTGCATGCGCTGCTTCAACGAGTGCCCGGTGGAGGCGATCCACCCGGAAGGGCACATCAACCCGAACGAGTGCATCTCGTGCCTGCACTGCCAGGTGCTGTACCACCACGACTACAAGTGCCCGGTGCGGATCCAGCGCCGGGTCAAGCGCGAGAAGCGCCAGGCGATGGCGCAGCCGGCCGCATCGGCGGCAGTGGAGATTCCGGTCACGGTGCACCGTCGCGTGAGAGATTCGGAATGAACGACCTGCCGCTGCGGCAATCGTTCAGGCATTGCGCGCCCGGCGCGCGGTTCACGAGGAGCTCGAGCCCATGAAGAACGACGATCCCAAACGCAGTGCCGTCGACCCGAAGCGCAGGGCGGTGCTGGGAGGCGGCGCGAAGGCCGTGGCTGCGGCCGGTCTCGGTACCGTGCTCGGCGCGTGCGGGCGCGAAGAGGAGGCGGCGCCGCCTGCCGCCTCCGGGAACGCCGCAGCCCCGGCGGCGCAGCCGGCCGCCGCCCCCGCGCCGGCCCGTGCCGTCTCGAGCGCGGACGCCGCGATCGCGAAGACCCACGTCGGCCCGGCGGAGCTCGACGAGTACTACGTGTTCTTCTCCAGCGGCCAGAGCGGCGAGCTGCGCATCGTCGGATTGCCGTCGATGCGCGAGCTGATACGCGTGCCGGTGTTCAACCGCTGCAGCGCGACCGGCTGGGGGCAGACGAACGAAAGCCTCAAGGTGCTGACCGAGGGTCTCACGCCCGAGACGCGCAAGCACCTCGAGAGCCGCGGCGGCACCTACGTGAACGGCGACCTGCACCACCCGCACATGTCGTTCACCGACGGCACCTACGACGGGCGCTACCTCTTCATGAACGACAAGGCGAACACGCGCGTGGCGCGCGTGCGCTGCGACGTGATGAAGTGCGACAAGATCATCGAGCTGCCGAACCAGCAGACGGTGCACGGGCTGCGCGTGCAGAAATACCCGAAGACCGGCTACGTGTTCTGCAACGGCGAGTTCCGCGTGCCGATCCCGAACGACGGCAGCGGCGACGTCGCCGACCACAAGACCTACGAGTGCGTGTTCACTGCGGTCGACGGCGAGACGATGCAGGTCGCCTGGCAGGTGCTCGTCGACGGCAACCTCGACAACGTCGACGCCGACTACCAGGGCAAGTACGCGTTCTCCACCTGCTACAACTCCGAGGAGGGACTGACGCTCGGCGAGATGACCGCCGCCGAGCAGGACTGGATCGTGATCTTCAACCTCAAGCGCATCGAGGACGCGGTGAACAGCGGCGAGGTGAAGAAGATCGGAGGGGTGCCGGTCGTCGACGGCAAGCACGGCTCGCCGTACACGCGCTACATCCCGATCCCGAACAGCCCGCACGGCATCAACACCGCGCCCGACGGCATCCACGTCGTCGCCAACGGCAAGCTGTCGCCGACGGTGAGCGTGTTCGACGTGCGCAAGTTCGACGACCTGTTCGACGACAAGATCGAACCGCGCGACTGCGTCGTCGCCGAGCCGGAACTGGGACTCGGCCCGCTGCACACCGCCTTCGACGGACGCGGCAACGCCTACACGACGCTGTTCATCGACAGCCAGATCTGCAAGTGGAACATCCAGGCGGCGATCGACGCCTTCGCCGGCAAGGACGTCGACCCGATCGTCCAGAAGCTCGACGTGCACTACCAGCCGGGACACAACCACACGTCGATGGGGCAGACGAAGGAAGCCGACGGCAAGTGGCTGCTGTCGCTGAACAAGTTCTCGAAGGACCGCTTCCTGAACGTGGGGCCGCTGAAGCCCGAGTGCGACCAGCTGATCGACATCTCGGGCGAGGAGATGATCCTCGTGCACGATTCGCCGAGCTTCGCCGAGCCGCACGATGCCACGATCATCCACCGCTCGAAGGTCAATCCGGTCAGCCTGTGGAAGCGCGACGACCCGATGTTCGCCGACGCGGTCGCGCAGGCGAAGGCCGACAACGTCGTGCTCGAGGAAGCGGCGAACGTGATCCGCGACGGCAACAAGGTGCGGGTCTACATGTTCTCGGCGGCGCCGCTGTTCAGCCTGCAGGAGTTCAAGGTGAGGCAGGGCGACGAAGTCACGGTGTACGTGACGAACCGCGACCAGATCGAGGACCTCACGCACGGCTTCACGATCACGAACTACGGGATCGCGATGGAGGTCGGGCCGCAGGCCACCGCGTCGGTGACCTTCATCGCCGACCGTCCGGGCGTGTACTGGTACTACTGCCAATGGTTCTGCCACGCGCTCCACATGGAGATGAAGGGGCGGATGATGGTGGAGCGCGCGTAGCCGCCGTGGATCGAAGCCGCAGCCTCGCCTCGGCGTTCGCGCGGCGGGCGCTCGCCGCGGCGGGGGTCTTCGTCGCGCTCGCCGGGGCCGCGCACGCGGCCGGGCAACGCGTCGAGCCCGGCCAGGCGCTGCAGCCGATCGTCGATGCGGCGCGGCCGGGCGACACCATCCGGCTCGCCGCCGGGCGGCACAGGGGGCCGGTGCGCGTCGACCGGCCGCTCGCGCTCGCCGGCGAGCCCGGTGCCGTGCTCGAGGGCACGGGTCGCGGCAGTGTCGTGACGATCTCCGCCGACGACGTGCGCATCGAGGGCCTGGAGATCACCGGCTCGGGGCGCGACCTGCCGGCGATGGACTCCGCGGTGCTCGTCACGCGCGAGGCGCGCCGTGCGCGGCTGAGCGGAAACCGCCTGATCGGCAACCTGTTCGGCGTCTACCTGCACGGCGCCGCCGACTCGGTGGTCGAAGGCAACGAGATCGTCGGGCGCTCCGACCTTCGGCTGTCGGAAGCGGGCAACGGCGTGTCGATCTGGAACGCGCCCGGCGCGAAGGTGATCGGCAACACGATCCGCAAGGGGCGCGACGGAATCTTCGTGAAGACGAGCCGCGACAACACCTTCGCCGACAACAGGTTTTCCGGATTGCGCTTCGCGATCCACTACATGTACACGCACGACAGCCGCATCGTCGGCAACCGCTCGCGCGGCAACCACGTCGGCTGGGCGATCATGTATTCCGACCGGCTCGAGATCCGCGACAACGTCTCGGTCGACGACCGCGACCACGGGCTGCTGCTGCACTCGACGAACCTGTCGCAGGTCGTCGGCAACGTCGTGCGCGGCGGACGCGAGAAGTGCGCCTTCGTCTACAACGCGACGCGCAACGACCTGCGCGAGAACTGGTTCGAGGGGTGCCCGATCGGCATCCACTTCACCGGCGGCTCCGCCGACAACACGATGAGCGGCAATGCCTTCGTCGCCAACCGCACGCAGGTGAAGTACGTCGGCACGCGCTTCATCGACTGGGCGGAAGGCGGACGCGGCAACTACTGGAGCGACAACCCCGCATTCGATCTCGACGGCGACGGCGTCGCCGACCGTCCGTACCGGCCGAACGACGTGATGGACGAGGTGCTGTGGACGCTGCCGGCCGCCAAGGCGCTGCTGAACAGCCCGGCGGTGCAGATGGTGCGCTGGGCGCAGGCGCGTTTCCCGGCGCTGTACCCGGGCGGCGTCTTCGACAGTGCGCCGCTGATGCGTCCGCCGCGCGTGCCCGACGACGAGGCGGCGCGATGACGATCGCCGAATGGAGCGGCGTGACGAAGCGCTACGGGCGCATCACCGCCGTGCAGGACGTCTCGCTGTCGCTGCAGGCCGGCGAGGCGACCGCGCTCGTCGGCCACAACGGCGCGGGCAAGACGACGCTGATCAAGCTGATGCTCGGGCTGGTCCGGGCCGAAGAGGGCGCGGTGCGCGTGCTCGGCGTCGATCCGGCCGGTGCGCGCGGGGCCGCGGCGCGGCGTGCGCTCGGCTTCCTGCCCGAGAACGTCGCCTTCCACGCGTCGCTGACGGCGCGCGAATCGATGGCGTTCTACGCGCGGCTGAAGGGTTGCGCGGTGCGCGAGAACGAGGCGCTGCTCGAGCGCGTCGGCATCGCGCACGCGGCGGATCGACGCGTGGCGACCTACTCGAAGGGCATGCGCCAGCGGCTCGGCATCGCACAGGCGCTGATCGGCTCGCCGCGCCTGCTGCTCTTCGACGAGCCGACGAGCGGACTCGACCCCGATTCGCGCGCCGAGGTCTACGAGACGATCGATGCGCTGCGCGCGAGCGGCGCGACGGTGCTGGTCTGCACGCACGCCCTCGAGGAGATCGAGCGCCGCGTCGACCGCGCGGCGATCGTGCACCGGGGCCGGCTGGTGGCCGCCGGCTCGCTCGACGAACTGCGCCACGGTGCGCAGGCGCAACTGCGCCTGCGCCTGCGCGTGCAGCCCTGCTCGACGTCGACCGTGCTCGCGCGCATGCCGGAAGCGGTGCGCTGCGTCGAGCGCGAGCTCGACTCGCTGACGCTGCTCGCGCCGGCCGACGCGAAGATGGCCGTGCTGCGCGCGATCGGCGCGCTCGGCGAACTCGTGGAGGACGTCGACGTCGAGGCGCCGGGCCTGCAACAGCTGTACCGGCACTGGATCGAGTCGAGTGCAAGCGCCTCCTCGCCGGAGCGGGCGTCGTGAACGTCGCGACGATCGCGCTGCACGAGCTGCGCATCGGCCTGCGCAACCGGTGGGCGGCGGCGACCACCGTCGTGCTCGCCGCGCTCGCGCTGTCGCTCGCGCTGCTCGGCAGCGCGCCGACCGGCATCGTGAAGACCGATCCGGTCGCGGTCGTCGTCGTCAGCCTGTCGTCGCTCACGATCCTGCTGGTGCCCCTGATCGCGCTGATGCTCTCGTTCGACGCGATCGTCGGCGAGCACGAACGCGGCACGCTCGCGCTGCTGCTGTCGTATCCGGTCCGGCGCTGGCAGGTCGTCGTCGGAAAGGTCGTCGGACAGACGACGATCCTCGGCTTCGCCACCGTCGTCGGCTACGGCGCGGCCGCGCTCGCGCTCTGGTACGCGCGCGCACCGGTGCAGCCTGCCTGGAGCGCCTACGCGGCGATGGTCGGTACTTCGGTGCTGCTCGGCGCGAGCTTCGTCGCGCTCGGCTGCCTGGCGAGCAGCCTCGTGCGCGATCGGGCGACCGCTGCCGGCATCGCAGTCGGCCTGTGGCTCTTCTTCGTGCTGCTGTACGACACGGCGCTGCTCGGCGCACTCGTCGCCGACCAGGGGCGCACGATCGGCCGCGAGGCGCTCGACGTGCTGTTGCTGCTCAACCCGACCGACGCATACCGCCTGTTCAACATGAGCGCGAGCGAGGCCGTCTCCGTCTACAGCGGTATGGCCGGACCGGGCGACGCGAGCCGGCTGCCGGCCGCCGCGCTGCTCGGCGCGCTCGTCGCCTGGGTCGTCGTTCCGCTGGCGGCGGCGGTCGCGGTGTTTCGAAGGAGGCCGGTGTGACGACGATTCGATCGCGCGGCGCCGCCCGTACACTGCGCGACGGTGTCGATCGCGCAGGTGCCGCCGCGCGCGCACTGGCGTGGGCGACGCTCGCGGCTGCGACGCTGCTGGCGGCCGGCTGCGACCGTGGGGGCGGGCAGGCGCCGCCGCCGTCGCCGAACGAGGTGCTCGCCGAGGCGACCGGCTACTACTGCGGCATGCTGCTCGCCGATCACGAGGGGCCGAAGGGGCAGATCCACCTGTCCGGGCGCGAAGCGCCGCTGTGGTTCTCGTCGGTGCGCGACACGATCGCGTTCCTGCGCCTGCCCGAGGAGCCGCGCGAGGTCACGGCGGTATACGTCAACGACATGGCGAAGGCGAGAAGCTGGGACCGGCCCGAGGCGGGCACGTGGATCGAGGCGCACGATGCGTGGTTCGTGCTCGGCAGCGACCGGATGGGCGGGATGGGGGCGCCCGAGGCGATCCCGTTCTCGGCGAAGGACGCCGCCGAGGCCTTCCGCGCACGGCACGGCGGGCGCCTGGCGCGGCTCGACGAGATTCCCGACGATTACGTGCTCGGCGCCGTCGGCGCGGCTGCTTCCGGGCAGGAGGCGATGGGCCAGTGAGCCGGCCGCTCGCGCAGGCGGGCGCCCGATCGAAGACGAGTGGAGTGAATGATGAAACCCTTTCCCGCTACGCGGCGACGCCTGCTTTCGGTGCTGGGCGCATCGGCGGCCTGCGCCGCGTTGCCCTTCGCGCGGGCTGCGCGCGCGGATGCGCCGATGCCCGTCGTCTGGAAGGGCACGGCGCTCGGCGCACTCGCGACGATCACGCTCGTGCACGAGGACCGGGCGCGCGCGCGCGAAGTGCTCGCCGATTGCGTCGCCGAGGTCGAGCGGCTCGAGCGCGTGTTCAGCCTGTACCGCGCCGATTCCGCGCTGTCGCGGCTCAACGCGGCGGGCGTGCTGCAGGAACCGCCCTCCGAGCTCGTCGCGCTGCTGTCGACGTCGCTCGCGCTGGCGCGCGCCAGCGACGGTGCCTTCGACCCGACGATCCAGCCGCTGTACCGGCTCTACGAGGCGCATTTCCGCACGCCCGGCGCAGCGCCCGAAGGGCCGGGCGCCGACGCGATCGCCCGGGTGCTCGATCGCGTCGACCATCGCCGGGTCGAGGTCGCCGCCGACCGCGTCGCCTTCGGCATGCGCGACATGGCGCTGTCGTTGAACGGCATCGCGCAGGGCTACGTCACCGATCGCGTCGCCGACCGGCTTCGTCGCGAGGGCTTCGACGGCGTGGCGATCGACCTCGGCGAGGCGCGCGCCGCGGGTCGCCGCGCGGACGGCGGCGCCTGGACCGCCGCCGTCGTCGATCCCGAACGGCCGTCTCGCACGCTGTTCGAGCTGGCGATGGGCGATGCCGCCGGCCAGGTGCAGGCGCTGGCGACCTCCGCCGGCGCCGGCACGCGCTTCGGCTCCGATCCGCGCGTGCACCACCTGTTCGATCCGCGCACCGGCCGCAGCGCGAACCGCTACGCGTCGGTGTCGGTGGCGGCCACCCGCGCGACGATCGCCGACGGCTTGTCGACCGCGTTGTCGGTGGTCGCGCCGGAACGCCGCGAGGCGCTGCTCGCCGCGCACGCGTCCACGCGTGCCTGGTTCGTGCACGCCGATGGACGGATCGAGACGGTGCCGGCCGCCTGATACGACTCCGCGCTCGATCCACGAGCGCGAACGCTTCGCGTCACGCCGAGCGTGATCTGCCTCGCCTTATACTGGCGCCCGCGCATGATCATCGCTTCCAGGTTTTCCCCAGTGACCAATCCGAATCGCTGGCGGCTCGCGATGCTGGGGGCGTTGGCGGCGTTCTGGATCCTTGTGGCCTGCGCTCCCGCCTTCGCGCAAGGCAGGACGGCGCCGTCGCTGCTCGATTCGTTCCTCGCGAAGACGACCGCGGCCGATCTCTTCCCGGGAGCCGATCGCTTCGGGCCCGTACAGGGAAACCCTCCGGTCGCGCCGGTCTACCGGGGGCAGGAGCGGATCGGCTTCGCATATCTGGCGTCGGACTTCGTCGACGCGCGCGGCTACTCGGGCAAGCCGATCCACGTCCTCGTCGCGCTCGACAACGCGGGTACCGTCGTCGGCCTGCAGATCGCCGAGCACAGCGAGCCGATCCTGATGGTCGGCGTTCCCGAACGCCGCATCGTCGAGTCGCTGAACGGCTACATCGGGTTCAATCCGCTGCGCGCGAGCGCGGCCGGAAGCGGACCGCCGCGGGCCGACATCGTCAGCGGCGCGACGGTCACCGTGCTGATCATCGGCGACAGCGTCGTGCGTTCGTCGTCGCGCGTGGCGCGTTGGTTGCAGCTCGGTGGTGCCGGTGCGGGCGTTGGCGCAGCTGCGGCCGGCACGACCGGTGCGGGCGCTGTCGCTGCTGCGGGCAGTGCGGCCGGCGCACCCGGTGCGGCGGCAGGCGCCGCTGGCGTTCCGGCTGCCTCCGGTTCGGCAGCCCGTCCACCGGCGAGCGGACGCGTCGTCGATCCGCAGGCGGGCAGCGTCACCGACTGGGAGACGC
>JBIQJM010000036.1:25070-26522 GCA_044507525.1 Burkholderiales bacterium
GCGAGCGGACGCGTCGTCGATCCGCAGGCGGGCAGCGTCACCGACTGGGAGACGCTGCGCGAACAGGGCGCGATCGCGCATCTGCGCGTCACCGTCGGCGAGGTCAACCGCGCCTTCGTCGAATCGGGCAACCTCGACGCGGCGAAGCTCACGCAGACCGGCGCGCCCGACGACGTCTTCATCGACCTGTACGTCACGCTGGTTTCGCAGCCGGCGATCGCGCGCAGCCTGCTCGACCCCGCCGAGTTGGCGGAAGTGCAACGAATGCTCGCGCCCGGGCAGCACGCGTTGCTCATCGCCGCGCGCGGCCCGCATTCGTTCAAGGGATCGGCGTGGTTTCGCGGCGGCATCTTCGATCGCATCGAGCTGATCCAGGGGATCGAGACGATCCGATTCTGGCGGCGGCACCACCTGCGCATCGGGCGCATCGTCGCGCCCGATGCGCCCGATCTTCGCGAGATCGGCGCCTTCGTGATTCCCGAAGGCGCCGAGTTCGACCCGGCCGCTCCCTGGGAACTGCAACTGCTCGCACAGCGGTCGGTCGGCAAGTTCGACCAAGCCTTCGTCACCTTCTCGCTGCCCTATCGCCTGCCGGAGCTGTACACGAAGCCGGCTCCGCAGCCGTCGCCCGCAGCGACCGCGGCACCCGCGGGTCCCGCATCCGCAGGCCAGGCAACGGGCGGAGCCGCGACCAGCGGCACGGCGACCAGCGGTGCAGCCACCGGCGACGCAGCGACCGGCGACTCTTCGGCACCCGGACCCGCCGCCTTCGACGACTTCGAGTCGGCACCGTTGTGGCTGACCATCTGGCAGAGCCGGGTCGCCGCGATCGTCGTGCTGGCGCTGATGCTGGCGGTGCTGACGATCGTCTTCTTCTTCCAGGACCTGCTGCTGCCGCACGAGAAGCTCTTCGACCGCATCCGGCTCGTGTTCCTCGCGGTGACGCTGTTCTGGCTGGGCTGGGTCGCGCAGGCGCAGCTGTCGGTGGTCAACGTGCTCACCTTCGCGAGTTCCTTGCGGACGGATTTCCGCTGGGACTCCTTCCTCGTCGACCCGCTGATCTTCATCCTGTGGTGCTCGGTGGCGGCGGCGCTGCTGTTCTGGGGGCGCGGACCCTTCTGCGGCTGGCTGTGCCCGTTCGGTGCGCTGCAGGAACTGACGAACCGCGCGGCGCGGGCGCTGAAGCTGCCGCAGCTGAAGGTGCCGTGGGGCGTGCACCAGCGGCTGGTGCCGACGAAGTACATCATCTTCCTCGGGCTGTTCGGCGTGTCGCTGGGCTCGCTGGCGTGGGCCGAGCGGCTGTCGGAGATCGAGCCCTTCAAGACGGCGATCGTGCTGCGCTTCCTGCGCGACTGGGGCTTCGTGGCCTTCGCGCTGGCGCTGCTGGCGGCGGGGCTGTTCATCGAACGCTTCTTCTGCCGCTACCTGTGTCCGCTGGGCGCGGCGCTGGCG
>JBIQJM010000184.1:0-3715 GCA_044507525.1 Burkholderiales bacterium
AGATCCGGCGCGAAGGCTTCTCGCTGCTCGACATGAAGCGCTATCTCGAGCACGCCGGCTACGTCGCCGACGGCGTGAAGGTCTCGCTCGACGAGCTCGCGCGCGTGGGCGTGCCGGCGATCGCGCTCGTCAACGACCAGGGGTACCGCCACTTCGTCGTCGTCAAGGGGCTGCAGGGCTCGCGCGTCGCCCTCGGCGATCCGGCTCTCGGCGGCCGCATCGTCTCGCGCGCGCAGTTCGATTCGATGTGGATGGGCGGCATCTTCTTCGCCATCCGCAGCCACCTGAACATCGCCCGCTTCAACGCGCCCGACGACTGGAACGCGCGCCTCGCCGCACCGGTCGCGCTCGGCGTCGCGCGCGACTCGATGGCCACCTTCAGCCTCGGCGTCCCCGACGCCGACCGATTCTGAGCGAGGTCGACATGACCAAGCCTGCACACGCGCGGTACCCGCGCACCGCCTGTCTCGTGACGCTCGTCGCGGCTGCCGCGACGCCCTATTCCGCGGGCGCAGCCAGTCCCGATGCGGCCGTCGTGCTCGCGCGGGCCGTCATACCCGACGCCGAACTCGCGCCGATGCGCGGCGGCCTCGATCTCGGCTCGATGATCGCGCGCTTCGCGATCGAGCGGGTCGTGCGCGTCGACGGCGAGGTCGTCGCACGTACGCAGCTGATGGTCGACCGTCTCGACGGGCTGACGCGCGGACAGCTGCCCGATGCGCGCCTGGTCGGCAACCTGGCGAACCTGGTGCAGGTCGGCGACGGCAACCGCGCGACGACGACGCCGTCGTCCTCGGTGCAGGCGTCGCCGCCGCCTTCCGGACAGGCGGTGAGCAGCGGCACGGTGTCGACGCCCAACACGGCCGACGGAATGGCCAACGACTGGGCTTCGATGCTCGCGCAGGCCGTCGCGCTCGCCAACGGCGACGAATCGAATCGGCCGACGCCGGTGAACGTCGGCGCGGTGCCCAACGGCAACGCGAACCCCGCTGCGTCGAACCCGTCCTCGCCTCCTTCGCAGGCGACGGGCTCGGGTGCAGGCACTCCGACGGCAGGCGGAGCACCCGTCGTGCAGCCGGTGGCGGTCTCGCCGGTCGCGGTGCCGACGATGTCGATCACGATCCCGGTCGGCGCCGGCCGAAGCGTCGTCGTCTCGGGCATCCCGAACGGACCGGCGCTCGCCACCTCGATCCAGAATTCCGTGCAGGCCGCGACCATCGCCGCCGAAACCCGGATCGAGCTCGACGTTTCCTCGCTGAGCGCACTGCGCTCGCTGAACTTCGCCGCGGAACTGCGGCAGCAGGCGATCGAGGCGGCGAGGCGATGAAGCTCGGGACGACGGAAGGCGAAGCGCCGAGGCCGGACCAAGCTTCGGGCAAATCGTGGCCCGACCCCGGTTGTCGTTCCTAGAGCGAGTACGGCAACCGCACCGTCAACTCGAAGTCCGGCGTGTCGTCCGTGACGCCCACGCCGAGCGAGACGTTCAGGTTGGTCTTCGGCGTGAGCCTGTAGCCGAGACCGAAGCGCATCGTGCCGAGCTGCAGGCGTCCGGTCTTCGCGAGCACGCGGGCGACCTGCTCCGGATCGCGCTGGTCCATCTCGCCGACGATGCTGTGCTGGTAGCCGATGCTGAACGAAGCGCGCTCGTTCAGCGCGAGGCCCATGCCGGCGTTCAGGTCGATCACGCTGCCCGGACGCACCCTGCCGAAGCCGCGCCCGACGTTGCGCTCGAAGTTGTGCGTGTAGGCGGCGCCGCCGAAGAACACGGCGGGGTCGGACGGATAGAGGAAGGTGACGCCCGCCTGCAGCCCGTGGAAGCCGGAACCGGTCGGCAGCTCGGTCTGCAACCCGGTGGCCTCCGAGATCGGGACCTCGAAGATGCCCTCGCCGGTGCGCGACTTGTAGCGCAGGTGTCCGATGTACACCGCGTTGTCGCCGCGGAACGCATTGAACTGGTATCGCCCGGCGATCTCGATGTCGCCGAGCCCGGAACCGCTGGTGTCGAAGATCTCGTCGGTGACCGACGGCGTGGCGAGCGCGCGCGTCTGCGTGTCGCTGCTCGCGTGCACCCACGGAATCTTCGTCTCGACCTCGAAGCGGTTGGTGACGCCGTAGCGGCCGGTGAAGGCCAGCGTGTGGATGTCGCGCGAGACGCGGCGCACGTCGATGAGTCCGATCGTGATCGCGGGAATCACGCTGAAGCCGACCAGCGCGACGCGGTTGTCGGTGGAGTGCACGAACTGGTACGACGGCTCGAAGATGAACTTGCCGCGCGGCGTGAGCGCGGTGGGCTCGTCGAAGATGCGTGCCGGCGCCGCCGGCTGCGCGGGTTGCGGCGGCGCCTCGCCGACCGGCCCGCCCGGCGGCGGGCTGACGCCCGGCGTGCCGCCGGCCGGCGCCTGCGCGATCGCCTCGCCGATGCCGCGGCCGACGATCCCGGAGAGGCCCTCGTCGGAATAGCCCAGGTGCTGCTGGAACGCGCGCCGCACCGCTCCGAGCAGGCGGCGTTCCTCCTGCAGCTGCGCCTCGAGCGCACGCAGTCGGCGCTCGCCCGCCTCGATGCGCCGTGCGAGCGCCTGCACCTCTGCGTCGTTCATCGCCTCCTGCGCCGGTGCCGCGACGGGCGCGACGAGTACGACCGATCCCGCGGTGAAGGCCGCGGCAGCCACGCGTCGTCGCGCGGCGCGCGTTAGTGTTTCGCTGGTCATCGCCCCTCCCCTTCGGACGACGGCCGGATCGACGAATCGCCTATCCGAGGCCACCGGCCATGTGTTCTGCCGCGCTGCCGCCCGCTGCCTTCGTCTCGATCGACAGCCGCCGCACGAGCCGGTACAGCGTCACCCGCGAGATGCCGAGTTCGCGCGCGGCTGCCGACACGTTGTTCGTATTGCGCTGCAGGGCGGCGAGGACGAGCTCGCGCTCGCTTCGCTGGCGCGCGCCGGCGAGCGAGATCGCCGCGGCCGGGCGCCGGGCACCCTCGAAGCCGAGGTCGGCGGCCGTGATCCACGCGCTCTCGCAGAGGATCATCGCGCCGTGCACGCGATTGACGAGCTCGCGCACGTTGCCCGGCCACGCGTAGGCGCGCATCGCGTCGAGCGCCTGCTCGGAGAATCCGCGCAGCGCCGGCGATGCGTCGGCGCGGTAGCGCGCGAGCACGTGGCGCGCCAGCGCCTCGACGTCGTCGGCGCGCGTGCGCAGCGCGGGGACTTCGACGCGCAGCACGTTCAGCCGATAGAACAGGTCCTCGCGGAACTTCCGTTCGCGCACGGCGGCGACGAGATCGACGTGCGTGGCCGCGACGACCCGGACGTCGACCTTGATCGAGTGCGCCGAACCGACGCGCGTGATCGTCGATTCCTGCAGGAACCGCAACAGCGCCGCCTGCGCTTCGTGCGGGAGGTCGCCGATCTCGTCGAGGAACAGCGTGCCCCCGCTGGCCGCCTCGACGCTGCCGATCTCGCGCCGATGCGCGTCGGTGAACGAGCCCTTCTCGTGGCCGAACAGCTGGGTCTGGATCAGCGTGGACGGAATCGCGCCGCAGTTGACCGCGACGAACGGCCGGTCGCGTCGCGTGGAATGGCGGTGGATCGCCTGCGCGGCGAGCTCCTTGCCGGTTCCGCTCTCGCCGCTGATCAGCACCGGCGCATCGGTGCGAGCGATCTTCTCGAGCGTGCGATAGAGCGCCTGCATCGGCTTGCTCGCGCCGACCATGCCG
>JBIQJM010000037.1:0-25781 GCA_044507525.1 Burkholderiales bacterium
AGCTGCTGCGCGACCTCGAAGATGCGCGCGGCAGGCACCTCCTCGTACTTCGGAGCGACGCGGTCCAGGAACCAGTCGGGCCGGAACAGCGCGAAGGTGGCGAGCAGCAGCGCGACGACCTCCCACCAGCGGCAGCGGATGCGGAACCACGCCATCGTCGCCGCGGCGAAGGTGAGCGACGCGACGGTCGCCGTGAACGCGACGAGCGCCAGCTCCCACCATCCGCGCACGTCGATCAGCAGCAACGCCGGATTGAACACGAAGACGAACGGCAGCACGACCGTGCGCAGCGCGTACAGCGACCCCTGGATGCCGGTCTGGATCGGGTCCTCGCCCGAGATCGCCGCCGCCGCGAACGTCGCCAGGCCGACCGGCGGCGTGATGTCGCCCATGATCCCGTAATAGAAGACGAACAGGTGCACGGCGATCAGCGGGATGATCAGCCCGCTCTGCGCGCCGAGCTCGACGATCACCGGCGCCATCAGCGACGCGACGAGGATGTAGTTCGCGGTCGTCGGCACGCCCAGGCCGAGCACGAGGCACACGAAGGCCGTGAACAGCAGCATCACGATCACGTTGCCCTGCGAGACGACCTCGACGAAGTCGGTCATCCGGAAACCCAGGCCGGTGAGCGTGATGCCGCCGACGATGATGCCCGCCGTGGCCGTCGCGATGCCGATGCCGATCATGTTGCGGGCGCCGTCGTTCAGCCCCCGAACGACTTCGCGCAGGCCGACGACCCCCTCGGGCAGCACCGGCTTGCCGCGGAAGAACGCGATGATCGGCCGCTGCGTGGCCATCAGGACGATCAGCGTGGTGGTCGCCCAGAAGGCGCTCAGCGACGGCGACAGCTGCTCGATCATCAGGCACCAGATCAGCACGCCGATCGGGATCAGGAAATGCAGCCCGGCGCGCACCGTCGGCCAGGTGTCCGGCAGCACCGGATTCTCGATGTCGATGTCCTGCGGCAGGTCGGGGTTGCGCGCGGCATCCCACAGCAACGCCACGTGAGCCACGAGCAGCAGCCCGCCGGTGATCCAGATCGCGTTCGCGCCGAACAGGTGCTGCACGCCGAGCGCCGTCCAGTAGACGAGCGCGCAGACGATGATCGTTCCGCTCAGGCCGAAGCCCCAGCCGAGCAGCCGCTCGCGCGGCGTGCGCGGACGGCGCACCGCGCTCGGATGCATGCCGAGCCTGAGCGCCTCGAGGTGCACGATGTAGAAGAGCGCGATGTACGAGATCACCGCCGGCAGGAACGCGTGCTTGACGATGTCCGCGTACGGGATGCCGACGTACTCGACCATCAGGAACGCGGCCGCGCCCATCACCGGCGGCATGATCTGCCCGTTGACCGAGGAGGCCGTCTCGATCGCGCCGGCCTTCACGCCGCCGTAGCCGGCCTTCTTCATCAGCGGGATCGTGAAGATGCCGCCCGAGACGACGTTCGACACCGACGAGCCGGAGATCAGTCCGTTCAACCCGGAGGAGACCACCGCCACCTTCGCCGGTCCGCCGCGCAGGTGCCCGAGCGCGGCGAAGGCGACCTGCATCATGTAGTTGCCGGCGCCCGCCCGATCGAGCAGCGAGCCGAACAGCACGTAGATGAAGATGAACGATACCGACACGCCGAGCGCGACGCCGTAGACGCCCTCGGTGGTCAGCCACATGTGCGAGATCATCCGCTCGAGCGATGCGCCCTTGTGCGAGACGACGTCGGGCAGCCACGGCCCGAGGAAGATGTAGGCGAGGAAGACGAGCGCGAGGATCGTCATCGGAAGGCCGACCGCCCGGCGCGTGGCCTCGAGCAGCAGCACGATGCCGACCGTGGCGACGACGATGTCCTGCAGGATCGGCATGCCCGGACGCGTCGCCAGCTCGTTGTAGAACAGCAGCAGGTAGCCGCCGGCGAAGGCGCCGGCGAAGGCCATCGCCCAGTCGGTGAGCGGAACCCGGTAGCGCACGCCGCGACGGCGCGAGCCCGGATACGCGAGGGAGCCGAGGAAGAGCGCGATCGCCAGGTGCAGCGCCCTCGCCTCGGTGTCGTTGAGCAGCCCGAAGCCGAGCGCGAACGGCAGCGGCGAGGCGTACCAGAGCTGGAAGAGCGACCAGCCGATCGCGACGGCACTGATCACCGCACCCGACAGCCCCGACGCCGCACGGCCGCCGGTATCGACGTCGGCGACGAGTTGCTGCAGCTCGGCCGAGGGCTTGGCGGTTTCGCTCATTCGCGTCTCCTGGAAGCTCGTGCGCTCGAGCGCATCGTCGGATACGAAAAGGCGGGCTCGCGGCCCGCCCGGCGGAACCGGAGGCGCACCCGGCGCGGTTCAGGCGCCGGGCACGCGTCGTATCACTTGATCCAGCCCTTCTCGCGATAGTAGCGCTGCGCACCCTCGTGCAGCGGCGCCGACAGCCCGTCCTTGATCATGTTCTCGGGCTTGAGGTTCGCCAGCGCCGGGTGCAGCTTCCTGAACTCGTCGAAGTTGTCGAACACTCCCTTGACGACCGCGTAGACGGTGTCGGGCGGGGTCTTCGTCGACGAGACCAGGGTGGCGAGCACGCCGTAGGTTTCCGTTGCCTGCGGGTTGTTCGGGTACAGGCCGCCGGGGATCGTCGCCTTCGCGTAGTAGGGCCTGTCGGCAACCAGCTTGTCGATGGCAGGACCGGTGAGCGAGATCAGCTGCGCACCGCAGGTCGTCGTCGGATCCTGGATGTTCGCCGACGGGTGTCCGACCGCGTAGAAGAAGCCGTCGATCTTGCCGTCGCACAGCGCGGGCCCGTGCTCGTCGGCCTTCAGCTCGGCCGCGAGCCCGAAATCACTCAGCTTCCAGCCCAGCGCTCCGAGCAGCTCCTCCATCGACGCCCGCGTGCCCGAGCCCGGGTTGCCGACGTTGAAGCGCTTGCCCTTGAAGTCGTCGAAGGCCTTGACGTTCGCTTCCTTGCGCGCAACGACGGTGAACGGCTCCGGGTGCACCGAGAACACGGCACGCAGGTCCGGATACGGACCTGCGTCCTTGAACTGGCCGACGCCCTTCAGGCCGTTGAACTGGACGTCGGACTGCACGAACCCGAGGTCGAGCTCGCCCGCCTTGATCGTGTTGACGTTGAACACCGAGCCGCCGGTGGACTCGACCGAGCAGCGGATGCCGTGCTGGGCTCGATCCTTGTTCACCAGCCGGCAGACGGCGCCGCCCGCGGCGTAATAGACCCCGGTCACGCCGCCGGTTCCGATGGTGATGAATTTCTGCTGAGCGGCGACCGGCGCCTGGAACGCGGCGGCCGTCAGTGCGGCGCCGGCCAGGACGGCCAGGCGGAGGAACTTCGGGGATTTGCGCGTCATCGCTGGGGTCTCCCGTGCAGAGGAATGAGAAAAAGCGCCGGCCATTATGCCGATTCGGAAGGTCCCTACAAGTCCGGGAACTCCCGCAGCATGCCCGGTGCACCCCGGGAGCCCGGATGGCGTATCGCGCCGACTCCCCAGGCAGATGGTGCCTGCTCCGCGACCCGGCGAAAACCCCCGCGGCCAGGCCGGGGCTTCAGCCCTGCAGCGCCGCGATCGACGCGTCGACCGCCTCGCCGAGCCGCTCGACGATGGCGTCGAGCTCGGCCACCGACACCGTGAACGGCGGTGCCAGCAGGACGTGGTCGCCGCGCTGCCCGTCGATCGTCCCGCCCATCGGGTAGACGAGCACGCCGCGCGCCATCGCCTCCTGCTTGATCCGCGCATGCAGCTTTCGCGACGGGTCGAAGGCCTGCTTCGAGGCGCGGTCGGCGACCAGCTCGATCGCGCGGAACAGGCCGCGACCGCGGACGTCGCCGACGTGCGGATGCGCGCCGAAGCGTTCGCGCAGTCGGGCGTCGAGCGCCTCGCCCATCCGACGGCACGCGGCGAGCAGCGCGTCGCGACGGATCACCCGCTGCACGGCGAGCGCGGCGGCGCAGGCGACCGGGTGGCCGAGATAGGTGTGCCCGTGCTGGAAGAAGCCGCTGCCGCGCGAGAAGGCCTCGACGATGCGCGACTGCACGAGCACCGCTCCGATCGGCTGATAGCCGCCGCCGAGCCCCTTGGCGATCGTCATCAGGTCGGGCCTCACGCCTTCCTGCTCGCACGCGTGCAGCGTGCCGGTGCGGCCCATGCCGCACATGACCTCGTCGAGGATCAGCAGGATGCCGTGACGGTCGCACAGCTCGCGGATGCCGCGGAAGTAGCCGGGAACCGGCGCGAGAGCGCCGGCGGTCGCGCCGACGACGGTCTCGGCGACGAAAGCGATGACGTTCTCGCCGCCGAGCGCGTCGATGCACGCCGAGAGCTCGTCGACGAGCCGGCGGCCGTAGGCTTCGGGGCTCTCGTCGACCCGGCGTTCGCGGTACTCGTAGCACGGCGAGACGTGCGCGACATCGATGAGCAGCGGAGCGAACTGCCGCCGCCGCCATTCGTTGCCGCCGACGGCGAGCGCGCCCAGCGTATTGCCGTGATAGCTCTGGCGACGCGCGATGAAGTGCCTGCGCTGCGGCTGGCCGATCTCGACGAAATACTGGCGCGCCATCTTCAGCGCCGCCTCGACCGCCTCCGAGCCGCCCGAGACGAAGTACGCGTGCCCGATGCCTTCCGGCGCGTCGGCGACGAGCGTGTCGGCGAGCGTCTCGGCGACCTCCGTCGTGAAGAAGCTCGTATGCGCGTAGGCGAGCCGGTCGATCTGCTCGTGCATCGCGGCGCGCACTTCCGGGTGCCCGTGCCCGAGGCAGGACACGGCCGCTCCGCCCGATGCGTCGAGGTAGCGCTTGCCGGCCGAATCGACGAGCGTCGATCCCTCGCCGCCGACGGCGACGGGAAAACGGCGGTTGAGCGTGCGGTGGAGGATGTGGGTCATGGTCGACGAGGATAGCGCAGCGCCGACGCAGGCCGCGTCCTCAGGCGCTGCGCAGCCGCGCCATGCGCGCCAGCACGATGGTCGCCATCGGGACGACGAAGCCGATCGCGACGACGACGAGCATCAGCTCGCCGAGCTGGCTGTAGTCGGCCGGCACCTTGACGACGCCCGTCGCCGGATCGCGCACCTCGCGCGTCACGAGAAAGAGGTCGTTCAGGTACTTCGTGAACAGCTGCGAGGCGGACAAGGCCAGGTTGGTGAACGAGGCCATCACGGCGAAGTACGTCGCCTTCAGGTGGGCGGGCGCCGAATTGGCGATCCACGCGAGCATCGGCACCATCGCGATCTGCCCGAGCGGCGATTCGATCGCGGTATCGACGAGCGCGATGAAGCGCGCGTCGACGATGCCGCCGGTGTGCGCGGCGGTCCAGTGATGCAGCCCGTGGAACATCCCGATGATCGGAAGCGACAGCAGCGTCGCCACGATCGTGAGCACTCCCACGATGTAGTAGATCGAGCGCTCGGCCATGAAACGGCGGAAGACGAACAGCCCGGCGAGGGTCAGCACGCTGCCGATGACGGCGAGCACCGACAGGAACTGCTGGTCGAAGCCGAGCACGTCGATCATCCACCACGTCTGGCCCGCGCCCGCGGTGGGCAGCGCACGAAACACGAAGATGACGAGCGCCGTGCCGAGCAGCGTCTCGCGCGCGGCGGGCGCCAGGTCGCGGGTGAGCCGGATCATCAGCGTGACGATGATCGCCATCGAGACGGCGAAGACGATCTCCTGCGCCGCCGGCACCTCGCCCAGGCCGACGCCGAGCGACAGCGCCGCGAAGGCGAGCCCGCCGCCGAGCACCCACCAGTTCACCGGCGGCCGCTCGAAGTGCACGACGAGCCGGCGCCGGATCTCGTCGGCCGGAACGCCCTGCGCACGCAGCCGGCGCCGGTCGCGCCGGCGCAGCCACGACGCGAACAGCACGCCCATCACCGATACCGCGGGAATCGCGAGCGCGTAGACGTGCACGCGGACGTAGACGTCGATCTTCTGCGCCTCGGGCAGCGTGCCCGCGTCGCGCAGCAGGAACACGTTGGCGAGCGCGACCAGCACCGAGCCGCCGATGATCGCGACGCGGCCGAGCGTCTGCATCGTCGTGTGCATCGCGCGCAGGCGATCGGCGGCGAGCGGTTCGCCGTTCTCGTCGAATCGCGGTACCGCCTCGACGGTCATCGCGTCGGCGACGACGTCCTGCGTGACATAGCCGATCGGCGCCAACAGCGCCGCGAGCACGTACCAGGACTCGGCCGGCATGATCGCCGCCATGCGCTGCGGATCGGCGAGCAGCCCGATCATCACCAGCAGGCTCGCGGCGATCAGCGACGCGCCGAGCCAGACGAGCCCCGCCTTGTAGCGCCAGATCAGGTCGACGAGATGGCCGAGGGGCATCTTCAGCGCCCACGGCAGTCCGGCCCAGAACCCGAGCGCGGCCAGGAACTCGGCCGACAGCCCGAGGTACTCCTTGACGAAGAAGGTGCCGACGATCGCCGTGAGGCCCGAGATGCCCGCGGCGAGGTAGACCATCAGCGGCGGCAGGTACGACAGCCGCATGTCGCGCGCGAGCGCGAACACGTTGCGGTCGACCCACGCACCGACGCGGGCGGCGAGCAGGTGCTCGCCGCGCGGCGGGCCCGGCGCGTGCGTCGGGGTGGCTCGCTTCAGGGCCCGCTCCGCAAGCCGCGGGCGCGGCGCTCGCGCCGGATCTCCCCGATCTCGGAGAAGGACAGCGCCACCGCCGCGACGCCGCAGACGACCGCATTGATCGTCGCCAGGCGTTCCGGCGAATACCCGAGCAGCCAGGGCGAAGCGACGAGCAGCAGGCCGGTGACGACGGTGCCCCACTCCTCGACGATCTCGGGGTAGTAGAAGGCGTCGACGGCGAAGGTGACGATCGCCACGCCGGCGATCATCGCCGCCCAGGCGGCCGATTGCGCGTCTTCCATGCCGAGCACGAAGGGGCACGCGACGAGCCACAGCCCGAGTGCCACCTCGATGCGATCCTGCCAATGCGCCCTGATCATCTCGCTCCCCGATCGCGTCGCAAACATTACCATGGCGGTCGCGCGTCGAAGCCGACAGGCCGCCGCCACCGAATCCCTGCGCAACCCGCCCCCATGATCCCGCTCGAACCGCATCCGCCGATCGCCTTCGACGAAACCGGCGCTCCGGTGAGCGTGCTGTACGGCGACGTCTTTCGCAGCCGCAGCGGCGCCCGCACCGAGGCGCGCGAAGTCTTCGTCGAGGGCTGTGCGCTGCCCGCACGCTGGGGCGCGCTGTCGCGGCCGGGCGCGCGCGTCGCGCAGCCCTTCTCCGTGCTCGAGCTCGGTTTCGGCGCGGGAATCAGTTTCCTCGAGACGCTCGCCGCGTGGCGCAGCGCGACGCCTGCCGGCTTGCGGCTGCACTTCGTCTCGGTCGAGGCGCATCCGCTGTCGAGCGACGACGTCGCACGCGCGCACGAGGCGCTCGGCATCGACGGCGCCGACGCCGCGCGACTGCGCGCGCGATGGCCGCGCGCACTGCCCGGGATGCACTCGATCGCCTTCGACGACGCGAACGCCGTCCTGACCGTCTGCCTGGGCGACGCCGCGGCCGTCGTGCCGAAGCTGCGCATGGCCGCCGACGCGATCTTCCTCGACGGCTTCGCGCCGGCCCGCAATCCGCAGCTGTGGCAGGAGACGCTGATGCGTGCCGTCGCCCGCCTCGCGCGCCCGGACGCGCCCTTCGCGACGTGGACCGCCGCCGCGGGCGTGCGCGACGCACTGGCCGCGGCGGGCTTCGCCGTCGAACGCGTCGCGGGCCATGCCGGCAAACGGCACCGGCTGCGCGGCCGCTACGCGCCGCGCTGGAGGAGCTTTCCCGCGCCGGCGACGCCGCCGCAGTGGCCGTCGAGCGACGTGCTCGTCGTGGGCGCCGGCCTGGGCGGCGCAGCGGTCGCTGCCGGCTTCGCGCGGCGCGGCTGGAACGTGCAGGTGCTCGAGGCGCAGGAGCGCCCGGCCGGCGGCGGCTCCGGCCAGCCGCTCGCCGCGGACCACCTTCACCTGTCGGTCGACGACAACGTGCTCGCTCGCCTGACGCGGGCCGCGCTCGACGCGCGCGACACGCTCACCGGCGGCGACGCGGCGCCGGAAGGCAAGCTCGTGCTCGACGCCGACGACGAGCAGGCGGAGCGACGGATCGCGATGCTCGAGTCGCTGCGCTTCCCGCCCGGATTCGTTCGCCACGTCGATGCCGGCGAAGCGGGCGAGCTCGCCGGCACCGCATTGCCGCGCGGCGCGTTGTGGCTGCCCGCCGCGCACGTCGAGGACCCGCGCGCCCTCGTCGGCCGCTGGCTCGCGCACGACGCGATCGCGCTGCGCACCGCGACACGCGTCGAGCGACTCGCGCACGACGACGCAGGCTGGGTCGCGCTCGACGCGAGCGGCGCGCCTCTCGCCCGCGCCGCCGTCGTCGTGCTCGCCAACGCGGCCGACGCGGTGCGACTCGGCGCGAGCGCGTCGATCCCGCTGCGCGCGATGCGCGGGCAGAGCACGTGGCTGCCCGCCGCCTGCCTGCCGGGGCTGCGCCGCGCGGTGAGCGGGCTCGCGTGGGCGGCGCCCGTCGGCGAGCGCATCCTCGCCGGCGCGACCTTCGAGGCGGGCGAGTCGCTGGAGCTCAGCGAGCAGGCCGACACGAGCAACGTCCGCCGGCTCGCGCGGATGTTCGCACCGGATCCGTCGTCGGCGAAGACCCTGGCCGCGGACTGGCTGCGCGCCGCGCGCAGCGCGTCGATCGGCGTGCGCTGGGCGAGCACCGACCGCGTCGCGGTGATCGGCGCGATGCCCGACGAGGCCCGCGCGCGCGACGACGCTGCACGGCTCGCGCACAACGCGCGACTGCCGCTGCCCCTGGCCTCCGGCCTGTACGGCGCCTTCGCCTTCGGCGCGCGCGGCGTGCTCTGGGCGAGCCTTGCGGGGCAGTGCCTGCCCGCGCTCGCCGACGGATCGCCGATGCCCATGGAGGCCGATCTGCTGCGCACGATCGATCCGGCGCGCTTCCTGCGCAGGAGGTTGCGGGCGGGGAAGCCGATCGGCGGGTGAAGCGCGGCGTCGGATGCGACGTCGGCGCGATCGGTCGGCGGGGCGTGCGCGTTGCCTTGCCCGTCGCGTCCCGCCTGCGGCCAAATAAGGCCCCCGAACTATCGTCCCATAAAATGAATCCCGTCGATGCTCCGGCGCCTTCGGCCGGGCGTCGCCCGCACACTCCGCCACACGAATGATCCCCACCCGGACATGAAGGACCTGCCTGCCTCGTTGCTGCGCGCGCTGCTGGCGGTCGTCGACACGCGCAGCTTCTCGCGCGCGGCACGCGAACTCGGCACGACGCAGCCGGCGGTGAGCCTGCAGATCCGTCGCCTCGAGAAGCTCGTCGGCGCAACGCTGCTCGAACGCACCACGCGTTCGGTCGAGCCGACCGAGACCGCGCTGCGCATGCTCCCGATCGCACGCGAACTGCTGCGCCTGCAGGCGATCGTGCTCACGCGGATGGACGCGCCGGCGCTCTCCGGGGAAGTCCGGCTGGGCGCCGACGAATCGGTGGCGCTCGGGCTGGGCCTGATCGAGACGGTGCGCGACTTCGCGCATGCGTGGCCGCAGGTCGAGCTGCAGTTGCGCATCGACGACCACGCCGCGTTGCACGCCGGTTTCGACGAGGGCCGTTTCGACCTGCTGCTCGAACACGGCGACGCAGCGGCCGCGGGCGCCACGGTCGTCTCGCGCGAGCGGCTGCTGTGGTACGGGCGCGCGATGCCGCCCACCGAGCACGCGCCCTGGCCGGTGATCGCGCCGCCGCGCGGCGGTTCGCTGCGCAGGCGCAGCGACACCGCGCTCGCCGGCAGCTCGGCACGCCACCGGATCGTCTTCGAGGCGCCCAGCCTGGCCATGTGCATCGAGGCGGCCCGCCGGGGCCTGGGCATCGTCGCACTGCCGGCCGACGTGGGGCGCGCGCACGCGCTCGATCGCCCTGCCGGACGCGGACTGCCCGCGCTGGGCGCGACCTCGGTGCTGCTGCGCCAGCGTACCGACATCGGCGAAGCCGCCGTCGCCCTGCGCAACGCGCTGCGGCAGGCTTCCGCCGCGCGGCGCACGCGCGGCCGGCCGCGCACCCCCGATCGCTGACGGCTGCGGCGCCTGCCGCGCGGCAGGCGCGCCCCGCCGCTACTCGATTCCCTGGCTCGCCAGGTACTCCTCGTAGCCGCCGCGCCAGTCGACGATCCCGCCCCCCGTGCGCACCTCGAGCACCCGCGTGGCGATCGCGTCGACGAACTGCCGGTCGTGCGAGACGACGAAGATCGTGCCCGCGTACTTCTCCAGCGCGTACTGCAGCGACTCGATCGATTCCATGTCGAGGTGGTTGGTCGGCTCGTCGAGCATCAGCACGTTGTGCCGGCCGAGCATCAGGCGCCCGAAGCTCATCCGGTGCATCTCGCCGCCGGAGAGCACGCGCACGGGCTTGCGCACCTCGTCGCCCGAGAAGAGCATGCGGCCGAGGATGCTGCGCAGCGTCTGCTCGTCGTCGCCGGGCTGCGTGTAGCGCGACAGCCAGTCGGTGAGCGTTCGGTCCGACTCGAAATCGGGGTGCACGTCCTGCGCCATGTAGCCGACGTCGGCGTTCTCCGACCAGCGCGCCTCGCCCTCGGTGGGCGCCAGGCCCCCGCCGCGGGCCGGTGCCGGCCCGCCGCCGGGCGCGACGCCGCCGCGTTCGGCGCCGAGCATCGCGCGCAGCAGCGTCGTCTTGCCCGCGCCGTTGGCGCCGACGATGGCGACGCGATCGCCCGCATCGAAGATCGTCGAGAAGCCGGAGAACACCGGCGCATCGGCGCCCGGGTAGCGGTAGCCGAGGTTCTCCACCTCGAGCGCCTGCCGGTGCATCGGCTTGACCTGCTCGAAGCGGATGTACGGGCTCTGCCGCGACGAAGGCTTCACCTCGACGGTCTCGCTGCGGATCTTGGCGATCAGCTTCTGGCGCGAGGTGGCCTGGCGCGCCTTCGCCTTGTTCGCCGCGAAGCGCTGCACGAACTCCTGCAGATCGGCGATGCGCTCCTTCGCGCGATCGTTCGCCGACACGA
Organism: Burkholderiales bacterium; assembly: GCA_044507525.1. Lineage (GTDB taxonomy): Bacteria > Pseudomonadota > Gammaproteobacteria > Burkholderiales > Burkholderiaceae_E > Zeimonas. Next base: position 11,030 of record JBIQJM010000037.1, read on the forward strand.
GGCGCTGGCGCGCCTGCGCCGAGGCGAGCATGTAGTCGTCGTAGTTGCCCGGGTAGACGCGCAGCTCGCGGTAATCGAGGTCGGCCATGTGCGTGCACACGGCGTTCAGGAAGTGGCGATCGTGCGAGATGATCACCATCGTCGAATCGCGCTCGTTCAGCACCGACTCGAGCCAGCGGATCGTGTCGATGTCGAGGTTGTTCGTCGGCTCGTCGAGCAGCAGCACGTCGGGGTCGGAGAACAGCGCCTGCGCGAGCAGCACGCGCAGCTTCCAGCCGGGCGCGATCTCGCGCATCGGGCCTTCGTGCTGCGCGGTGGGAATGCCCAGGCCGAGCAGCAGTTCGCCCGCGCGCGCCTCGGCCGTATAGCCGCCGTACTCGGCGAACTTCGCCTCGAGCTCGGCGGCGTGCATGTAGTCGGCCTCGCTCGCTTCCGGGTTCTCGTAGATCGCGTCGCGCTCGCTCATCGCGGCCCACATCTCGGCGTGTCCCATCAGGACGACGTCGAGCACGCGCCGGTCCTCGAAGGCGAACTGGTCCTGCCTGAGCTTGCCCAGGCGCACGTTCGGCTCGAGCACGACCTGCCCGCTCGACGGCTCGAGGTCGCCGCCGAGGATCTTCATCAAGGTCGACTTGCCGGAGCCGTTCGCACCGATCAGGCCGTAGCGGTTGCCGTCGGCGAACTTGGCGTTGACGTTCTCGAACAGGGGCTTCGCCCCGAACTGCATCGTGATGTTGACTGCGGAAAGCATTCGGTATGGTCCGGCCCGCGCTCGTGCGGGCGCTGTGGTTTCGACCCGCTCGCGCGGGGCCTGCGTTCTCAGCCCACCCAGGCGCGGGCGTTGCGGAACAGGCGCATCCAGGGCGAGTCCTCGCCGAGCGACGGATCGCGCCAGCTCATCTGGATCGTGCGGAAGACGCGCTCGGGATGCGGCATCAGGATCGTTGCGCGGCCGTCGTCGGAAGTGAAGCCGGTGAGCCCGCCGGGCGAGCCGCCGGGATTCGCGGGATAGCGTTCGGCCGGCGAGCCGTCGTTCTCGACGAAGCGAAGCGACGCGGCCGCGCGGCCGCGCTGTTCGTCGGACGCGAACTGCGCGCGCCCCTCGCCGTGCGCGACGGCGATCGGCATCCGGCTGCCCGCCATGCCGGCGAAGAGCACCGACGGCGACTCGAGCACCTCCACCAGCGAGAAGCGCGCTTCGTACTGCTCGGAGCGATTGCGCACGAAACGCGGCCAGGCGGCGGCGCCGGGAATGATCGCCTTGAGCTGCGAGAGCATCTGGCAGCCGTTGCACACGCCCAGCGTGAAGGTGTCCGGACGAGCGAAGAACCGCGCGAACTGCTCGGCCATCTTCGCGTTGAAGAGGATCGATTTCGCCCAGCCGCTGCCGGCGCCGAGCACGTCGCCGAACGAGAAGCCGCCGCAGGCGACGAGGCCGCGGAAATCGTCGAGCCGATGCCGACCGGCGAACAGGTCGGTCATGTGCACGTCGAAGCTCTCGAAGCCGGCGCGATCGAAGGCGGCGGCGATCTCGGTCTGGCTGTTGACGCCCTGCTCGCGCAGGATCGCGATGCGCGGCCGTGCGCCGCGTCCGACGAAGGGAGCGGCGACGTCGTCGGCGGGATCGAAGCGGAGCGCCACGTGCAGCCCGGGATCGTCGCGCTCGATGCGCTCGAACTCCTCGGCGACGCATTCGGGATCGTCGCGCAACGACGCGATGCGCGCGCTCGTCTCGCTCCAGATCCGCTGCAGCGCGGCGCGCGGCTTGCGGTAGATGCAGCGACCGTCGCGCCAGACGTCGATCGTGTCGCGCGCATGCGGCTTGCCGACCGGGTGCGACAGCGCCGACAGTCCGTGCTCGCGCAGCACGCCGAGCACGAGGTCTCGCGCGTCGGCGCGCACCTGCAGCACCGCGCCCGGCTCCTCGGAGAACAGCGCCTGCAGCGTGCGCTCGTCGCGCTGGATCGACACCTGCTCGGGGCGGATCTTGTAGTCGCCCCAGTCGGCCGCGTAGCGGTCGATCGTCAGCAGGTCGACGTTCAGGCCGACGCCGCAGCGCCCCGCGAAGGCCATCTCGCAGACGGCGGCGAACAGGCCGCCGTCGGAGACGTCGTGGTACGCGAGCAGTCGTCCCGCGGCGTTGAGCTGCTGGATCGCGGCGAAGAAGCGTGAAAGCAACTGCGGATCGTCGAGGTCGGGCGCTTCGTTGCCGACCTGGCCGTAGGCCTGCGCGAGCGCCGAGGCGCCGAGCCGCTGCCGGCCCGCGCCGAGGTCGACGAGGATCAGCACCGAATCGACGTCGCGCACGAGCTGCGGCGTCAGCACGCGGCGCGCGTCGACGACCGGCGCATGGCCGGTGACGACGAGCGAGACCGGCGCCAGCACCTCGTGCGCGACCGCCTCGCCCGTCGCGCCGCCCTGCCAGCGCGTGCGCATCGACAGCGAATCCTTGCCGACCGGGATCGCCAGCCCGAGCGCACGGCACAGGGACGCGCAGGCATCGACCGCGTCGAAGAGGTCTGCGTCCTCGGAAGGGTCGCCGCAGGCGGCCATCCAGTTCGCCGACAGCTTCACCTGTTCGAGTGCCTCGATCGGGGCGGCCGCGAGATTGGTGACGGCTTCGGCGACGGCGATGCGCGAAGCCGCGCGCGGATCCACGATGGCGAGCGGCGTGCGCTCGCCCATCGCGAGCGCCTCGCCGCGATAGCCGTCGAAGTCGACCAGGCCGACCGCGCAGTCGGCGACCGGCACCTGCCACGGCCCGACCATCGGGTCGCGCGAGCACAGCCCGCCCACGCTGCGATCGCCGATCGTCACGAGGAAGGCCTTGCTCGCCACCGACGGAACACGGAGCACGCGTTCGGCGGCTTCCTCGAGCGCGATGCCGGTGAGGTCGAAGGCCGGCAGCGCGCGCGTGCTGCGGCGCGCCTCGCGATGCATGCGAGGCGGCTTGCCGAGCAGCACGTCGATCGGCATGTCGACGGCGAGTGCGGTCGCATCGCCGCCCGCGCGCCCGGCCGGATCCGCCGACGCCTCGACGCGCAGTTGCCGATCGTCGGAGACGGCGCCGACGACCGCGTAGGGACAGCGCTCGCGACGGCACAGGTGATCGAAGAACGCGAGCGAGGCGGGAGCGATCGCGAGCACGTAGCGCTCCTGCGATTCGTTCGACCAGATCTCGGCGGGCGACAGCCCCGTCGCCTCGAGCGGGACCTTGCGCAGGTCGAAGCGCGCGCCCCGCCCGGCCCCGTGCACGAGCTCCGGGAACGCGTTCGACAGGCCGCCCGCGCCGACGTCGTGCACCGACAGGATCGGATTGCGCTCGTACATCTCCCAGCAGCGATCGAGCACTTCCTGCGCACGACGCTGCATCTCCGGATTGCCGCGCTGCACCGAATCGAAGTCGAGCTCGGCAGTGTTGGTTCCGGCGCCCATGCTCGACGCCGCGCCGCCGCCCAGGCCGATGCGCATGCCGGGGCCGCCGAGCTGCACGAGCAGCGTGCCGGGCGGCAGGTCGAGCTTGTGCGTGAGCGCGTCGTCGATCGCGCCGACGCCGCCGGCGATCATGATCGGCTTGTGATAGCCGCGCACGCGGCCCTCGACCGGCTGCTCGTAGGTGCGGAAGTAGCCGAGCAGGTTCGGCCGGCCGAATTCGTTGTTGAACGACGCGCCGCCGATCGGACCCTCGATCATGATCTGCAGCGGCGAGGCGATGCGATCGGGCGCGCCCGGCCCGCCCTCCTCCCACGGCTGCACGTAGCGCTCGATGCGCAGGTTCGAGACGGTGAAGCCGGTCAGGCCGAACTTCGGCTTCGCGCCGCGGCCGGTGGCGCCCTCGTCGCGGATCTCGCCGCCCGCGCCCGTGGCCGCGCCCGGAAAGGGCGAGATCGCCGTGGGATGGTTGTGCGTCTCGACCTTCAACAGCGAGTGCGTGCGCCGCTCGCCGGCCACGTAGCGGCCGTTGGCGGTCGCGTCCGGGTGGAAGCGCCGTGCCGTGCCGCCTTCGAGGATCGCCGCGTTGTCGGCGTAGGCGACGACCGTGCCGCGCGGGTTCGCCGCGTGCGTGCTGCGGATCATGCCGAACAGCGTCTCGTCGCGCGGCTCGCCGTCGACCGTCCAGCTCGCGTTGAAGATCTTGTGCCTGCAGTGCTCGGAGTTCGCCTGCGCGAACATCATCAGCTCGACGTCGGTCGGGTCGCGGCCGGCGGCGACGAAGGCTTCGAGCAGGTAGTCGATCTCGTCGCCGGACAGCGCCAGGCCCAGCTCGCGGTCGGCACGCACCAGCGCATCGCGCCCCTCGCGCAGCACGGCGACCTGCTGCATCGGCTTGCCGGGCAGCGACGCGAACAGCTCGCGGGGATCGGGTGCTGCGAGCAGCACGCTCTCGGTCATCCGGTCGTGCAATGCGGCACCGAGACGGGCGAGCGCGTCGCTCTCGAGCGCCGCGCCGCGCACGAGGCCGCCGAGCTTCGCGCGCGTGTCGACGCGATACTCGATGCCGCGCTCGATGCGACGCACGAGATCGAAGCCGCAGCTGTGCGCGATGTCGGTCGCCTTGCTCGCCCACGGCGAGACGGTGCCGATGCGCGGCACGACCCACAGCGGCTGGCCGGCGTCCTGCCCTTCCGCGGCTTCGCCCGGCAGCGCCTCGAGCAGCTCGACGAGCCGCGCGCGCGTGTCCGGCGTCGGCTCGGCGTCGAGCCAGATCACGTAGAAGTGGCGCGCGTGCAGGCTTCCCGCGCGCGGGTCGATCGCGCGCAGGCGCTCGAGCAGGCGGGCGAGACGAAACGCGGACAGGGCCGGTGCACCGGCCAGCGTCAGGTAGGCGGACATCGGGTAGCGGCTGGGCGCGCGGAGGTGGGCGCGCGCTGGAAGCGTGCGCAACGTGCCATTATAGGTTCTGCGCGATTTCGCCCGGCGGGCAGCCGCCCGTCCGAACGAGCGTCCGCGCGCCTGCCGGGGAATCGCGGTCAGATCGTGCCGAACCCCCCGCCCCCCGGCGTCTCCACGACGAACACGTCCCCCGCCTGCAGCTGCGCGGAGTCGGCATGCCGCAGGCGCTCGACGCGTCCGTCCGCGCGCTCGACCCGGTCGGCGCCGGGTGCGCCCGGCGAGCCGCCCGCTGCCCCGAAGGCAGGATGCACCCTCCCGTTCGCCAGGATCGACGCCGTCATCGGCTCGAGAAAGCGCACGCGACGCACCGCGCCGTCGCCGCCGCGCCAGCGGCCTTCTCCGCCGGACCCCGCCCGGATCTCGAAGCTCTCCAGCCGCACCGGATAGCGCGTCTCGAGGATCTCGGGATCGGTGAGCCGCGAGTTCGTCATGTGCGTCTGCACGACCGAGGTCCCGTCGAAGCCGCCGACGAGCGCGCCCTTCGCGTCGAAGCGCCCGCCCGCGCCGGAGCCGCCCGAGATCGTCTCGTAGTACTGGTGGCGCTCGTTGCCGAAGGTGAAGTTGTTCATCGTCGGCGGCCCCGACGCCATCACGCCGAGCGCACCGTACAGGCAGTTGGTGATGCACATCGACGTCTCGACGTTCCCGGCGACGACCGCAGCCGGGTAGCGCGGGTTGAGCATCGAGCCCTCGGGCACGCGCACCTCGATCGGCTTCAGGCACCCGTCGTTCATCGGGATCTCGTCGTCGACGAGCGTGCGGAACACGTAGAGCACCGCGGCCATCGTGACCGCGAGCGGCGCGTTGAAGTTGTTCGGCTGCTGCGGCGACGTGCCGGCGAAGTCGACGATCGCCGAGCGCTGCGCCCGATCGACCGTGATGCGCACGCGGATCGTCGCACCGTTGTCGAGCGGCAGCGCGAAGGCGCCGTCGCGCAGCGCACCGATCACCCTGCGCACCGACTCCTCCGCGTTGTCCTGTACGTGGCGCATGTACGCGTGCACGACCTCGAGGCCGAACTGCGCGACCATCCGGGTCAGCTCCTCGCGCCCCTTCTCGTTGGCGGCGATCTGCGCACGCAGGTCGGCGAGGTTCTGCTCCGGATTGCGCGCCGGGAAAGGGGCGGAGCGCAGCGTCTCGCGCATCTCGTCCTCGCGCATGCGGCCGGCGCGCACGAGCGGGAAGTCGGTGAGCAGCACGCCCTCCTCGTCGATGTGCGCGCTGTCCGGCGGCATCGAGCCGGGCGTCCTGCCGCCGACGTCGGCGTGGTGCCCGCGCGAGCCGACGAAGAACAGGATCTCGCGCCCTTCGACGTCGAACACCGGCGTGATCACCGTGATGTCGGGCAGGTGCGTGCCGCCGGCGTAGGGATCGTTCAGCACGTAGACATCCCCGGGCGCCAGGGGCGCCCGGTCGGCGTCCGCCGGCGCGCGCGGATCGCGCGCGGCATGCGCGTCGATCACCGCGCGCACGCTCGCACCCATCGAACCGAGGTGCACCGGCATGTGCGGCGCGTTGGCGACGAGATGGCCCTGCGAATCGAAGATCGCGCAGGAGAAGTCGAGCCGCTCCTTGATGTTCACCGAGTGCGCGGTGTTCTGCAGCCGGTAGCCCATCTGCTCGGCGATCGACATGAACAGGTTGTTGAAGATCTCCAGCATGACCGGGTCGGCGTCGGTGCCGACCGCGACGCGGCGCGGACGCGGTACGTGCCGCTCGAGCACCAGGTTGCCGTCGGTGGTCGCGCGCGCGCGCCACCCCGGCTCGATGACCGTCGTCGCATTCGCCTCGGCGATGATCGCCGGCCCGTCGATGGTGTCGCCGGCGACCATGCGTTCGCGTTCGTAGAGCGGCGCATCGCGCCACGCGCCTTCGACGAACAGGCGCACCTGCGTCTGCGCCCCGAGCGCGCCGTCGCGCACGCCGGTCGGCGCAAGCGAGGCCCCTGCCCCGGCGCTGCCCGCCGCCTCGACGACCGCCGACTCGATGACGAGCGCACGCCCGGGCAGCAGGAACGCGAAGCGCTGCCGGTACGCCGCCTCGAAGGACGAGCGCATCGCGTCGGCTTCGGCCCACGGCACCGGCAACGCCGTATCGGTGCCTTCGTAGCGCAGCATCACGCGCCGCGACACGCGCACCGTCTCGTCGTCTTCGCCCTGCGCGCGCAGCTCGTCGCGGGCGGCCCGCTCGAGCGCCTCGAGCTGCTCGCGCGCCGCAGCGAGTCCGTCGTCGTCGAAACGGCGTTCGACCGACTGCTCGCGCATCGCGACCGGCTCGGCCAGCCCCATTCCGTAGGCAGACAGCACGCCCGCGAGCGGATGCACGAGCACGCGCGGCATCGCGAGCGCGTCGGCGACGCCGCAGGCATGCTGCCCGCCCGCGCCGCCGAAGGTCGTCAGCGTGTAGCGCGTGATGTCGTAGCCGCGCTGCACCGAGATCTTCTTGATCGCGTTCGCCATGTTCATGACGGCGATGTCGAGGAAGCCCTGCGCGAGCGCCTCGGCGCCGATGTCCCGGCCGCTCTCGCGAGAGACCCGCCCGGCGAGCGCCTCGAACTGCTCGCGCACGATCCCGGCGTCGAGCGGCTCGTTGGCCCGCGCACCGAAGACCTGCGGGAAGAACGCCGGCTGGACGCGCCCGAGCATCACGTTTGCATCGGTGACGGTGAGCGGCCCGCCCCGCCGGTAGCACGCCGGTCCGGGATCGGCGCCCGCGGAGTCGGGACCGACCCGCATGCGCGCGCCGTCGAAATGCAGGATCGAGCCGCCGCCGGCGGCGACCGTGTGGATCGACATCATCGGCGCGCGCATGCGCACGCCGGCGACGAGCGTGTCGAACTCGCGCTCGAGCTCGCCGGCGTAATGCGAGACGTCGGTCGACGTGCCGCCCATGTCGAAGCCGATCACGCGGTCGAAGCCCGCCGCCGTACTCACGCGCGCCATGCCGACGATGCCGCCGGCCGGACCCGACAGGATCGAATCCTTGCCCTGGAAGGCGTGCGCGTCGGTGAGGCCGCCGTTCGACTGCATGAACTGCAGCCGCACGCCCGGCATCGCGCGCGCGACCCGCTCGACGTAGCGGCGCAGCACCGGCGACAGGTAGGCATCGACCACCGTCGTGTCTCCCCGGCCGACGAGCTTGATCAGCGGCGAGACGCGGTGCGACACCGAGATCTGCGTGAAGCCGACCTCGGCTGCGATGGCCGCCAGGCGCCGTTCGTGCGCCGGGTGACGATAGCCGTGCATCAGCACGATCGCGATCGTGCGCAGCCCGCGCTCGAAGGCCGCCGCGAAGGACGCGCGCGCAGCCGCCTCGTCGAGCGCACGCACGACGCTCCCGTCGGCACCCACGCGCTCGTCGATCTCGACGACTTCGCGGTACAGCATCTCGGGCAGCACGATCTGCCGCTCGAAGAGCTTCGGCCGGTTCTGGTAGGCGATGCGCAGCGCATGGCGAAAGCCGCGCGTGACCGCGAGCAGCAGCGGCTCGCCCGTGCGCTCGAGCAGCGCGTTGGTGGCGACCGTCGTGCCCATCTTCACGACCTCGACCCGCTCGGGGCCGATCGCCTCGTCGCGGCGCAGCCCGATCATGCGGCGGATGCCTTCGACCGCCGCATCCTCGTACTGCCCCGGGTTCTCCGAAAGCAGCTTCGCGGTGGCGAGCGTGCCGTCGGGGCGCCGTCCCACGACGTCGGTGAAAGTGCCCCCGCGATCGATCCAGAACTGCCAGCGGCTCATGGCGCCCTCACAGCGATGCGGCCGCGCGTGCGGCCTGGTCGTACAGACCCGAAAGCGTGCGCAACATGCGTGCCAGCCAGGCGAGCTCGTCGCGCCCGTCGCCCGACGCGACGCGCTCGGCCCGCGGCGCCGGCCCGCCGTCCAGGCGTTCGGGCACCGACGCGATCAGGCAACGCTCGCGCACTTCGCGATAGCGCTCGACGAGCGCGGCGCCTTCGGGGGTCGTCGAATGGAAGACCTCCTTGCCGACCTTCTCGCCGCGCACCAGGCCGAGGCCGGCGAGCTTGCGCAGCGCGTACGCGACGACGTGCGCATCCTCGTAGTTCAGCGTGAAGCAGATGTCGGCGAGCTTCTTGCCCTTGCCGCGGTGGTGCACGTGGTGCAGCACGAGCACGTCGGTGATCGTGAGGTCGGGCATGCCGGCAGCGGCCATGCAGCGCACCGCCCAGCGATCGAAGGCATGCGTCGCGACGATCAGGCCGAACTCGAACTCCGACAGCTCTCCCCAGGGGCCTTCGGCCAGGTGCGCCGAGGACAGGATCCGCAACGGCTCCGGCGCGCTCGATTCGGTGGACCGGCGTGCTGCCATGCAACATCTCCGAAACGTGGACGTTATATTGACAATTTATCGCAAATCTTCCAAGCTCGAAAGGCCGGACGCGCAACCGGAGCCGTTTGCGCACGGCGCATGCGAAGATGACCCGCAGAAAAAACGATCGAACCGGAGGCCCGATGAAACTCGTCCCGATCCTGTCCGCCGCGGCGCTCGGCACTCTCTCGTCGGTCGCGCTCGCGCAGACGAAGTGGGATCTGCCGGCCGCATACCCCGCGAGCAACTTCCACACCGAGAACCTGGTGCAATTCGCCGCCGACGTCGACAAGGCGACCGACGGCAAGCTGAAGATCACGGTGCACGCCAACGCGTCGCTGTTCAAGGCACCGGAGATCAAGCGCGCCGTGCAGACGAACCAGGCGCAGATCGGCGAGATCCTCCTGTCGAACTACTCGAACGAGAACGCGCTGTTCGGCGTGGACGTGCTGCCCTTCCTCGCCACCAGCTATGAGGCTGCGCGCAAGCTCGACCGCGCTGCGCGTCCGACGCTCGAGAAGCTGCTCGACGCGCAGGGGATGAAGCTGCTCTACACGGTGGCGTGGCCGCCGCAGGGGCTGTACTCGTCGAAACCGCTCGAGGCGGCGAGCGACCTGAAGGGAATCAAGTTTCGCTCCTACAACGCGGCCACCGCGAAGATCGCCGAGATGTTCCGCGCGCAGCCGGTGACGATCCAGGCCGCCGAGCTCTCGCAGGCGATGGCCAGCGGCGCGGTCGAGTCCTTCATCACCTCGAGCTCCACCGGCTACGACTCGAAGGCCTACGAGCACATCAAGTACTTCTACGACGCGCAGGCGTGGCTGCCGAAGAACGCGGTGCTCGTCAACCGGTCGGCCTTCGACAAACTCGACAAGCCGGTGCAGGAGGCGCTGCTCGCGGCGGCCGCCGCCGCGGAGGAACGCGGCTGGAAGAACTCGCAGGAGAAGACCGCCTGGTACCTCGAGCAGCTGAGCAAGAACGGCATGCAGGTGCTGCCGCCCACGCCGCAGATGGTCGCCGAGTTCGAGAAGGTCGGCGAGACGCTCGTCGCCGACTGGCTCAAGCAGACGGGAGCCGACGGCAAGGCGATCCTCGACGCGTACCGCGCCAGGTGATGCAGGGCGCAGCGTAGCCGAACGCGATGCGTGCCGCGCTGGACCGCTTGTACGACGCCGCCGCGTGGCTCGCGGCGGCGTCGATGATCGGGCTGCTCGTGATGGTGCTGCTGTCGATCGCCGGCCGGCAGTTCGACTTCTACGTCCCGGGCACCGACGCCTACGCCGGCTACCTGATGGCAGCGGCCGGTTTCCTCGCGCTCGCGCACACGCTGCGCCGCAACGAGCACATCCGCGTCACGCTCGTGCTCACGCTCGTCGGCTCGCGCACGCGACGCACGCTCGAGTTCGTTTCGCTGCTGCTCGCTCTGCTGCTGGCGGGGCTGTTCGCGTTCTACAGCGTCCGGCTCGCCTGGCAGTCGTACACCTTCCACGACATCTCCACCGCGAGCGACGCGACGCCGCTGTGGATCCCGCAGCTGTCGATGGCCGTCGGCACGCTGATCTTCCTCGTGGCTTTCGTCGACCGACTCGTGCTCGAGCTCACCGGACAGCGACACGGCGTATCCGCCGACGCCGAGCCGCTGCGAAACGAATGAGGGACCCGCGCGCACCCGCGGGCGTCGCCGTCGACACGCGTCGGACTCCACGATGAGCAACCTCACGATCACCGCCCTGCTGATCCTCGCGCTGTTCGTGCTGCTCGGATCGGGCCTGTGGATCGGGCTCGCGCTGGCCGGCGTCGCCTGGCTGGGCATGGAGATCTTCTCTTCGCGATCGGCCGGCGACGCGATGGCGATCACGATCTGGGGCACGGCATCGAGCTGGACGCTCACCGCGCTGCCGCTGTTCGTCTGGATGGGCGAGATCCTCTTCCGTACGCGCCTGTCGGCCGACATGTTCCACGGCCTGGCGCCGTGGATGAACCGCCTGCCCGGGCGGCTGCTGCACACGAACATCATCGGCTGCGCGATCTTCGCCGCGGTCTCCGGCTCCTCGGCCGCCACCTGCGCGACCATCGGCAAGATGACACTGCCCGAGCTGGGCCAGCGCGGCTACCCCGACGGCATCGTCATCGGCACGCTCGCCGGCGCCGGCACGCTCGGGCTGCTGATTCCGCCGTCGATCATCATGATCGTCTACGGCGTCACCGCCGACGTGTCGATCGCCAGGCTCTTCGTCGCGGGCGTCGTGCCCGGCATCCTGCTCGCCGTGCTCTTCATGGGCTACATCGTCGTCTGGGCGCTGCTCAATCCCGGCCGCATACCGCTCGCCGACGAGCGCCTGCGCCTGCGCGAGAAGCTGTGGAAGTCGCGCCACCTGATCCCGGTCGCGCTGCTGATCATCGCGGTGCTCGGTGCGATCTACACCGGCATCGCCACCGCCACCGAGGCAGCCGCGCTCGGCGTCGTCGGAGCGCTGATCCTGTCGGCGCTGCAGGGTGCGCTCGACCGGCGCACCTTCGTCCAGTCGTTGCTCGGCGCGACGCGCCTGTACTGCATGATCGCGCTGATCCTCGCCGGCGCCGCCTTCCTCACGCTGTCGATGGGCTACATGGGGCTGCCGCGACACCTGGCCGAATGGATCGCATCGCTGGGGCTGACGCAGTTCCAGCTGGTCGTCGCGCTCGCCCTCTTCTACATCGTGCTCGGCTGCTTCCTGGACGGAATCTCGATGGTCGTGCTGACGATGGGCGTGATCCTGCCGACCGTCACCGCAGCCGGCATCGACCTGCTGTGGTTCGGAATCTTCATCGTGCTCGTCGTCGAGATGGCGCAGATCACCCCGCCGGTGGGCTTCAACCTGTTCGTGCTGCAGGGGATGACCGGACGGGACCTCACGTGGATCGCACGGCAGGCGGCGCCGATGTTCCTGCTGATGGCGATCGCCGTGCTGCTGATCTACACCTTCCCGTCGCTCGTGTCGTGGCTGCCGCAGCAGATGAAAGGCGTCGCCTAGATGAAGCGAACGTGACCGAGTTGCTGCGCAGCACCGCAATCCGCCGAATCGAGACTGCCGCGCTCGCATCGTCGCCCCCCGGAACGCTGATGTCGCGGGCGGCCGATGCGATCGTCGAAGCGACCGCGGCGCTCGCGCGCTCGCTCGCTGCGGGCCGGCCGATCGTCGCCTGGGTCGGGCCGGGCAACAACGGCGGCGACGCGCTGCTCGCGGTGCTGCGGCTGCGCGAGCTCGGCTTCTCGACGCGCGCGATCGCGCTCGACGCATCGCGCGAACCGGGCAGCGACGCCGGCGAGATCTGGAAGCGCGCCCGCGCGAAGGGCTTCCCGATCGAAGCCCACGAGGCCTGGGAGGGGATCTTCGCGGCGGCTCGCGAGCCGATCGTCGTCGACGGCCTGTTCGGCATCGGGCTGCAACGCCCGCTCGAGGCAACGGCCGCAGCCACCTGCGCGCGCATCGCCGGGCGCGGCTGGCCGGTGGTGGCGGTCGACGTACCGAGCGGAATCGACGCCGACACCGGAGCGCGACTGGGCGCAAGCGCCGTGCACGCGCGCATCACCGTGACCATGATCGCCGACAAGCCGGGGCTGCACACCGGCGCGGCGACCGATCACGCCGGCGAAGTCCGCGTCGCCGACCTCGGCATCGACGCCGCGCAGCGGCAGGCCGCGCTCGACGGCGTCGCGGCGACCGATTCGGGCCGACTCTTCGATCGCGCGCAGGCATCGGCCGCGTCGCTGCCGCCCCGCGCCGCCGACACGAGCAAGGGCAGCTTCGGCGCGGTGCTCTGCTACGGCGGCGCGCCGGGTCTGCGCGGCGCGGTGCTGCTCGCTGCGCGCGGCGCGCAGGCCATCGGCGCCGGGCGCATCTACGTCGGCACGCCCGCCGGCGAGCTCTTCGACCCGGGGCAGCCGCAATGGATGAGCGTCGCCTCCGACGCCCGCTTCGAGCGCTTCGATGCGGTCGCGATCGGCTGCGGCCTGGGCGATGCGCCCATGGCGCGCGCCGCCATCGCGCGCGCGATCGACGACGCGCGCGCACTGGTCGTCGACGCCGACGCGCTGAACGCGATCGCCGCCGACGACGCGCTCGCGCGAGCCTTCGCCGCGCGCGACGCATCCCGCGCAGGAATCGTCACGCCGCATCCGCTCGAGGCAGCCCGTTTGCTGCGCAGCGACGTCGCCCGCGTGCAGTCCGACCGCATCGGCGCGGCCTGCACGATCGCCGCGAAGCTGCGCTGCACCGCGTTGCTCAAGGGCGCAGGCACGATCGTCGCAACGCCCGAAGGCCGCTGGTCGGTCGTCGCCAGCGGCTCGCCCGCGCTCGCCAGCGCGGGCAGCGGCGACGTGCTCGCCGGGATGTGCGCGGCGCTGCTTGCACGCGCGCTCGACGCCGAGCGCGCCGCGTGCCTCGGGGCCTGGCTGCACGGCGAGGCCGGCGAGGCCTGGGCGCGGGCGAACGGCAGCGCCGACGGACTGAGCGCGGCCGACCTGCAGGAATGGGTCAGGAGCGCGGCCGCCGGCCTGCGCTCCCGGGAGGGTCGACGATGACTTCGAAGGAACGTGCACGCGAAGCGGTGCACCGGCTCGCGCAGACCATGCGCGACGCATCGATCGTGCAACTGCTGCGCGACGAGCCCGAGCGGCAGCAGCGGCTGGTCGTCGACGCGGCCGGCATCCACGCCGATTTCACGCGGCATCGCCTGCCGTCGGCCGCGCTCGATGCACTGCTCGCGCTCGCCCGCGCCGTCGACGTCGAGGCGCAACGCGACGCGATGTTCGACGGCGCGCAGGTGAACTTCACCGAACGGCGTCCGGCCTGGCACGTCGCATTGCGCCGGCCGGTCGACGCGCATCGCGGCGACGACCCGGTCGCCGGCGAGGTCGCGCACACCCTCGAGCGCATGACGCGGTTTGCCGACGCCGTGCGCGACGGCCGCCGCAAGGGTGCGACCGACCTGCCGATCGACGCCGTCGTGCACGTCGGCATCGGCGGCTCGCATCTGGGGCCGCAGCTCGCCTGCGAGGCGCTCGCGCGCGAGGCGGGCCGCCTCGATTGCCGTTTCCTGTCGAACGTCGATCCCGATTCCTTCGATCGCGCGACGGCGGGGCTCGATCCGCGCACGACGCTCGCGATCATCGCCTCGAAGTCGTGGCACACCACCGAGACGGCGCGCAATGCGCAGGCGCTGCGCCGCTGGTTCGCGCAGTCCGGCGTCGCCGGCGAGGGCCTGCAGCGCCACCTCGTCGCCGTCACCTCGAACGTCGAGGCCGCCACCGGCTTCGGTCTCGCGCACGAAGCGATCTTCCCGATGTGGGACTGGGTCGGCGGGCGCTATTCGCTGTGGTCGGCGATCGGAATGCCGATCGCATTGTCGATCGGCAGCGCGAATTTCCGCGCGATGCTCGCCGGCGCGCACGCGATGGACCGGCATTTCCGCGAAGCGCCGCTCGAGCGCAACGCGCCGGTGCTGATGGCGCTCGTCTCGCTGTGGAACCGGCTCGCGCTCGACGGCGGCA